>NZ_JAFCTT010000001.1:2500-350199 GCF_049896165.1 Brevundimonas sp. TWP3-1-2b1 | reverse complement strand
CGCCGATACTGGTGGCGGGTGGTTTCGGTCCAGGCCATCGTGGTCTCCATCGAAGCTTCGCAACTCCGACAGAATCACAACGAACTGAAATCACCCAACTTCTTTTTCGTTCAGGCTCTTAGAACGGGCGGCGGGGACGCGGATATCATATCTGCGAACTTTTTCAGCCCGATTGGCTCGACCTTTCCATATTCTGAAAGGTTATCGAGCCAGACCTCATCCATATCCTCTATATCGACAAAGAAGGTTTTTCCTTGCAGGACCGGGTCGTTGAAAAACAAGCTCGAAATATGAAGATCAGATAAGCTGCACCCAACAGCGATAACGCAGTCTGCAAGTTCTATATCGTTACGAAATCGAGCGAACCAGCCAGAGCTGGATTGAAGCGTGTTGTATGATTGATTTCCGAGCACCAGAGAATTAGACGCCATGTTTCCTGAGTGCAGCTCTCCATGAAGGTGAATATACTGCATGGCGCCGTCTGTACTGCGGATCGGCGAATCATAGTTTAAGCTGGTGATAGACTTAAATCGTTGGCTATAGATCTTTTCAACTACGTTGTCGTAATTTAAGGTGTAGGCTCTGCGCCACGGCAACATGCAAACCCGCTCTTGATCGGGCGTTACCGATTCCGCAGAGAATGTCTCTGAAAGGTACGCGGTAAGGGCTAACTCTCCTTTGGCTTTTTCAAATCGCGAGGCGACTACAGCCAGCGGATATTTATCAGGCAGCCCCAGTTCTGCTGCCAGGAGTGTCGCTAGCTGACCTCCGGTCGGGAGATTCCGGTGGACTTTATTTTTGCTGGGGCAGGAGAACCCCGCTCCTAAAAGCAGGATCGAGTTGCCCTGTTGGACCAACTGAATTGCTTCCGAAAGCTCCATAATTTTCCCGCCCCGCTTGTTTGGCGCTACCATACCGTTTACCCACCCTAGGTCCAGCACCTTCATCCACTGATTTCCTACCGCAATCCTTACAACCGCCCCTTCCTGAACCGCTCCTGCGCCTCCGCCTGCGCCTCCTTGCGCCACCGCTTCGGCGCTGACGCGTCCACATCCTGTCCATCCCCGGTCAGGATCTCGTTGGCGAACTCCAGGTCGAGCAGTTTCAGCTTCTTGATCTCGTCGCGGAGACGGCCGGCCTCCTCGAACTCCAGATTGCTGGCGGCCTCGCGCATCTTGCCCTCCATGTCGCGCAGCGTGGCCTGGAAGTTGTTGCCGACGAACGGGCGGCTCTCCTCCTTGACGCCCGTGGGGACCAGGACGCGGTCCTTCTCATAGGGGCTGGCCAGGATCTCCTTGATGTCGCGCTTGACGCTCTCGGGCGTGATGCCGTGTTCGAGGTTGTAGGCCTCCTGGCGCTCGCGGCGGCGGTTGGTCTCGGCCATGGCGCGCTCCATCGAGCCGGTGACCCGGTCGGCATAGAGGATGACGCGGCCGTCGACGTTGCGGGCCGCGCGGCCGATGGTCTGGATCAGGGAGGTCTCGGAGCGCAGGAAGCCCTCCTTGTCGGCGTCGAGGATGGCGACCAGGCCGCACTCGGGGATGTCGAGCCCCTCGCGCAGAAGGTTGATGCCGATCAGGACGTCGAAGGAGCCCAGGCGCAGGTCGCGGATGATCTCGATCCGCTCCATCGTGTCGACGTCGGAGTGCATGTAGCGCACGCGCACGCCCTGTTCGTGCATGTACTCCGTCAGGTCCTCGGCCATCTTCTTGGTCAGGACGGTGACCAGGGAGCGGTAGCCCTGGCGGGCCACGGCCTTGACCTCGTCGATGACGTCGTCGACCTGATTTCGCGTTTGCCCCGACACCGGTCGAATTTCGACCGGGGGGTCGATCAGGCCGGTCGGGCGGATGACCTGTTCGACGAAGACGCCGCCGGTCTGTTCCATCTCCCACGGGCCGGGGGTGGCCGAGACGTGCACCGTCTGGGGCCGCATCGCCTCCCATTCGTCGAACTTCAGCGGGCGGTTGTCGATGCAGGAGGGCAGGCGGAAGCCGTATTCGGCCAGGGTCGATTTGCGGCGATAGTCGCCCCGGAACATGCCGTTGATCTGGCCGATGGTGACGTGGCTCTCGTCCACGAACAGCAGGGCGTTGTCGGGGATGTATTCGAAGAAGGTCGGCGGAGGTTCGCCGGGGCTGCGGCCGGTCAGCCAGCGGCTGTAGTTCTCGATGCCGGCGCAGGAGCCGGTCGCCTCCATCATCTCCAGGTCGAAGCGCACGCGTTGCTCCAGCCGCTGGGCCTCCAGCAATTTGCCGTTCTCGATCATCCAGTCGAGCGTCTCCTTGAGCTCGGCCTTGATGCCGCCGAGCGCCTGGTTCAGCGTCGGGCGCGGGGTGACGTAGTGGCTGGCGGCATAGACGGTGACCTCCTTCAGCTCGGCGGTCTTCTTGCCGGTCAGGGGGTCGAACTCGGCGATCGACTCGATCTCGTCGCCGAACAGGCTGACGCGCCAGGCCCGGTCGTCGAGGTGGACGGGGAAGATCTCGACCGTGTCGCCGCGTTTCCTGAACATGCCGCGGTCGAAGGCGACGTCGTTGCGCTTGTACTGCAGGGCGATCAGGTCGGCGCGCAGCTTGGACTCGTCGATCTGGTCCCCGACCTTCAGGTCGAAGGTCATGGCGGTATAGGTCTCGACCGACCCGATGCCGTAGATGCAGCTGACGCTCGCCACCACGATCACATCGTCCCGCTCCAGGATCGACCGCGTCGCCGAGTGGCGCATCCGGTCGATCTGCTCGTTTATACTTGAGTCTTTCTCAATATAGGTGTCTGTTCGTGGAACATAGGCCTCAGGCTGGTAGTAATCGTAGTAACTTACAAAGTATTCAACCGCATTGTCCGGGAAGAAAGACTTAAATTCAGAGTAAAGCTGGGCCGCCAGGGTCTTGTTGGGGGCCAGGATCAGGGCCGGGCGCTGGGTCGCCTCGATGACCTTGGCCATGGTGAAGGTCTTGCCCGAGCCGGTGACGCCCAGCAGCACCTGATCGCGGTCGCCCTGGGCCGCTTGGGACACCAGTTCGGCGATGGCGGCGGGCTGGTCGCCGGCGGGAGTGTAAGCGGTCTCCAGCCGGAAGCGGTTGTTCTGTCGGCCCTTGAGTGACTTCGACGGGCGGTCGGGACGGTGCGGGACCCAGTCGCCGGGCGAGGTCGGCGCCTCCTCCGGCGTCAGGCGCGGGCCGGTGACCGGCGTAAACATCGGCATAGTCTTCATCGCCTTCGGGAGAGGCGTCCTGTCGTCGCGCAGGAAGGCCGACGGCGCTTCCGCCACGCCCTGGTTCGGGATGTGGACGGGCTTCTTGATGACGGGCGCCGAGCCCTTGGGGGTCGAAGAACGGTTCATGAACGGAACTTAGTGCGCGAGGGGAGATGTCGCCAGTCAAGGCGCGGGCGGCCGATGCGGATGCTGCCAGCAGGCTGTCAGCAGAATCGGGCGGCGAATCCTGTCAGGTTCGGGTCATGCCCGGAACGTCACGCCTCGCGGTCGCCCTTCTGCTCGTCGTCCTGTCCGGCTGTGGCCGTCTGATCCCCAACACCGTCCCGCCGTCGGGCTACACGCCCTACGCTCCGGAGCCGAACCCCGGGCCGTCGGTCTATGTCGCGCCTGGAGCCGGAGTGATCGATCAGCCGATCGACAGTGGGACGCTCGGCCGCGTGCAGCGGGCGACGCAGACCCCGGCGCAGTGCGAGGCGGAGCTGGAGGCGGCGCGGGTGACGTTCAGTCCGACGCCGGACCGGGTGAACTCCGAAACCTGCGGCCTGACGGCGGCGGGGGTGCTGGGGCCGGACATGGGGACGACAGCCCGGATGGCGCCGTCCGATGTCACCATGACCTGCGCCCTGGCGGCGGCGGTCAGCGTCTGGCGGCGTCAGTCAGTGGAACCGGCGGCGCGCGAACTGCTCGGCTCGGACGTGGTCGAGATCGACCACATGGGGGTCTATGCCTGCCGGGGCGTGCGGAACGACTCAGGGGAAACATCGCGGGCCAGCGCCCATTCGCGGGCGGCGGCGCTGGATTTCAGCGGTGTGCGGTTGAGAGACGGGCGCCGGATCACCGTGGCGGGCGACTGGGCCGCCGGCACGCCCGAGGCGCGCTTCCTGCACCGTATCCGCGACGAGGGCTGCCAGGTCTTCGGCACCGTCCTCAGCCCCGACTACAATGCCGTGCATCACGATCACCTGCACCTGGAGGCGGAGCAGGGGCGGCTGTGTCGTTGACCTCAGCCCGGCGCGGGATCGTGGCGGGCGGCGTCCGGATCGATGCGGATGTTGGCGACGTGGCGTAGCTGCAGGCCGTCGTCCCGTCCCGAGAAGACCAGGGTCATGCGGTTGGTTTCCGCCACGACCGTTTGCCCCGACGGCGTGGTGTAGTCGCCCAGCACCCAGCGGGCGACGCAGACCCGGAACTCCGGCGCGGTCTCGACGACGCTGTCCACGCCCAGAAGGGTCAGGGGCACATCATGGAACATGATGGCAAAGAGACCTCGTGCGCATGGATCACGGCGGGCAGGCCCTTCCAGTGCATCCCGACGACGTTGATCCAGTGCAGATCGGGGGCGGCGCGGGCGTACATGGCGGCGACGTCGTTGGCGTTCCAGGCTGCGGCGTGCTGATCCAGCCAGGCGTGGATATCGGCGTGGCTGTCGGCGGAGGGCTGGGCGAGGGCGGTCATGGCGGTTCCTGCGACAGGAAGGGAAAACAGGCCGAGAAGGGCGTGGCGGCGGTGCATGATGCCATTTCCGTTCGGACGGAACCCACTCAGCCACGCGCCCGCCCGGGCGGGCTAGGAAGGATCGGTCATGTGCGGATGATCGGAAGCGGCGAGGCGAATCCGCCGGGGGCGGTTCCGGCGAAGGCATGGAAGTCCCGCTGGAGATGGGACTGGTCAAAATAGCCGTGCTCCTGGGCCAGGGCGGCCCATTTGCGGGACGGGTCGCGATCTCGATCCGCCACCATCGCGTCGAACCGCACGATGCGGGCATAGAGTTTCGGCGGGACCCCGACCTGGGCGGTGAAGCGTCGATGGAACTGGCGTTCGCCCAGCCCCGCGCGTTCGGCCAGGACGTCGATGCGGACCGCGCCGCGCATCCGGCGCAGGATGTCCGCCGCCTGATCGACCGCATCGCGAGGGCGCGCGGTCTGCATGCACACCGACAGCCAGGCTTCGGCGGCGGCGACACGGCCCTCGAACCCGGATGCGGCCTCGACCACGGCCCTGAGCTCCGAAAGTCTCGATCCGCCCACCCGGTCCGCAGCATGGGCGGCATCCGCCATCTCCTCCATGGGCAGCCCCAGCAGCCGGTTGAGGCCTCCGGTCTGAAACTGGATATTGAAGGCGCAGATCTCGCCACGCATCAGCAGATCGGTATGGCGCCGGGTCTGGGGCCCCACGATCACGGCGTCCGGCGCCGCTGCGAACCCGGACCCCACATCGGCCCAGTAGGGCGTGGCCGTATAGATCTCGATGAAGGCGTTCGGACGCGCAGTCAGTGGCGTCACCACCCCCGGGCCGGACAGGAGGCCTGTCCTTTCCTGGTAGCCGCGCACGACGCCGCGAAGGCGGGCGGCGGCGGCCTGACGACGATAGACCAGCATGACGACAGCCTAGCCGAAAGAGGTGTCGCCGATCCAGCGGCGGGCCGCCTGGCCGGTGAACTCCACGGACCCGGTTTCCGCGCCGTGAATGCGAAAAAGCCCCGCACGCTGGAGCGTGCGAGGCCTTCATGGTCTTTGCGGCCTGGGCTCGGCCCGGAACGGATGCGGGTTCGGTCTAGCGCCGAACGCGCGCCTGGACCTCGAGCTCGCCGATGCGGCGGTCCAGATAGGCCGTGTCGTCGCTGGACGGGCGGGTGCGCGAATACGCCGCCTCGAGTCGGGTCAGGTCCTCGAACTGGACCCGGATGGCGTCCTGCTGGCCGCGCGGCAGGGTGTAGAGGACGCGTTCGATGGCGCTCAGGCGATCGCGCGGAGTCTGCTGCCAGCCGCCGCCGTTGCCGTAGTTTCCGCCCGGGACGCGGGCGTCGATGGTGTCGAGGCGGGCCTCGATATCCTGGCGCTCGCGGGCGCTGAGACCGTCGCGCTGGAAGCCGGCCTCGACCGAAACGATGGCCGCGTAATCGCTGCGCAGGCGCGTGGCGTCGGTGCGGGTCAGCGTGCGGGCGCGCACGGCGGCGTCAACGCGAGCTTCGAAGTCCGCCCGGCCGTCGGCGGCAGACTGGTAGCCGCCGATGTCGTCGCCGTAGCCGCCGTCCTCGAGCGCTGAGGTCAGGGCGTTGTAGCGGGTGGTCAGGTCCTGACGCTCCTGGGTCGTGAAGCGCCCGTCCTGGCCGTAGCGGGCCTCCAGCTGCACCAGAGCGTCATAGTCCGTGCGAATTCGATCGGCGGACCAGGAAGACAGTGAGCCTGAGCGGACCTGGGCGTCCAGGCGGCTGTTGAAGGTGGTCTGCTGGGCGCCGAGCGCGCGACGCCCACGGCTCCATTCGGCGTCGATCGAACCGGACGTCTGACCACCAAACAGGTTCTGCAGGATCTGGCCGAAGACTTCCTGGCCGGTCGGCTGCTGTGAGCCGGACTGGCCATAGGGCGTCTGGGCCTGGGCGAGAGGGGCCATCGAGATAACGGCGGCGCCGGCCGCGATGGCCGTAAAGGTCTTGATCGAATTCATGGGGGTGCTCTCCGGCGGTTTCGCCTGCCTACGGTCAGCAGAACGGCGTGCGGCGGTTAAGGTTGCCGTGCGGCTCATCCGCCGCGATACGACAGGCGCCATGGCCGCCCGCGTGCTAGGGGTCCGGGCATGACCGATCAGCCCGACCAGACCTCAACGCCCTCGACCGACGGTCCGGTGGGAGAGACGCCGGCGCAGAAGGCCTTGCGGCTCAAGACCGCGAAGCTGGACGCCCGGCCGAAGCCGCCGCGCGGCGGGCGCTTCCAGCGCGAACAGGCGGCCGGGGTCACGCCGGGCGCCAACCGCCCCTGGACGCATAAATAGGCCTTTCGCCGGTTCTCAATACTGTCCGATTCCCGCGAGACTCCCGTGGCGAAGCGCGCCATGGTCGGAGGAACAAAAGGAGATCATCGATGTCGGCTTGCGAGACCTTCCACGCCCTCCATGGTTCCGGCCTGCTGATCCTGCCCAACGCCTGGGACGCGGCCTCGACCGCCCTGTCGATTGCGGCAGGGGCGAAGGCGGTGGCGACGACCAGCGCGGGCGTGGCCTGGGCGCTGGGCTGGCCGGACGGAGCGACGCCGCCGGAGGCTGAGTTGCTGGGCACCTTGGCGCGGATGATCCGGGTGGCGGGCGTGGTTCCGGTCAGCGCGGACGTCGAGGGCGGCTTCTCCGACGAGCCGAAGGGGGCCGCGGCCTTCGTGCGGCGGACCTGGGAGACCGGCGCGGTCGGGATCAACATCGAGGACGCGGACGGGACGGCGGAGGCGCTGGCCGACAAGATCGCGGCGGTGCGCGGGTCGGTAGGCCCTGAGCTTTTCATCAACGCCCGCTGCGACCTGTGGCTGAGAGGGATCGGACCGGTCGAGGCGCGGCTGCAGGAAGCGGTCAGGCGGGCGGCGCTGTACCGCGCGGCCGGGGCCGACGGCCTGTTCATGCCGGGCGTGACGGATGCGGACACGATCACGGCCCTGGTGGATCTGGGCCTGCCGCTGAACCTGCCGGCGCGGCCGGCGCTCCCGGATGCGAAGGGGCTGGAGGCGCTGGGCGTGCGGCGGCTGAGCGCGGGGTCGAACCTCTCCGCAGCGGCCTATGCGACGGCGGACCGGCTGACGCGCGGTTTCCTGGCGGACGGGGATTCGAATCCGCAGGCTGCGGAAGCGATGGACTATGGCGCGCTGAACGCCCTGATGCAGCCGTGAGGCTGATCGCGTCCGGGATCGCCTCGCCGATCGGCGTGCTGGCGCTCGCGGTTGACGAGGCCGGCCGGTTGAGGGGCGTGTCATCCGGTGACGGGCTCAGGCGGGCGATGGGGCGGGAGTATCCGGGCGCGGCGATGGACGCGGGCGAGGCGCCGCAAGCGATAGCGCGCCCGCTGGCCGACTATTTCGACGGTGACCTGCAGGCCTTGATGCGGATCGACTGGTCGCTGGATGGAGCGGCTGCGGGTGACGGATTTCAGGCCCGGGTCTGGCGCGCCCTGTGGGAGGCGCCGGTCGGCCAGACGATGTCCTACGGCGAGATGGCGCGGCGGGCCGGGGAGCCGGGCGCGGCCCAGGCGGCGGGGGCGGCCCTGAACCGGAACCCGATCCCGCTGGTGCTGGCCTGCCACCGGGTCGTGGGCGCCGATGGAGCGATGGTCGGGTTCGGTGGCGGGCTGGAGCGCAAGACCTGGCTTTTGCGCCACGAGGGGGCGCTGCTGATCTGACCGCTTGACGCCGTGTAACCTATAGGTGATATGTAACCCCAAGGTGACATGAACCAGAGACGGAGATGACGGCGATGGACGACAGGGAGATGCGGAAGGAAGCGCGGGCGCGGCGCAGGAAGTTCGCCACCGCCCTGGCGACGATCGTGCTGGGCGCGATGATGTCGGGGTTCGGGTTCGTCATGGGGTCGCAACGCACGGGCGACGCGGCCACGGGATGGGGCGTGCTGGCCGGGGTCGGCGTCGGCCTGGCCTTGGGCGGAGCGATCCTGGCCTGGATTCTGCGGCCGGGCGCCAACGGCTGGCGCAGCGAGACCGAGCCCCTGAAGCGTGACCGGCTGCAGGCGCAGCGGGTGCGCCAGCTGTGGATTTTCCCATTGGTGACCCTGGCCCTCCTCGTACAGTCGACGCTGGCGATGCAGGACATTCTGGCAGGTGAAGGGAGTTTTGGGGACTATGTCAGTGCGCCCCTGCCGGTAATCTATGCGTGGCTGATCGCCTCGATCACGATGGGCTGGGATCATCAGACCCGCGCCAACAAGCGTTTCCTGGAAGACGAGCTGACCGGGGTGCTGCGGGCGCGGGCGATCGCCGCGGCCTTTGTGGTCCTGATGGTCGGAGCGACCGTCGCCTTCGGCCTCGGCTTGTGGCGGCCTGAGACGGGGATCGCAGCCCTGCCCCTCGTGCTGGCCGGCGCCGGAGCTACGGCCGGCATCCGCTTCGCCTGGCTCGATCGGGAGTTCGGCAAGGATGGGTGACGCCCGACTCGGGTCTCGCCTCAAGGAAATCCGCACTGCCGCCGGCCTGACCCAGGCTGAACTGGCCGAGCGGGCGGGGGTGTCGCGCAAGACGATCAACACGGTCGAGAACGGGGTCTTCGTCCCCTCGACCCTGCTCGCGCTGGAACTGGCGCGGGCGCTCGGAACGACGGTCGAAGGGCTGTTCTTCCTGACGGAGTAGCTGGGGTCGATCAGCTGTCTACCTTTACGGGGCCCGTCGTCAGGCGGGCCCTGTTCCAGGTCCGCGTCGCGCTTGACTCCCTCACACAGTATGTCGCATACACTGTGTGTCACACACTATGTGACGTGAGGAACGGGCCGCGTGGCGATCGACATCGAACTCTTCGAGAGCATGCGGCTGGAGCTGCGGCGCGGGTCGCTGGTGCTGGCGGTGCTCGCCTGCCTGCGGACCGAGCGCTACGGCTACACCCTGCGTCAGGCCCTGGCCGCCGACGGGCTGGAGATGGAGGAATCGACCCTCTATCCGCTGCTCCGCCGACTGGAGTCGCAGGGGCTGCTGCTGAGCGAATGGCGCGAGGAGGAGAAGCGGAAAAAGCGCTTCTACGTCCTGTCGCCGATGGGCGTGGCGATGCTGGAACGGCTCGCTGGCGAATGGCGGGGCATCAATGCCTCGCTCGACAAGATTCTCTGACATTTCAGGACTGAGGGGCAAGGCCATGGACATGGTGGAACGCTATCTGGAGGCTGTCGCGGCCCAGTTGTCGGTGGAGGAACGCGACGACATCGTCGCCGAGCTGCGCGATCTGATCCTGAGCCGCGTCGAGGCCAGGGAAGAGACGCTGGGCCGGTCGTTGGCCGACGACGAGCGCGAGGTGATCCTGAAGGAGATCGGCCATCCGCTGGTCGTGGCCGCGCGCTATCGCAAGGGGCCGGATTCGCTGATCGGACCGGAGCTGTTTCCCTACTGGCTGTACGGGGTGAAGGCGGGGCTTCTGATCCTGCTGGTCGTCTCGGGCATCGGCCTGTTCATCCGGCTGATCAGCGGCACGGCGGACGCGGGTCAGGACATCGCCCAGTCGTTCCACGGCTTCTTCGGTTCCGGTCTGACCCTGATCGGGGCCCTGACCCTGGCCGGGGCGATCATGGAGCACTACGCCATCCGGCCGAAATGGCTCACCGACTGGCGGGTCCAGGACCTGTCGGCCTTCGGCCTGTCCGACCCGTCCTGGTGGGGCGCGAGCGTGAAGAGCGCGAGTGACAGGATGGGCGCGGGATCCGGGTCGGGCCTGCGGCCGATGTGGCGCACCCGGGCGATGCGGGGCACTCGGGATTTCGGGGCCGAGGCGGCCTTCTCCTTCCTCGCGGTCGGGCTGTTCGTCCTGTGGTGGGTGGGGCTGGTTCACTTCCCCGGCCTGAGCGTCATGCGGATCGACGGCGACCTGGTCTCGGTCTCGCCGGCGCCGATCTGGGCCGTGCTGTTCGTCCCGGTGCTGCTCTACGCCCTGGGCCAGATGGGGATCGACCTGTTCACCCTGATCCGGCCGCAGGCGGCGCGGATGCGGGCGGTGCTGGCGATCCTGGTCGCCGCCGCCGGCCTGTGGCTGACCTGGAACATCTCCGAGGCGGGTCACTGGTTCACCCTCAGCGTCGGCGCGGAACAGGCGCGGATCGCGGGGGACGGGGTGCTGCTGGACTTCGACCGGCTGCGCGAGCTTCGCGAGAGCGAACGGGACCTGACCGGCGTGGCCTCGACCCTGTCGCTGATCCTGACCTGGGCCCTGGCGATCAGCGCGGTCAGCCTCGTCTATACGATCGTCGCCAACGCCTGGCGGGCCGTGCGGGCTTAATCCTCCCCCATCGGGGGAGGTGGCGCGGCGTATCTTCGCGACGTGACGGAGGGGGCCAGCTACGCACTCGGTGTCTGGGGTGAGCCCCCTCCACCACTTCGTGGTCCCCCTCCCCCGATGGGGGAGGAATGTACGGCAATGTCCGAAAACCGCGAGACTTCCCATCGGGGAAGGGCCATCTTCGCGGCATGGAAACGCGCGCCGAGACCCTGGATCAGGAGGCCTGCTACCGGGCCGTTCTGACGCGCGACGTCCGGTTCGACGGCCGGTTCTTCGGCTGCGTGAAGACGACGGGCATCTACTGCCGTCCGGTCTGTCCCGCCCGGACGCCGAAGCGCGAGAACATGGTCTTCGTGGTCACGGCGGCGGCGGCTGAGGAAGCCGGTTTCCGCGCCTGCCTGCGTTGCAGGCCAGAGACGGCGCCCGACATGGGGGCGTGGCGGGGCACGTCGAACACCGTCAGCCGGGCCCTGGCCCTGATCGAGGCGGGGGCGCTGGACGAGGCCGACGTCGACGCCCTGGCCGGACGGCTGGGGGTCGGCGAGCGCCAGCTGCGGCGGCTGTTCAAACAGCACCTCGGCGCGGCCCCGGTCAGCGTGGCCCAGACGCGGCGCGTGCTGCTGGCCAAGGCCCTGATCCACGAGACCGACCTGTCGATGGCGCAGGTGGCGCATGCGTCGGGCTTCGGTTCGGTGCGGCGGTTCAACGAGACCTTCCAGGCCCTGTATCGCCGCGCACCCTCGGAACTGCGTCGTCGGGCCGAGCGGCCGCCGGGCGAGGGGGTGAAGCTGGGTCTGTCCTGGCGCCCACCCTATGACCAGGACGCGATGTTCGCCGCCCTGAAGGCGCGGGGCGACAGGGGCGAGGGCCGGACCTGGTCGCGCGATCTGATCCGGGATGTCGACGGCGCCGACGGCTTCGTCTCGGCGACGCTGGGCAAGCCCGGTCGGCTGGAGGTCTGCGTCGAGGCCAGCGACCTGAAGGCCCTGCCGGGCATCCTAGCGCGGGTGCGCCGGGTGTTCGACCTGTCCGCCGACCCCGAAGCCATTGCGCGCGACCTGTCGGTCGATCCGATGCTGAAGCCTCTGGTCGAGGCGCGGCCGGGACTGCGGCTGCCGGGCGACTGGATTGACGCGGGCGAGGACGCCCCGAGTGATCGATTAAACGACGCGACGCTGGCGGACCGGGCGGAGCTGTGGCGGCCGTGGCGGGCCTATGGCGCGCTGCACCTCAAGTTGAACGGTCTCCTCCCTGTCCGCGAAGCGGATGCGGAGGTGGCGCGGTGCCGTCAGGCGGCGTGACGGAGGGGGCGACACGGCGGTCGAGGTGAGGGACGACAGCGTTCAATCGGCACGACGGAGTCGCCCCCTCCGTCTCATCGCTGATCGCGATGAGCCACCTCCCCATCGCCCTTCGGCGACGGGGAGGAGAGAAAAACCGATGGAGAACGACGATGACAACTCGCGACTCTGGCGCGCAGCCTGAGACCCTGACCCTGGACCGTATCGCGACGCCGGTCGGCGAGGTGCTGCTGGTCACAGATACGGACGGCGCTGTGCGGGCGCTGGACTTCGCCGACTACGAGCCGCGCATGATGCGGTTGCTGGGTCGCCATGCGCCGGACGCGGAGCTTGTCGCGGGTCGAGCGCCGGGGGCGGTGCGCGGCGCGGTCGAGGCCTATTTCGCCGGGGACGCGCGGGCGCTGGACGGGCTGAAGGTCCGGACGGGTGGCACGGTCTTCCAGCGCGCCGTATGGGCCGCGCTCAGGGCCATCCCGGCCGGCGAGACGCGCAGCTACGGTCAGCTGGCGGTGGCCATCGGATCGCCGAAAGCGGTCCGGGCGGCGGGGCTGGCGAACGGCCAGAACCCCATCGCGGTCATCGTGCCCTGCCACCGGGTGATCGGGGCGAACGGGACCCTGACGGGCTATGCTGGCGGGCTCGAGCGCAAACGCTGGCTGCTGGCCCACGAAGGCGCGACCCTCTGAGAGGTCAGGCCGCGCTGACCTCTTCCGCCATGTCCGGTTCCACGGCGTCGAGGGCGGCGGCGATGGCGGCGAACAGGGTCTGGGTGGTGACGGGTTTGGCGAGGTGGCCGTCGGCGCCGGCGAGACGACCGGCTTCGACATGCTCGGCCATGGCGTTGGCGGTCAGCATCAGGAGCGGGGTGCGGGCGAGGCCGCGCTCGCCCTCGAGGGCGCGGATGGCGGCGGTGGCGGTCAGGCCGTCCATGACGGGCATCTGCATGTCCATCAGGATCAGGTCGAAGCCGCCTCCGGCGAAGGCGTCGAGCGCCTCCTGACCATTCTCGACGGCGATCAGGGTCGCTCCGGTCGGGGCCAGCAGCACATCGATAACCTTGCGGTTGGCCGGATGATCGTCGGCCAGCAGGATGCGCAAGCCCTCCGGCGCGGCGTCGTCCATCGCGCCGGCGACCGCCTCCTCGACCACGGCGGCGGGCAGGGGCAGTTCGAACCAGAAACGCGAGCCCTCGCCTGGGGTCGACTCGCAGTCCAGTTCGCCACCCATCAGCACGGCGAGGTCACGGGAGATGGCGAGGCCCAGGCCGGTGCCGCCGAAGCGCCGGGTGATCGAGCCGTCGGCCTGCTGGAAGCGGGTGAAGATTCGCGCCCTCTGCTCCGCGTCGAAGCCGACGCCGGTGTCGGTGACGGAGAAGCGGACACGATCGTCGCCGACCGGCTCGACGCGCAGGGTCACGGCGCCGGCGCTGGTGAATTTCAGGGCGTTGGACACGAGGTTGGCGAGGATCTGGCGCACGCGGACGACGTCGCCGACGACCGTCCGCTCCAGCGTCGGGTCGAGCTCGACAACCAGGGCGACCGGGCTGCCCTCAACCTTGAAGCTCCACAGGGCGGCGATGTCTTTGACCGCTTGGCCGAGTGCGAAGGGCGCGGTCTCGATGGTCACCTGACCGGCCTCGATCTTGGCGCTGTCGAGGATGTCGGAGAGCAGCCGTTCCAGGGTCACGCCTGACGAGCGGATGATCTCGACCATCTCGTGCTCGGCGTCGTCGAGGGCGCGACGCGACAGGGCGTCGGCCATGGCCACGACCCCGTTCAGAGGCGTGCGGATCTCGTGGCTCATATTGGCCAGGAACTCGGACTTGGCCCGGTTGGCATCCTCGGCGCGGCGGCGGGCGAAGCGCAGATGGCCGGTCAGGCGCCACTGACGGAACAGCAGGGCGGCGGCGCTGAGGAGGAAGACCACGCCGATGCCGACGATCCAGCGCTGGCTATCAATGACGTCGGCCTGGAGCGCGGTGTTGGCGCGGGCGGTCTCCAGCTGATGGCGGCGCTCCCGCAACTGGTTCCGCATCTCCGAAGTGACCTGGCCGATGCCGTCGCTGAAGCGGCGCGTCTGCTGAAGGGATTCTTCTTCCGAATGGCGGCGAAGCAGGTCGAAGGCTTCGCGCGAGCGGCCCTGGGCCTGGAGGACTTCGGCCTCGGCATGCAGAACCTGTGACAGGCCTTCGTCGCGAAACTCGCCCGCGGCCTGGCGACGATGGATCTCGGCGACGTCGCGCCGCGCCCCGTTCACGTCGCCGGTGCGGGCGCGAGCCATGGCGCGGAGCGGCAGGATGTGGGGGGCCAGGAACTCGGCCGCGCCCAGGCTTTCGCCATAGGGCGCGAGGCAGCGCAGCAGTCGGGACGGATCGTCGGCGCCCTGCGCCACCATGGCGCACAGGTTGGCGTCATAGACGGTCAGACTCTCCACCCCTGCGCGCGTCGCCAAGCGGTGGTGGACCGCGAACAACCGCTCGGCCAGGGGCTGGTCGCCGACCTGAACCTCCATACTGACCAGGTTGTAGACGGCGTCGAAGTCGGGCCGGGGATAGGCGGGATTGCTGTAGTCCAGCTCGAACCGACCGAAGGCGTCGGTGGCGCCGCGGATGTCGTTCAGCTTCATCAGGCCGATCCCGGTCACCTCCCACAGACCCGCGCGCGCCGTGTCGGCGAAGGCCTCATTCTCGGGGATCAGGCTCATGGCCTCGTTGAGCAGGTTCAGCCCTTCGCCGAGGCGGTCCTGGTCCATCAGGGCGAGGGCATGGATTCGGGTGGCGTGGGCGCGGACGAACCAGTCGGATTCCGTCCTGGCGATCTTCTCCATCTCGACGGCGGCGGCGTCCTCGCCCGTGTCGTAGCGGATGGTCAGGGCGTTGAGATAGGCGATCTTCGTATAGCGCGCGTCGCCCTGCAGGCCTGCAGCGGCGGCGAGCTGCAGGTTCCACCGCGTCGCGCCCTCGAAATCACCCTGGTTCAGGTTGGTCCAGACGACGTGGTAGAGCCGGTTCAACCCCTCCCGACCGGGCGTGCGCAGGGCCGTCTGACCGAAGGCTTCGAGCTGGGCGAAGGTCGTGGCGCCGGCCCGGCGCTCGACAGCAGCGGCCAGGGCCAATGGATCGCGAGGGGCCGGGTTCTTGGCGAGGACCAGGGTCGGCGCGGCCACCAGCACGGCGAGACCGAGCAGCAGGGCTTTGAACAACAAGGGTACGCAACGGAGGAGCACGCCTCAACCTGGCCCAAAGGTGTTTCGCAAGCTTTAGCGCCGGGGATAGGGTCCTCACGTACCGTCGAGGAACAGCCGGCTGGCCGGATTGTCGGTCTCGTCGACGTAAGGATAGCCGAGCGTGGCGAGCGCAACGTTCAAGGCCGGCTGTTCGGCGGGCGGCACCGAGATGCCGGCCAGCACCCGGCCGACATCGTCGCCATGGTTGCGATAGTGGAACAGGGTCAGGGCCCAGGCCGGCTTCAGGCTGTTGAGGAAGCGCAGGAAGGCGCCGGGACGTTCGGGGAATTCGAACCTCAGGATACGCTCGTGCGGCAGGCCGGTGGCGCGGCCGCCGACCATGTGACGCACATGCAGCTTCGCCGTTTCGTTGTCGCTCATGTCCTCGACCGCATAGCCGTCGACGCGCAAGGCGGCGATCAGGTCGTCCTTCTCGTGCGGACCCTGTTTGATGGCGACGCCGACGAAGATGTGGGCGCGGCCCTCGCCAGACCAGCGATAGTTGAACTCGGTCACCGACCGGCCATCGAGCGCCGAGAGGAAGCGGCTGTAGACGGCGCGGTCGTCGTCCATGGCGACGGCCAGAAGCGCCTCCGTCCCCTCGCCGATCTCGGCCCGCTCTGCGATGTGGCGCAGGCGGTCGAAGTTGACGTTCGCGCCCGAGTTGATGGCGATCAGGGCGCCGTCTGCGGCCGTCTCCGGATGGACGGCGGCCCAGGCCTTGAGGCCCGCGAGGGCGAGCGCCCCGGAGGGTTCGGCGACGGCGCGGCTGTCGTCGAAGATGTCCTTGATGGCGGCGCAGATGGCGTCGTTGTCGACGGTGACGATCTCGTCCAGCAGGTCCCGGCACAGGCGGAAGGTCTCGGCTCCGGCGCGGCGCACGGCGACACCGTCGCAGAACAGGCCGACCTGATCCAGGGTCACGACCTCGCCCGCCTCAATGGCGGCCTTCATCGAGGCGGCGTCGACCGGCTCGACGCCGATGACCTTCGTCTCGGGTCGCAGGAACTTCACGATGGCCGCGACGCCGGCGGCCAGGCCTCCGCCGCCGATGGGGACGAAGATGGCGGCGATGGGCTCGGAGTGTTGTCGGGTGATCTCCAGCCCGACCGTGCCCTGGCCGGCGATGACGTCGGGGTCGTCGAAGGGGTGGATGAAGACCGCGCCGGTCTCGGCCGCGCGGCGGCTCGCCTCGGCAAAGGCCTCGTCGAAGGCGTCGCCGTGGAGGATGACATTGCCGCCCAGCGCGCGCACGGCGGCGACCTTGATGGGCGGGGTGGTGACCGGCATGACGATGGTCGAGACCGCGCCGCGCCGACGGGCCGCGAAGGCGACTCCCTGGGCATGGTTGCCGGCCGACGCGCAGATGACGCCGCGCGCCAGCTGGTCCGGGCTCAGGGTGGCGATCTTGTTGTAGGCGCCGCGGATCTTGAACGAGAAGATCGGCTGCAGGTCCTCGCGCTTCTGCAGCACTGGCCGGCCGAGCCGCGCGGCGAGGCGCGGCAGCGGGTCGAGCGGCGTCTCGATCGCCACGTCATAGACTCTGGCGGTGAGGATGCGGCGGAGAGTTTCTTGCATGATGGACGGGCTTGGAGGCGATTTCGCGGAGGATATTTCTCCGTCATAGCCGGATCGCGGCAGATGTCGCCCCAAAACCGTCGCAGCCCACTTCGCATCAGCGAACGATGGCGCGCGCGGCACAGACTGGAAGCCTGCGCGATTCCGTCACGCCGCACGGCTCGGTTCGCGATGACGGAGATCGTGTCAGCCTCTTGCATCCCGGGCCGACAGGCCTATCTTAACCGCACTTATGCTAATGTTGAGCATAAGTCATTCGGGCGGTGTCGCCCAGGGAGATGACGTCGATGGCGCACGCAGCCCAGACCTTGGGAATGTCGCCGGAACTGGCTGCCGAGACCGCCCCTGTCTGGGAGAAGGTCAAGGCGTTCGTCACCCCGATGGAATGGCCGGTCCAGGCCCAGCTGATCCACGAGATCAACCTGCTGAAGAAGCAGCGGGACGCCGTCATCCTGGCCCACAACTATATGACGCCCGACATCTTCCACGGCGTCGGCGACTATGTCGGCGACAGCCTGGGGCTGGCGAAGGAGGCCGCGCGGTCGAACGCGAAGGTGATCGTCCAGGCGGGCGTGCACTTCATGGCCGAGACCTCGAAAATCCTGAGCCCCGAGAAGACCGTCCTGATCCCGGATCTGAAGGCGGGCTGTTCGCTGGCCGAAGCGATCACCGGCGCCGACGTGCGCCTGATCAAGCAGAAATATCCGGGGCTGCCGGTCGTCACCTATGTGAACACCACGGCCGACGTGAAGGCCGAGACCGACATCTGCTGCACCTCGGCCAACGCCGTTCAGGTGGTGGAATGGGCGGCCAGGGAATGGGGCGTCGATCGCGTCATCCTGATCCCCGACGAGTTCCTGGCCCGCAACGTCGCGGCCCAGACCAACATCGGCATCATCGCCTGGAAAGGCCGCTGCATCGTGCATGAGCGGTTCACCGTCGCCGACATCGCCGAGATGCGCGAGGCCTATCCGGGCGCCCAGATTCTCGCCCACCCCGAATGTCCTGAGGACGTGCTGGCGGCCGCCGACTTCGCCGGATCAACGGCGGCGATGACCGACTATGTGATGTCCAGAAAGCCGAAGCAGGTGGTGCTGATCACCGAATGCTCGATGGCCGCCAACATCAAGGGCGACGTGCCGGAAGTGAACTTCATCGGCCCGTGCAACATGTGCCCCTACATGAAACGGATCACGCTGGAGAACATCCGCGACTGCCTGCGCGACATGAAGTTCGAGGTCACGGTGCCAGAAGAGATGATCGCGAAAGCCGCGCTCGCCGTGCAGCGAATGATCGACCTGCCGCCGCCCGCGATCCCGGCGCGCTACGACATGGTCAAGGCGAAGCACCATGTCGCGGTGGAGCTGATATGACGGATGGCCCCTGGGGATCGCGCGACGGTTCCACGCCGAAGCCGATCGCGCAACCAACGACCGCAGTTCCGTCGTCCAGCCCCGGCGCGCCGGTTATCGACAAGGGCCAGAGCCTGCCGTGGGCGATCGGTTCGACCCTGCTGCTCGGCGGGTTCATCTGGTTGATGAGCGGCAGCTGGGTCGTCGCGGTCGCGGCGATCTTCGGCCTGTTGGTGCACGAATACGGTCATGTTCTGGCGATGAACCGGCTCGGGATGGGGCCGGCAAAGATCTACATCATTCCCTTCCTCGGCGGGCTGGCGCGAGGTCAGCGCAATCCCGAGAGCGAATGGCACGGGGTGCTGGTGTCGCTGGCAGGACCGGCCTTCGGCCTGCTCGCCGTCCTGCCCGCCGTCGGCCTGTGGTTTGCGACCGGCGATCAGGAGTGGATGCTGGGCGCCTTCTTCATCGCCATGATCAATCTGGTGAACCTGGCGCCCGCGCCGCCGCTGGACGGCTCCAAGGCGCTCGGGCCTGTGCTGGCCCGCATCGATCCGATGGTCGAGAAGGCCGCCCTGATCGCCATCGGGGCGCTGGCGGTCTGGTGGGGCGTCTCGACAGGGCGCTACATCCTCGCAGTTTTTCTGGCCATCGCGATCCTGGGATCCCTGCGTCGCGGCGCATGGCGGCCGGGCGAGAAGAAGCTGACCTGGCCCGAGGCCGGCAAGTCTCTGGTCCTGTTCCTGCTGACGGGCGCCCTGTGCGGGGCCGCCGCGATCGGCGTCCTGTTGCCCTTGTCCGAGGGCTCGCCTCAGGGCGCATTCGAGATCGCCGCCCGCTTCATCGGCTTCGACCGGTGAGCCGCACCCATCACGACGGCCCGCTGATCATCGGCGGCGGCCTGGCCGGATTGTCGGCCGCGCTTTCGGCAGCCCCCGCGCCTGTCATCGTCGTCAGCCCCGCGCCCCTGCTTCAGGCCGCGTCCAGCGCCTGGGCCCAGGGCGGCGTGGCGGCGGCCCTGTCGAAGACCGACAACCCGGCCCTGCACCTGAAGGACACCGAGGCGGCGGGGGCTGGTCTGGTCGACCACCATGCGGCCGAGGTCCTGACCGACGAGGGCAAGGGCACGGTGGAATGGCTGGCGTCGCTGGGCGCGCCGTTCGACCGGGACGCCGCCGGCGAGTTCTCGGTCAGTCTCGAGGCGGCCCATTCGATGGCGCGGGTGGCGCGCGTCGGCGGCGACGGCGCGGGGCGGGCGATCCTGTCGGCGCTGGTGGCTTCGGTGCGGGCGGCACCGCACATCACGGTGTGGGAGGACGCGCGGCTGCGTGCCCTGATCCAGGACGGGACCGGTCGCGTGCGCGGCGCAGTGATCGAACATCCGAGCGGCCGTATCGTCGAAGTCCTGGCGCCCGCCGTGGTGCTGGCAACCGGCGGGGCGGGCGGCCTGTTCGGCGCGACGACCACGCCGGTGGCGCTGAAGGGCGAGGGCATGGCCCTGGCCTGGGCGGCGGGGGCGGAAATCCTCGACCCGGAGTTCGTGCAGTTCCACCCTACGGCCATCGACGTCGGCCTCGACCCCATGCCGCTGGCGACCGAGGCCCTGCGGGGCGAGGGCGCCCGGCTGATCGACCGGGACGGGCGGTTCCTTCTGGGCGACGCCGACGGTGCGGACCTCAAGGCGAGGGACGTGGTGGCGCGGGCGGTGCACGCCGCGCGGGCGGCCGGGCGCGGAGCCTTCCTCGATGCGCGCACGGCGATCGGCGAGCATTTCCCCACTGAGTTTCCGGCCGTGTTTGCGGCCTGCATGCGGGCCGGTCTGGACCCGCGCGTGACCCCGATCCCGGTGGCGGCAGCGGCCCACTATCACATGGGCGGGATCGCGGCCGATCCGGACGGCAGGACCTCGCTCGAAGGCCTCTATGCCGTCGGCGAATGCGCGGCGACCGGGGTTCACGGCGCCAACCGGCTGGCGTCCAACTCCTTACTGGAGGCTGCAGCCTTCGGTCGGCGGACGGGGCGCGAGGCGGCCAGACAGGCTGCAGTCAAGGGACCGGTCGTCGTCGGCACTGTGGTCAGTGACCTGCCCGAAGCGGCCCATGCCGAACTGCGCGCGGCGATGAGCGCGGACGCGGGCGTGGTGCGGGATGCGATCGGCCTGACGCGGCTGATCGCCCTGATCGACCGGCTGGAGGCGGCCCACGGCGCACCGCCGGCCCTGGTCGCGGCGCGGCTGATCGCCGAGGCGGCCCTGGCCCGGCGTGAGAGCCGGGGCGGCCACTATCGTTCGGACTATCCCGAGACGGCGCCGACACCGGTGCATACCCGCCTTCGGCGCGACATCCTGCAGACGGTGGCGGCATGAGCGGGCTTCCGGACACATTGATCCTGCCCGTCATCCGCATGGCTCTGGCAGAGGACCTCGGCCGCGCTGGCGACGTGACGGCGGCCGCCTGCATCCCCGAGGGCGCGCGAATGCGGGCACGGTTCGCGGCGCGAAAGCCGGGCGTGCTGGCGGGCATCGACTGCGTGCGGCTGGCGGTTCTGGAGATGGATCCAAAGGCCTCCATCGACCTCCGCCTGAAAGACGGCGACGCCTTCGAGGCGGGCGCGATCCTGGCTGAGGTCGAGGCCGACGCCCGCGCCTTCCTGTCGGCGGAACGGACGGCGCTGAACCTGCTGGGCCGGATGTGCGGCATCGCCACCCTGACCCGGACCTATGTCGAGGCGGTCGCCGGAACCAGCGCGCGGATCGCGGATACGCGCAAGACCACGCCGGGTCTGCGCGCCCTGGAGAAGCAAGCGGTTCGTTGCGGCGGCGGGGTCAACCATCGCTTCGGACTGGATGACGCCATCCTGATCAAGGACAATCACGTCGTCGTCTGCGGCGGGGTGGTCGAGGCGGTGAAGGCCGCCCGCGCGCAGGCCGGTCATCTGATGAAGATCGAGCTGGAGGTCGACGGCCTGGCCCAGTTCGATCAGGCCCTGGCGCTGGTGGCGCAGGGGCAGGGACCGGACGTGATCATGCTCGACAACTTCGACAACGCCGAACTGACGGAGGCAGTGAAGCGTCGCCGCGAGGGCGGACATCAGGTAGTTCTGGAGGCCTCGGGCGGGGTCAATCTGACCACCGTGCGCGGCATCGCCGAGACCGGCGTCGACGTGATTTCCGTGGGCGCCCTGACCCATTCGGCGCCCGTTCTCGACATCGGCTTGGACGCTTTCTGAGGAACAGGCCGGTCGCGGAAGGGTTTTCTGCTTCAGATCAGAAGGAGAGTCCCATCGCCCCGGCCCCGAAGAGTCCCAAGGAACAACGCAACTTCGCCGACCACGGCGCGGCCTCCCTCGAGGACGCCGGAATTTCGGATCGTCGCGAGCGCGAGACCGGCGTGCCGTCGGCCGACCCGGGCGACGCTGACATCGATCCGCGCCGGCAGGGTCGCTACGGAAATCTGAAGCAGAACCTGACCATTCACTGGCAGGTTCAGGAACGCCAGGCGGTCGATCAGACCTGAGGTGCGCTGCTGACGGCGGAGTCCACGGCGGTCGGCTGGGCCGAACCGGAGACGGGCGTCGCCAGAGGCGCGGGCGTGAGGGCCGGGGCGGGCGTCTCGGTCGCAGCCGCCGTCGTCTCGTTGCCGGACGTCATGTTTTCCTGGGCCAGCAAGGCGGTGTAGGCGATCGCCTGGCCCGCCTGACGGACCGTCTCGCCCGGATCGATGCCGGCATAGACGGCGCGCTGGACGTCCGCGCCGGTCGAGCCGCGAGCGGCGTAGCTGAAGGCGTTGGACGAGCCGGCGCGGCCGCCGAAACGATAGAAGATATGGCTGCCGACCTGGCCGACGCGCAGGAAGCTGTTGCGCCAGGACGGCGAGACGCCCGTGGTATGGAAGAAGGTGGCGTTGCCGACGCCGGCATAGACGGCGCCCGACAGGGCGGCGGAGGCGACGGTGCGGGCCCGGTTCCAGGCGGCGCGGTTGACCGGCGCGCGCATCGACCCGTCGCAGGTGAAGCTGAACTGGCAACCGACGCGACGGCCGGAACCCTGGAACACCACGCCGCAGACGCTGCGCGGGAAGGCGGGGTGGCGGGCGCGGTTCAGGACGACCTGGACCACGGCGCGCATGCCGTCGGAGCCCTCGCCGCGCGCCTCGTAGTAGGCGGCCTGGGTCAGGCATTCGAGATCGCGCGAGGCGTCCAGCGCATTGTCGATGCGGAACGGACGAGCGGCGGCGGAAATGTCGGTCAGGCTGGCGCGGCGCAGGTCGCTGCGGGTGCTGTCGGGACGAAGCTGTTCCAGACGCGCGGTCAGCAGTTCGGCCTGGCGGTCGCGCTGCGCGCCGCCGGCGACGGTATAGGGATCGTGGCGGCGGGCGATGGTCAGGGCGCTGGCGTCCAGGCCCCCGGCGGCGGCGGCGAGCGCTTCCTCGGTGAAGCCGGCGGCGGTGGCGCCTTCCAGACGTTCAGCCTGGGCGCGGACGGTCGTCGCACGCGCGACGGTCCCTCCCAGATAGGCGCAGCCGATTCCAAGACCCACGAGGGCGCCGAACACCGCTGCCGCCTGTACGGGCCGAATCCTGGCCGCACGGTCGGCGCGCGAAGTCGCACGCTGCTGCGAGGGATGGAACAAAGGCGTCGTCCTATTCAACAGGGCGGAAAAGTCGCCCCCGGGTCGTCTGCAGAGCCGGGCGATATGGTGAATCGCGTTCCGGTTTGCGAATCGACGGTCGATGAACAGGTGACCGCCGAAGGATGGGCCTTAAGCCACCCGTTTATGGCCTCAATGTGTTTGATTCGCAAGTTGTCGCTGCAGCGCAGCAATTGTGACGGCTCTGCAGGTTTCCTCAAGACTGGTGTAATCCTTGACCGGCACAGCGAAGCGGGTTTCGTCATGAATACCGTATCGGTTTGCATAGTTCAGACTTGCTGGCGGGGTTAATGTGGCCGAGCGTGCTTTCGCGCCCCATTTCTATTGTATTCGCGTTCTCGGGAAATGGGCGCTCACCTGTCGCCATGGTTGTTCAGGGAACGGCGTCGGCGGGGGGGCGTTCAAGCGTGATCTTCACCAGGATGCAGGACCCGTCCCATGCGATCTTCCCTTGTTAGCGCCGCGACCCTGGCCGTCCTCGCCCTCGGCGCGACCGCCCTTTCGGCCTGTGGCCACACCACTGAACAGCGCGCCGCCACCGGAGCCATTGCGGGGGCCGTCGTGGCCGGTCCGGTCGGCGCGGCTGTCGGCGGCGCGGCCGGCGCCGCTCGCCCGGATTGAGCGACTGGACTTGGCGTCGGGGCCCCCGACGCCTATCTGGGGGATCGCCCCGCGGGTGCGTCCCGGCGATGACGGTCGGCCGAAGAACGGCTCCGTTCGTCGATTAAGAGACGTGCGCGCTTGATTTACGGCTCCATTTCGGCTTTGCCGACGCCCGGACGCCGTGGCGATCCCCGCCCGCGCCCCTCCGGCGACGGGCCCACCCCTCGAAGGACGACCGACCGACCGCATGAGAGATCTGAAACAGACCGGCTTCAACGACCGTATCAGCACCCAGCAGGAGGCCAAGAAGGCTCTGCTGGCCAAGTTCAAGCCCAAGGCCGCCGCGCCCGATCCCGAGTTCGACAAGCTGGCTGAGAAGCGCGCGGCCGAGAAGGAGGCCCTGCGTCTCCAGCACGAGGCTGCAAAAGCCGAAGAGCGTCGCCTCAAGGCCGACCGTGACGCCGAGCGTCTGGCCGCCGAACGTGAATCCGAGGAAGCCGTCGAGGCCGAGAAGCGCGCAAATCGCAAGGAGCGCAAGCAACTCTCCAAGGAAGAGCAGAAGGCCGCCCGCGACGCCAAATACGCCGCCCGCAAGGCGCGCAAGTAGCCGCCAGGCGCTCGCGCTTTCTGTGAGACTGTTCGGCCCGTCGCGATCCCGCGGCGGGCCGAAGTCGTTGTGGAGCCTCAGGTTTGGCGGGGCGCCTCGTTGGTGATCAGCAGGTCGCCCAGCGCCTCGCGCAGCTGTTCGCCGGAGTAGGGCTTCCTCAGGAACGGCCAGGGCGCGTCGGTCAGGGCCAGGTCGACGTCGTCGCCTGCATAGCCCGAGGTCAGCATGATCGACATGGCCGGCCAGCGTTCTGCGCAGGTCCGGGCCAGCTCCACGCCGGTCATGCCGCCCGGCATGACGATGTCGGTCAGCATGACGTCGAAGCGGCGTTGCTCCAGCACGGCAATGGCCTCGGCCCCCGCTTCCGCCGTCTCAACCTCCAGCCCCATGCCGCGCAGCAGGTCTATGGCGATCGCGGCGACGCCCAGGTCATCCTCGACCAGCAGAAGGGTCTGGCCCGGCTTCACCGCGCCCAGCACGCGCCGGGGAGCGTCTGGCGTCGCCTCCTCGGCCGGCGCTGGCGGCAGGTAGACGCGGATTTCCGTCCCTTCGCCGACCGTGGAGGTGATCTTCACCCCGCCCCCGCTCTGGCGCGCAAAGCCATACACCTGGCTGAGGCCGAGGCCCGTGCCCTTGCCGACCGCCTTGGTGGTGAAGAAGGGCTCAAACACCCGAAGCATGGTCTCCGCGCTCATGCCCGCGCCTGTGTCGGAGACGGTGACGCAGACGTAGTCGCCGGGGGCGAGCTCGATGACCTCGCCCGCGTCGATCCGGCAAGCCTGGGTCTGGACGGTGACCGTCGCACCGTCCGGCTGGCCCCGCTCGGCCACGGCGTCGCGGGCGTTGACGATGAGGTTCAGCAGGGCAGCCTCGAACTGGGCCGGATCGACGATGACGCGGGCGCCGCCGCGACGGAGCTTCAGCTTGTAGCCGACCGCCTCCCCGACCGCGCGGCGCAGCAGGGGGTCGCTCTCGCGGATCAGGGCGTTGATGTCGATCGCCTCGGGCCGCAGGGCCTGGCGACGCGAGAAGGCCAGCAGTTGATGCGTCAGCCGCTCCCCGCGGCGTGCGGCCGACAGGGCGGCCTCGCCCAGCTTCTGGCGGCGCGCGGAGTCGTCGGGGGACTTCAGGATCAGGTCCAGTGCGCCGATGACGACGGTCAGCAGGTTGTTGAAGTCGTGCGCCACGCCGCCCGTCAGGCGGCCGACCGCCTCCATGCGCTGGGCGTGCATCAGATCCGCCTCGGCCTTCGCTTTCTCGGCCAGGGCGTGGCCGACGCGCTCTTCAAGCAGTTCGTTGATCCGCTTGAGGTCGTGCTCGACCCGGCGCGCGTCGGTCACGTCGAAAGCCACGCCGACGAAGCCGATGACCTCGCCGCCCGGACCGAAGCGCGGACGCGAGAAGGACTTCAGCCAGCGGTACTCCCCCGAGCTGTGGCGGTAGCGCGCTTCAAGCGCGAAGGGCAGTTCCGTGGCCTCTCCGGCAAGCGACTCGCGGACCAGCATGTCCTGGTCGTCGGGGTGGATGTAGGTGCGCCAGTCGGCGTTGCGGACGCTCTCGTAGTCGCCCCCCATGTATTCGACATAGGCCTGGTTGACGAAGGCGCGGCTCCGATCCTGGTTCGTCACCCAGATCAGGACCGGGGCGGTGTCGGCGATGTCGCGGAAACGGGCCTCGCTTTCCAGAACCTCGGCCTGGGCGCGGGTGCGTTCGACCTCGGACCAGGCCCGGTCGGCGACGTCCTCGATCAGACTGATCTCTGCCGCCGTCCAGAGGCGAGGGCCGGTCGTGTTCACATGCAGGAAGGCACAAAGCAGGCCGGATCGGACGACGGGGGCCGTGATGAAGGCGGCGACCTGGCGGGTCGCGAAGGCCTCGACGGCACGGGCGGTGCGCGTGTCTTCAGCGACATCGTGGACGACGATCGTCAACCCTTCGGCCAACTGGCGGTTCACCTCGCCGCCGAACTGGGCGATATCGTGCCAGCCGGCCAGGCTGGGTAGGCCCTCGGTCCAGTCCCGGTTCATCTCGAACTGCCCGGGCGAGGTTCGGAGCTCGCCGTAGCCCACGCGCGAGACGGACAGCATCCTCCCCAGGACGCTATGCACGTGATCCATGATGGCCTCGGGATCGTTCAGGTCGCGCACGCCGTCGGACAACTCCAGCAGGAAGCGTTGGCGGCGTTCCTGCTGGGCAAGGGCGTCCAGGGCCTCCCGCGTCGTCGTGACGTCGAATGACAGGCCGACATAACCCTGGAACACCTCCTCGCCGTCGAAACGCGGGTTCACCGACACCCGCATCCACCGCCATGCGCCGTCGTGACGCAGGAAGCGGCACTCGAAAGCGTAGGGCAGGAAGCGGGCGCGGGCTTCGGCCTGGGTGGCGTTGACCTCGGCCACGTCGTCGGGGTGGATCGAGGCCTTCCAGGCGTGGCCCATGAAGGTCTCGCCGGGTTTGCCGTAGAACTCGACCAGGGCCGCGTTGACGAACTCCACCTCGCCCGCGGCATTGGTCAGCCAGACTGGGGAGGGCGCGGTGTCGGCCATCAGGCGGAACCGAGTCTCGCTCTCGCGCAACGCGGCCTCCGCCGCCTTGGCGTCGGAAATGTCGACCGTAACGGCGATATAGCCTGACTGGGCGCCATCCTCGTCGCACAGGGCCCGCAGGCTGGTCAGGGCCCAGACAACCGTGCCGTCGGGCCGGATGTATCGCTTCTCCAGCTGACCGCCCTCTCCCCCTGCGAGGATGCTGGTCAGCAGATCGAGCGTCGGCTGCACGTCGTCGGGGTGGCTGGCCTGAGCCGTCGTCAGGCCGATGATCGACTCCTGGGTATGGCCCAGAAGCGCGGCGAACCGGGCGTTCGCGCTGACCACGCGACCATCCATGCCGACGCTGGCGATACCGGCTGCCGCCTGATCGACCATGGCGGTCAGTTCCGCCTCGTTGCGCCTCAGCGCGTCCCGGGATTTCTCGAGCGCCGAGACCGTCTCGCCGAGGCGGGCCAGGCTCTTGCGCAGGGAGGCGGCCACAAGGGTGGAGAAGAGGCCGACGATGATGAAATTGGTGGCGGCGCCCCGCCCTGCGGGGGTCGCGATGCCGAACCCCACCGCTCCAGAACCGGCGATCGCCGAGCCGCCGAGAAGGCACGCCGCCGTCGCGACAAGGCCGGCGACCCGTCCGCCGGTAAGGGCCGCCAGGGTCACAGCCGGCAACAGGATGATGAACCCGGAAACCTCGCCGAAAAAGGCCTGACCCGCCCAGCGTACGAGCAGCCCGACCGCGGCGAACGCCAGACCGGTCAGGACGTTTCGCCACCACGCTCGCCTGGGCTCGCGCGCCAGCAGGGCCAGGACGATGTCCGGCTCCAGCATCCGACCGAACAAAGCGCTGAAACCCAATCCGACCCCCGGTTCGCGCTCGCGCGAAAAACGGCAACGCTTTCCGGTTCTTCGCGTTCCGCTCCGCGAAGAAGCCTCATCCGCACGGGGCTTCAGATCTTGGTGCAGGACGCCGGAACGCTTACCTGCCCCACGATTAGCGACTGTCGCCAAAGGAGCAAGCATGACCGCAACGATCGACACGGGCCTGACGAAGGCCGAGCGCACCGATGTGGCGCAGGAGCTGAGCAAGGTGCTGGCCGACAGCTTCGCCGTCTATCTGAAGACCCACGGCTACCACTGGAACGTGCGGGGTCCCGAGTTCTTCACCCTGCATACCCTGCTGGAGCAGCAGTACCGCGAGATCTGGGCGGCGCTGGACGAGATCGCTGAGCGGATCCGGGCGTTGGGCGAGTTCGCGCCCCAGGCACAGTCGACCTTCGCCAACCTGACCTCCATCAAGGACGGCGACCCCGACAAGGACGCTCCGGCCATGCTGAAGGAGCTGATGAAGGACCATGAGACCCTGATCGCCACCTGCCGCGCAGCCCTGACGGTCGCCGACGACGACAGCGACGATGTCTCGGTGGACCTGCTGACCCAGCGGCTGGCCGCGCACGAGAAGTTCGCCTGGATGCTGCGTTCGACCTTGGGAGGGCGCTAGGCCGGCTCACAGAACCGCAATCCGTGGCCTGAAAAGCGCCGTGTTGGGGGACCATAGAACCCGCTTAACGGCGTCCAGGCGCCGCAGCTTCAGAAACCTATGTCGCTTTCGGCCATCAAGTCCCTCGACTGGCACAGGGTGAAGACCCTGGGACGTCGCTACGCCGCCGCGGCCCCCGCAGCGCTGGCGGCGCTCGGCGTGGCGATGGCGGCGAGCTCGACGGCGCGTCCCATCGGCGATCGCACGGCCGAGGCCGTGGCGCGGGTCACCGAAGGCGATCTGTCGGCGCGCGGCCTTGCGGCCCTCAGCGCGCGGATGGATCCGGCCCAGCTGGCCCTGGCGATCCGCTTCGATCCCAATGAACAGCGCCCGGCCTTGCTGGGGCTGACGCAGGGCTGGGAAAGTCTGACGCTCGCCGGGCGGCCGACGCTGGAGCTGGGCGTCAACGGTCTGGACGCCCAGAAGCGCAACGCCGCCATGCCCGCCGCGATCGACGCCCTGCGTTCGGCGCGTCCTTTCGTGCTGCAGACGGCCACCTCCGCCGACCGGTCGCGCGCCCTGCGCTGCCTGACCCAGGGCGTCTACTACGAGGCGGCGCTGGAAAGCACCGAGGGCCAGGAGGCCGTGGCCCAGGTCATCCTGAACCGGGTGCGCGATCCCAACTATCCGAACACCGTCTGCGGCGTCGTCTTCGAGGGCGCCGAGCGGACTACGGGCTGCCAGTTCAGCTTCACCTGCGACGGCGCCCTGTCGCAGGCGCCGGTCGGCTGGGCCTGGAACCGCGCGCGGACCGTGGCCGAGCGCGCCCTGTCCGGCTATGTGGCGATCAAGGTCGGCACTGCGACCCATTACCACGCCGACTACGTCCACCCCTGGTGGTCGCCGACGCTGGCCAAGATCACCCAGATCGGCGCGCACATCTTCTATCGCTGGAAGGGACTGGCCGGTGAGACCGTCTCGTTCAAACAGACCTATGCCGGGCATGAGCCCATTATCGACGAGGCGCGCTTCTCGCGGCCCCGTCTGATCACCGCCTCCGCAGCCACGGGCGCGGCCGGTTCCGACGATGCGACGGTCCTGGCTCAAGGCGGGATGAACCTTCGGACCGTCGAGATCGACGGCCAGACGCGCGTCGTGGGCTTGGCCAGCCTGGGCGGACGTCGCCAGGCGACCGCGGCCGACATCGCGGCCATCAACGCCCGCCTTCAGGCCTTCGAGGCTCCCCCGATCGCGGCGCCGGCCGCCGCGCCCCCTCCGCCCGGGGTGGTCACCATGGACGTCGAAGAGGTCGGTCGACCCGCCAACTGACGTGGCGGCCCACCGGGCGTGCAACGTTGCGGCTCATCAGGCATTCAGACTTCCCACAGGATTATACAGCCGAGCCTGGAGACGCCTTGACCGCCGCAGCCCTGCCCTGGAACGAAGCCGAAAGGCTCATCGCGCTGCAGGCTTATGGGATTCTCGACACGGAGCCCGAGCAGGCGTTCGATGACATCGTCAGGCTGGCGGCACGGATCTGCGACGCGCCCATCGCGGTGGTCAATCTGATCGACCAGGGCCGTCAATGGTTCAAGGCCGAGACGGGCCTCGGCGTCCGCGAAACGCCGCTCGACACCTCCTTCTGCGCCCATGCGCTGCTGCAGGAGGACGGGATGGTCATTCCCGACGCGACCCGGGATGCCCGGTTCGAAGGCAATCCACTGGTGACGGGGGAGGCTGGCTTACGCTTCTACGCCGGGCGACTCCTGAAGAGCGCCGACGGCCACGCACTCGGCACCCTCTGCGTCCTGGACACCCAGGCCCGTTCCGAGGGCCTGACGCCGCTGCAGGCCGAGACGCTGGACGTTCTGGCCCGTCAGGTCATGGCCCAGCTGGAATTACGTCGCGCAATCAGCGAGCGGCAGGAGGGCGTCATCGCCCTGGCAGAGAGCGAGGCCAAATTCCGGGCCATCGCCGAGTCCATGCCCCAGATGGTCTGGTCGGCCCAACCCGACGGCTTCCACGACTACTACAACGCCCGCTGGTACGAGTTCACCGGCGTGCCGGCCGGCTCGACCGACGGCGAGGCCTGGAACGGCATGTTCCATCCGGACGACCGGGCGCGCGCCTGGGAGGCCTGGGGCCACTCGCTCGAGACGGGCGACCTTTACGAGATCGAATACCGGCTGCGGCGCGCCGACGGCGTCTATCGCTGGACGCTTGGACGAGCGACGCCGATCCGCAATGAGGCGGGCGAGATCACCCGCTGGTTCGGTACCTGCACCGACATCGAGGATCTCAAGCGATCGGAAGCGGGCAAGGACCTGCTCAGCCAGGAACTGAGCCACCGGATCAAGAACATCTTCGCCGTGGTCTCGTCCCTGATCGCCCTGTCGGCGCGGGAGCATCCGGAGGCCAGGGCCTTCGCCGGCTCGGTGCGCGACCGGGTCAACGCCCTGGCCCGCGCCCATGAGTTCGTCCGGCCGCACTCCGAGGTGTCCCAGCCGCTGATCGGCGACACGACACTCCACACCTTCCTGGGCGCCCTGTTCAAGCCCTACGTCGATGCCAGCGGGCGGTGCAGCGTGGCGATCGAGGGCGAGGACGCGACCTTCGACGATCAGGCCGCGACCTCGGTCGCCCTGCTGTTCCACGAGCTGGCGACCAACGCCGCGAAATACGGCGCCCTGTCCGCGGCGGGAGGAACTGTCCTGTTGCGTACGCGCAACGACGGAGATCGATTCATCCTGACCTGGACGGAGCGTGGCGGCCCTCCCATCCTCGAAAAGCCGGTCCGGCAGGGGTTTGGCTCGGCCCTGGCGTCGCTTTTGGTCACAGGGCAGCTGGGCGGAACGTTGGAACGAAGGTGGGAGCCAGGGGGTTTGATCCTCGAGGCGGACATCCCCGCAACGGCGCTATCCCGGCGCCGCGCCGCATTAGGAAAGAAGTGAACCGGACGGGCATCTCAGCGTTTCGAGAGCCTGACAACCGACACAACAAGGCCATGACCGCGCGTATCCTGATCATCGAAGACGAAGCCCTGGTGGCGATGGAACTCCGCTTCGTGCTGGACGACCTGGGTCACGAGGTCGTCGCCACCGTCGCCGATGCGAAGAGCGCACGTTCGATCGCGGCCGAGAACGACATCGATCTGGCCCTGGTCGATATCCACCTGTCCGACGGTCCGACCGGCATCGACCTTGGCCGCGAGCTCGGTCAGGAGCGGGGGGTGACCGTGCTCTTCATGACCGCCAATCCCGGAATGGTTCGCGAGGGCGTGGCCGGGACCATCGGCGTCCTGTCCAAGCCGACCGACGAGCGCGCGGTCCAGACGGCGGTCGACTATGCGCTGGGTCGTCGCACCGGTCGGCCGGTCGAATATGCACCGCCGGAATTGCAGTTGTTCGGCTGACGACGGTTGCGGGTCGCGGCTCGGCGGACCACCTGAAGGGCTCCCCCGAAACGGAGCCCTTTTGCATGTCCGATCCGAAGAAACGCGCCCTCGGCAAGAGCGGTCTGGAGACCGCCCCCCTCGTGTTCGGAGGCAATGTCTTCGGCTGGACCATCGACAAGGCGAAGTCGTTCGAGATTCTCGACGCATTCGTCGGCGCCGGCTTCAACGCCATCGACACCGCCGATGTCTATTCGCGCTGGGTTCCCGGCAACTCCGGCGGCGAGAGTGAAACCATCATCGGCGAATGGCTGAAGGCGCGCAGGCGTCGCGACGATGTCCTGATCCTGACCAAGGTCGGATCGACCATGGGTCAGAACGGCGATGACACCCGCAACGACCTGTCGCCCGGCTGGATCGAGCGCGCGGTCGAGGACAGTTTGCGTCGGCTCCAGACGGATGTGATCGACCTCTACCAGTCCCACTGGATGGACAGGACAACCCCGACCGAAGAAACCTTGCGCGCCTATGAGCGGCTGATCCAGACCGGCAAGGTGAGGGCTATCGGCGCCTCCAACCACGACGCTGTCAGGATGCGCGAGGCGCTGGATGTGGCCGCCGACAAAGGCCTGCCGCGCTACGAGACGGTGCAGCCCCACTACAACCTCTACAACCGCTCGACCTTCGAGGGTGAACAACAGGACCTGGCCGTCGCCGAGGGTCTTGGCGTCATCACCTATTTCAGCCTCGAGAGCGGCTTCCTCAGCGGGAAATACAAGACGGTCGCCGACGCCGACGCCTCGAAGCGAGGCGGCGGCATGTTGAAGGATCACTTCAACGAACGCGGCGTCCGCATCCTGGCGGTGCTCGACGCCGTCGCCCAGCGCAACGAGGCGACGCCCGCCCAGGTCGCATTGGCCTGGCTGCTGAGCCGCCCGGGCGTCACCGCTCCCATCGTCAGCGCGACATCGCTGGATCAGCTGAACGACACGCTGAAGGCCGCCACGCTGACGCTGTCGGACACGGACCTGGCGGATCTGACCACAGCGAGCGACGCCTGACCCATTGGATCGGGGTCACCAGACCCCGATCTTCTCCGCCTCGTGGTGGCTGATCGGGTGGTTCGCTTTCGCGTGGTCTTCCTCGGCGAGGAAGCGCACCGCCTCCAGGGCCGCCATGCACCCCATGCCGGCGGCGGTCACGGCCTGGCGATAGACGTCGTCGGTGACGTCGCCAGCGGCGTAGCAGCCCTCGACATTGGTCGCCGTCGTGCCGGGCGTCACCACCAGATAGCCGCCCTGTTTGGTCTCCAGCTGGCCCTGGAACAGCTCCGACGACGGCGAGTGGCCGATGGCGATGAAGACGCCGTCGGCCTGGACCTCCTGCGTCGCGCCAGTCAGGGCGTGCTTCAGTCGCACCCCCGTGACGTTCGAGGCGATTCCGTCCGACTGTCCCAGGATTTCGTCGACCGCATGGTTCCAGATCACCTCGACCTTGGGATTGGCGAACAGCCGGTCCTGCAGAATCTTCTCGGCCCGGAACTCGTCCTTGCGGTGCACGACGGTCACCTTGGCGGCGAAGTTGGTCAGGAACAGCGCCTCCTCGACGGCCGTATTGCCGCCGCCGACCACGATGACGTTCTTGCCGCGATAGAAGAAGCCGTCGCAGGTCGCGCAGGCCGAGACGCCGAAGCCCTGGTATTTCTGCTCGCTCTCCAGCCCCAGCCATTTCGCCTGGGCGCCGGTGGAGATGATGACCGTCTCGGCCAGCAGCTCGGTCCCTGAGTCCAGCTTCAGCCGGAACGGCCGCTGCGACAGGTCGCAGGAGACGACGATGTCCTCGATGACCTCCGTGCCGACGTGCAGGGCCTGGGCCTTCATCTGCTCCATCAGCCAGGGACCTTGGATGGCCTCGGCGAAACCGGGATAGTTTTCGACGTCGGTGGTGATGGTCAGCTGGCCGCCCGGCTGGATGCCGGCGATGACGGCCGGGTTCAGGTTGGCGCGGGCCGCATAGATGGCGGCTGTCCAGCCGGCGGGGCCGGAGCCGATGACGGCGACGCGGATCGTTCTCGGAGTGCTCATGAGTGCTATCTAGTCTCTGATTCCGCCCCATGCGATGTCCCGGGCGACGGAAAACCGTGGAGAGACGACAGATGGACGTTCAGCCGCAACGAAGCTTCATCGGGGTCGGGCTCGCCATCGGCGTCGGCGTCGGCGCCGCCATCGGGGTCGCGATGGGCAATCTGGTGATCGGCATCGCGGTCGGCGTGGCCCTGGGCGTCGCCATCGGCGGGCTTCTGGACGCTCGGGACAAGAAGAGGCGCGGCGGCGAATGACCGTCTCCTCCCTGTTCGCCGCTTGGCGAATGGGGAGGTGGCGGCGAGCCCTTCGCGAGCCGACGGAGGGGGTCTTCGTGTACGCAGCAAGAACCCCTCCGTCTCTCCGCTTCGCTCCGAGCCTCCTCCCCATCCTACGGACGGGGAGGGGACGTCTAGCGCCCCATCGCCTTCAGTAATTCCCGCGCGGCCCGATCGGTCTCGTCCAGCGGCGCATAGGACCATGTCTCCAGCGATCCGTCGAACGGCCGTGCCGCCCCCCTGTCTTCCAGGTCGGCATGCAGGCGCGCGAACTTGCCCGGGGCCTTGAGCGCCACCATAGCCAGGACGTGAACCGGCTTGCCCGTCGAGGCGGCCTCGGCGGCCATGTTGGCGCTGTCCTCGGTAACGAGGATGTGGTCGGCGGCGTGCAGGAAGGCGAACAGCGGGTTCGCGCCCTCACCATCCCAGATCCAGCCCGGCAGGTCGCTCAGCCGCCCGGTCATGACCGCCTTCGCCGCCTCGGGCGTTCTGCGGGAGAAGGTCAGCATCAGCGATCCGCCCGAGGCTCTCACGGCCGCCGCGATCCGGTCCGCCAGCGTCGCGGCATGGTCCGGCGTCAGGTCGAAGGCCCTGGACCTGCCCCCGATCAGGATGGCGACCCGCGGGCGGGGCAGGATGTCCAGCCACCCGGCGAAGGCCGGGGCGGCCTCGGCCAGGGTCTCGGGCGTGATGCGGTGGGGCGAGCCGGTGATCGATATGACCCTGGCCCCGGTCAGGCTGTCGTGCGCCGGCGCCACGACCAGATCGAACAGCGCCGGGTCGAGGCGCGGATCCTGGGTCTGGACGACGAAGGTCTTGCCGCCGCTCAAGCGCCGCACGGCCAGCGACAGGGGCAGGGTCGCCCGGCCCGTCGCGATCCACAGGTCCGGCCAGGCCTCGCCTTCGGCCGGGAAGGGCGCGGCGGACGCCAGCATCCACGGCGCCTTCAGCGCGACCGGCAGCCAGTCGAAGGCGGATCGCCAGCGCACCTGTTTCACGTCGATGTGTGCCGGAGTCAGACGCGCGACCGCCTCGGCGAGGCCGAGCGCCTGATTTTCCATGCCGGCGCGGCCGTCCGAGACGACCGCGATACGAAGGGGCTTTGGCCCTACTTCCACTCGACCTTGAGGATTTCGTAGGCCTTCACGCCGCCGGGGGTGTTCACCTCGACGGTGTCGCCGACGGCCTTGGAGATCATGGCGCGGGCGATGGGCGAGGAGATGGAGATCTTGCCCGCCTTCACATCGGCCTCGTGCTCGCCGACGATCTGGTAGCGGCCTTCTTCCTCGGTGTCCTCGTCGACCACGGTGACCGTGGCGCCGAACTTGACCTGGTCGCCCGACAGCTTGGTCACGTCGATGACCTGGGCCCGGCTGATCTTGTCCTCGATGTCCGCGATCGAGCCTTCGATCCAGCCCTGGCGTTCCTTGGCCGCGTGATACTCGGCGTTTTCCGAGAGATCGCCGTGTTCGCGGGCCTCCGAAATCGCCGCGATAACGCTGGGACGTTCCACCGACTTCAATTGCTTAAGCTGATCGTCGAGGGAGCGGTAACCCTCGGCCGTCATCGGCACTTTTTCCATGTGGTCGTGATTTTCTGACTTGTCGCCCGGTAAACCGGAGAGGGGACTTAAGAGAAACTCTGGCGAATACGCTGGTCGCTGGGCGCGCGCGACCGGCCGAAGAAGCTAGGGCGCCTAGGGCGGAAACTCAAGGTCCAGCCGGGAAGCGGTCGGCTGGATCAGCTCGCCGATGGTGGCAGGGCGCGGTGACGATCCTGCGACAGACGCCGATCCAGCAGGGTTTTCGCCACCCCGTAGGCGATCCAGGCGACCAGGGCGGCGCCGATGACCGCGAACAGAAGCGAGGCCAGCATGGCGCCTGCGGCCATGAAGGCGAGAAGAAAGGCGATGGCCGCGCCGAGGCCGGCCGCGATCTGTAGGGTTTTCAAGCGCATGATCGCATAACGCGCCCGTCTGTTGCGGGTTGCGGGTCCCGCAACGGGTTCAGGCGTAGGCATAGGGTCCGCCGCGCTCCAGCGCCCTCTGATAGGCCGGCCGGGCATGGATGGTCTGCAGGAAGGCCTTCAGCTTCGGCTTGTCCGGGCCGTAAGGCGCGCGGCTGGCCCCGGCCTCCAGCGGGAAGCTCATCATGATGTCGGCGGCCGAGAAGGCCTCGCCGGCGAACCAGGGCGATTTCGACAACTCGCCCTCCCAATAGGCGGTGTGGGCTGCGATCTGGGGGTCGATGAAGCTGGACTGCGCCTTGTTCGAGATCGCCTTGACCAGCGGCCGTACCAGGCCGGGAGACCGCGTCGGCAGGGCGCCGAACACCAGTTTCAGCAACAGCGGCGTCATCGCTGACCCCTCGGCATAGTGCAGCCAGTAGGTGAAACGCCGCCCGGCCGCCGTCCCGGCCGTCGGCCTCAACCCGTGCCCCGGATAGGTCGCCAGCAGATATTCGATGATCGCCCCGGTCTCGGCGACGATGACATCCCCGTCCTGGATCACCGGCGACTTGCCCAGCGGATGGATGGCGCGCAGCTCGGGCGGGGCCAGCATGGTGTCGGCGTTCCGCTCGTAGCGCTTCACCTCATAGTCGAGACCCATCTCCTCCAGCAGCCACAGCACGCGCTGGGAACGGGAGTTGTTCAGGTGGTGGACGACGATCATGGCGCGGCTTTCCCCGGGATTTCGATCACCTTAGCGATGTTGACGCCGGGGAGGGCAAGCCCGGCGTCAACGCGTGCATCTACTCGCGCGGGGCTGCCCAGTCCGATCCCCGGAACACGCCGACGTACTGGACGTAGGAGTCGATCGGGGCGCTGGGCTCATCCAGCGCGAACCGCTGGACCGACGACTGGATGGTCATGAAGTCGCCGCCGGCCAGCGGAGAGCCGGCGGCGCGCGGGTTGAACAGGGTGATCTGCCCCGGTTCACTGGCCGCCTTCAGGGTCGCGGCGCCCTGGACCATCACATAGGGGCCGTCGATGTTGAGCATGTTGAGCCGCATCCGTTGCACGCCCTGCGGCGTCGGCGCGGGGATCTGCACCCAGCTGTCCAGCGACAGGACGATGATGCTGCTCATCGCCCGGGCGGCGGGCAGGTCTGAGGCCTTCACCCGCGCGGCGAACGACCGGGCGCCATTCACGCCCGATTGCATGACATGGAACAGGCCCCACAGCCCATAGGCGGGCCGGTCGCCGAGCTCGCCCGAGGTTACCGCTCGGCTGTAGGTGTTGAAGATGGTCGCCTCGCGTCCAGCCTTGGCGCGCAGGTCGCCGAGCACGCCGGACAGGCGCGCGGTCTCTGGCGTCTGCGTGGCCAGGGAGGCGACGGCCGCCAGGGCCATATCGGCCAGCGGCTCGGGATTGGCGCGGTCTTCTGCGGCGGCCGTCAGTGCGGCGGCGTCGACCGTCCCGCCCTGTTCGCCGATCCACTGTGCGAACAGCGGCCAGTCCTGGATCGCGTCAATGCCCAGAATCCGCACCCGCCGTTCGGCCGGCAGAGTCAGGTTCAGCGCCCGGATGCCGCGCAGCTTGGCCTCGAAGGCGGTATTGCCCCACTGGGCGCCGCTCTCGGACCAGTAGTCGAACACCCGGTCCAGCACGGCCTCGTCGCCGGTCTCAAGATATCGGTTCAGCATCGCACCCTGAACCGGATCCACCTCGGCCAGATAGTCGGTCAGGCCGGCACGGGCGTTGAGAAGGCTCAGCAGCTCAAGGTCCAGCACCTGGGGGGCCGCGACCCCATGGCTCTCGCCCAGCAGGATCAGTTTCTGCTGATAGAATTCGGCCGGGAAGTCGAACGACAGGCCGCCCGTCACTGGTCCGTCGGCCACGACATTGGCCCGCAACCACTCGACCTTGGCCGGATCGGCGTGGTCGATGAGCGCCTCGGCGGGCAACTGTGGCGGCATCTGCGCCATCGCCGACGACGCGCAGAACATCACGGCCGCGGCCACACCTGCGAGAATCGAACTCCTGATCATGGAAACCCCTCTTCGACGAGATCGTCGTATCGACAAGAGGCTGGCCGGTCGTCCCATAGATGCGCCGGGAAAGGTTATATTCTTGTAATGTCGGGATTTCCTGTCAGGCGCGCCCGCTCCAGCGGCGGCGGGGATGGGCTTGAGCTTGCGACTGGCGCGCCCCGCGTTTTGGGTTCGGCGCCACGCCCGTGCGCCGGCTTTGCCACAGCTCATAGGCCAGGGTGGCCAGAGCCAGCTTTCCGGCATGCCGACCGGCGAACCCGCGTCCGCTCTTCGACAGCAGAAGGCCGCCGATGACGGTGGCGATACGGGACAGGGCCATGGGGCGTCTCCTTTGATACGCGAACACAACGGCTGCGCACGGCCCAGGTTCACCGCGATTGAAACCCTGCGTGCTTTCGCCCACACCGGACCCATGACTACGCCCGAACCCCGCCTGACCTCCCTGGCCCATGGCGGAGGCTGCGGCTGCAAGCTCTCGCCCGCCGTGCTGCGCGACATCCTGTCGAAGACGCCGCAGGCCGCCGCCTTCGCCAACCTGATGGTCGGGACCGAGACCTCCGACGACGCGGCCGTCTGGCGGCTGAACGATCAGCAGGCCCTGGTGGCGACGACGGACTTCTTCATGCCGGTGGTCGACGACCCGTTCGATTTCGGGCGGATCGCGGCGACCAACGCCCTGTCGGATGTCTATGCCATGGGCGGGCGGCCCATCTTCGCCCTGGCCCTGGTCGGGATGCCGGTGAATGTCCTGTCGACCGGGACCATCGGCCGAATCCTGGCGGGCGGCGCCAGCGTCTGCGCCGAGGCGGGCATTCCCGTCGCCGGCGGCCATTCGATCGACAGCGTGGAGCCGATCTACGGACTGGTGGCGCTGGGCCTCGTCCATCCCGACAGGGTCCTGACCAATCGCGGGGCGCGGGCAGGGGACGTCCTGATCCTGACCAAGGGGCTCGGCGTCGGCGTGCTGTCGGCCGCGCTCAAGCAGGAGCGGCTGGACGCGGCCGGGTATGCAGCGCTCATCGCCTCGACCACGAGGCTGAACAGCGTCGGCGCCGATCTGGCCGGGACCGACGGCGTCCACGCCATGACCGACGTGACCGGCTTCGGCCTGCTGGGCCATGCGCTGGAGATAGCGCGCGGCTCGGGGCTGGGCATCGAGCTGGATGCGGGCGCCGCGCCCCTGCTGGAGGGTGTCGAGGCGCTCGCCCGCGATGGCGTCCGCACCGGCGCCTCGGGCCGCAACTGGGCGTCCTGCGCCGAGGCGATCGCCCTGCCGTCCGGGTTCGACGACTGGCGCCGCGACCTGCTCACCGATCCCCAGACCTCGGGCGGGCTTCTCGTCGCCGTCGCGGCCGAGGCGGCCGGGACCACGCTGGCGACGATCCGCGCGGCCGGATTCGACCAGGCCGCCGTCGTCGGCCGCGTCGTCGAGGGCGCCGGGGTGCGGGTCGTTTGATCCGCCGCACCACCGATCTGTCGCCCGGGGCCCGGGCCGGGTTCGACGCGATTATCGACGTGCGCAGCCCCGCCGAGTTCGCCGAGGACCACATCCCCGGCGCCATCAACCTGCCGGTCCTCGATGACGCCGAACGGGCCGAGGTCGGGACCATCTATGTCCAGCAGTCCAAATTCCTCGCCCGCCGGATCGGCGCGGCGAAGGTCGCCCGCAACATCGCCGCCCATCTCGACGGGGCGCTGAAGCATCGCGACGGGAGCTTCCGCCCCCTGATCCACTGCTGGCGCGGGGGCCAGAGGTCGGGGGCCATGGTCGCCGTGATGGACCAGATCGGCTGGCCGGTGACCGTGCTCGACGGTGGCTACATGACCTGGCGGCGCACGGTCCAGGCGGTCCTGTATGGCGAGGCCGCATGGTCCGTCATCCTGCTCGACGGCGGCACCGGCTCCGGCAAGACCGCTCTGCTGCCACGCCTCGCCGAACGCGGCGTGCAGGCGATCGACCTGGAGGGCCTGGCGGAGCATCGCGGCTCCCTGTTCGGCGCGACCGGCCGTCCCCAGCCGTCGCAGAAGCTGTTCGAGAGCCGTCTGTTCGAGGCGCTGGGGACCCTCGACCCGACGCGCCCGGTGGTCGTCGAGGCCGAGTCCAGCCGCATCGGCGCCCGCACAATCCCGCCCGCCCTGTGGTCGGCCATGGGCCGCGCCCCGGTGATCGAACTGACCGCGCCCGTCGAGGCGCGCGCCAGATTCTCCGCACGGATCTATGCCGATATCGCCGCCGACGCCGCCGCCCTGGAGACCGCCCTCGGCCGCCTCCCGCCCCATCATTCGAAGGAGACGATCGCGGACTGGAAGGCGATGGCGCGGGAGGGCCGCACGGTCGAACTCGCCGCCGCCCTGGTCGAGGAACACTACGACCCCGCCTACCGCCGCATGTCCGCGCGGCGCGACCGGCCCGTGATCGGGCGGGTGGAGATGACCGAGGTGCTGGACGCCGACCTCGACCGCGCGGCGGACCAAATTACGGAGACCCTCTCCAGGCGGGAGAGGGCTTGAGGCTCGCAGAGCGCAGCGATGCGCCAGCCGGAAGGGTGAGGGGGCGGGTGCAAACCGGTGAGGCACGACCCTCACCCTTTCGCGCAAGTCCGATCGCTGCGCTCTCGGGCGCTCAAGCCCTCTCCCTCCGGGAGAGGGAGAGCATTTCCACAATCCGCTCCGCCGCCACCGCCGCCCCATCCTCGCGCGACGCCAGAACCCCCAGCCGCCTCGCCGTCTCCACCCCCGTCGGATCCGCCAGCAACCGGTCCAGCGTCCCCGCGACCCGCTCCGCCGTATAGCGCTTGCGCCCCAGTGTCGCCCCGCACCCGAGCCGCACCACCCGCGCCGCATTGTCGAACTGGTCCCCGAGGAACGGCACGACCAGCTGCGGTCGACCCGCGCGCAGGGCCTGCTGTGTCGTCCCGACCCCGCCCTGGTGCACGATGGCCGCGGCGCGAGGGAACAGTTTCGAGAACGGCGCATAGGCCACAGCGATCGCGTCCGGCCCGTCGGCGACGCCGACATCGCCTTTTGGCCCCACCAGCAGCACAGCCCGCCGCCCCAGAATCCGGGCCGCCTTCAGGCTCTCGACATAGAAGCGTCCGGGGATGATCACCGCCGCGCTCCCCAGGGTGAAGACAATGGGCTCCGGCCCGGCGGCGAGGAAGGTCTCCAGCGCCGGCGACAAGGGCGTCGGCCCGCCGGTCTCGCTGTCGTAGCTGGCATGGCCGGTCACGGTGAACGCAGGCGGCGCGTCGGCCTGCGGCAGGCCCAGCAGCGGTGAATAAAGCCCCAGCGCCAGCGGCCGGTTCTTCAGTCCGTCGAGCAACAGACTGGCCCGCTGCGGCTCCAGACCCATCCTCTGCCGAACCCGATCCGCGGGCCCGGTCCAGGCCGCCCCCCTGGCCCGCGCGCCCGCGAGAGTCAGCCGGTTCAGCGCCAGCCGCCACCCGCCTGAGACCGGCGCCAGCCACGGCGCGTTCGGCAGGGCGGGCGGGTCAAAGGCCGAGAAGACGATGGCCGGCTGCAACGCGACCGGAACGAAGGGGACGCCGAGAACATCCGCCGCCATGGCCGCCCCGGCGGCGAAGGTCGATCCGACAATCGCGACCGCGCCTTGAGCCACGGCCAGCAACTGCCGGGCCCCGCGCTCCAGATGCGGCAGCAGCATCTTCTCGAACAGGAAGCCGCTGGATCGCGTCACCGCCTCGGTGATCTCCACCTCCGTCATCCCCATCATGACCTCGAGCTCGGCGATGCTCGGGCCGATGGCGTGGAAGGTCAGGCCCTCGGCCCGGATCTTGTCGCCATGCTGTGGCGAGGAAGCGATCTCCGGCTCGAACCCCCGCGCCTTCAACGCCAGCCCGAGGGCGATGAACGGATGCAGGTCGCCGAGTGATCCGGCGGTGGCGAGGACGATGCGGGGAGGCATGACGAACCCTAGCACACCCCGGTGAAGGTTCGCGCTGGCGTCCCGTGACGCCGGTGCTAGCCTCCCTGTCATGACCCGATCCCGTACGGCTGCTATCTTCACCTCCCTCAGCCTCTGGGTGATGGTCGCACTGGTCGGAGGCCTGGCGGCGGGCGCCGCAGCCCAGGCCTGGGGCATCCCCGGCGGGACCGGGACGGTGGCGGTGATCGACGCCCTGGGCCAGCTGTGGCTCAACGCCCTGAGGATGACGATCGTCCCCCTGGTCTTCAGCCTGCTGGTGACCGGCATCGCCTCCATCGCCGACGCGGCGGCGACCGGCCGGCTGGCGCTCAAGGCGGTGATCGTCTTCGCCCTGCTGCTGCTCGGGGCCACGGTCTATGCCTTCGCCTCGTCGCTGGGACTGCATGCCCTGTGGCCCATCGGCGCGGACGGGGCCGCCGCCCTCCTCGCCGGCGCCCCGCCCGAGGCCGCGCGCGAGGTCGCCGAGAACGTCGGAGGCGGCGGCTTCGGCGCCTTCCTGACCAGTCTCGCCCCCGCCAACCCGATCCGGGCCGCGGCCGACGACGCCATCCTGGCCATCGTGGTCTTCGCCATCGCCTTCGGCTTCGCCACCACCCGGCTCGACGCCCGTCTGCGCCAGCCCGTCGCCCTGTTCTTCGAGGCGGTCGCCCAGACCATGATCGTCATCGTCCAGTGGGTGCTGGCCGTGGCGCCGCTGGGCGTCTTCGCCCTGGCCCTCGGCGTGGGGCTGCGCGCCGGCCTCGGCGCCGCCGGGGTGCTGGGCCACTATATCGCCCTGGTCTGTCTCAGCCTGATCGGCCTGATCCTCCTGACCTATGTCGTGGCCGTGGTCGTCGGCCGGATCGGTCTCGGCCGCTTTGCGCAAGGCGCCGCGCCGGCCCAGGTGGTGGCCTTCTCGACCCAGTCGTCGCTCGCCTGCCTGCCGATCATGGTCGAGCGCGCCATTGACCGCCTCGGCGTCTCGACGGCGACCGCGGGTCTGGTCCTGCCGCTGGCGGTGGCCGTTTTCCGCATCACCAGCCCGGTCGCGAACCTGGCCGTCGTCATCTATGTCGCGAAGCTGACGGGGACGGAGATCACCACCGCCACCATGCTGGCTGGAGGCCTCGCCGCCCTGGCCGTCAGCATCGGCACGGTCGGCCTGCCCGGACAGGTCAGCTTCTTCGCCTCCATCGCCCCGATCTGCCTGGCCATGGACGTGCCGCTGGAGGTCCTGCCCCTGCTGCCGGCGGTCGAGGTCGTGCCCGACATCTTCCGCACCGTCGGCAATGTGACGGCCGACCTGGCGGCCGCGCGGATCGTCGAGGGGCGGGACGCCGCAGCGGATCCGGAGGCGGCGGCGGGAATCTAGTCGCGCGTACCATTGCCCGTCTTGCCGTAGTCCGCCCGCCAGCGCAGCTTGTCGAGGACGGTCGCCGCGCGGAGTAGGGCGGTCGCTTCTGCGGTCTTGCCCCGGCTCAGCAGCCAGGCCGCGCGGCGCACCGCCTCGGCAAGGGCGACGTGGGCATCGACGGGTGGGATCTCCCCGGCCTCGACCAGCCTCTCCAGACCTCCATCCGGCTCATCCGCCCCGCCCCGGATCGGCTGCAGGTCGATCTGACGGGCATAGGTCTTTCGCGTCCAGCCCTCGGCCATCGCCCGCCGCCGCAGGTTGGCCAGGCCGACGTCGAACCGACGGGCCAGCGACGGCGCCGACTCCCCGGCGATATAGGCCTGCCGGACCCGCGCCCAGGTCTCCGGCCCGCGATATTTGCGCAGACGATGGTGTTCCATCCGCACAGCCTGGCATGCGCCTGCGTCGAAAACGGTCGCAGGCAAGCCCAGTATCAATTCTTATTTACCCGGGTAAAATAATCGGCGTATATATACCCGGGTAGAAAAGGAGGTCGTCATGACCCAATCGGATCGCAACGCCCTGATCGCGGCCTACAAGGAGCGCAAGACCGTCGCGGGCGTGTTCGCCGTCATATGCAGCGCCACAGGCGAAGTCTGGGTGGGGCGCAGTCTTCATGTCGAGACGCACCGGAACGGGCTGTGGTTCTCGCTCAGGGTCGGCGGCTATCCCGACCCCGGGCTTCAGTCGGCGTGGCGCGTGCATGGCGAGGACGGCTTCAGGTTCGAGGAGCTCGATCGGCTTTCGACCGACCTCTCCAGTCTGGAGCGCGACGGGGAGCTGAAACGGCGCGCCGCGCTTTGGAAGGCCCGGCTCCAGGCCCGCGCCCTGTAGCCCGTCCTTCGATTGCGCAGTCGGCGCAATGTGCAGGAAAATGGCATAGCCAGTCTGGTCGAACTGGCCGGTTTCTGCGGTCAATGACTGTTCGAAATCGTCGGGAACTGGTCGCGGGCCGCAGTCACGGCAATCCGCCTGTCGGCCAGGACGGCGTTCCCACGCCGAGCAACCACCAGACCACCCCGGCAACCCCCGCCAGATGCAGGAGAATTGTCAGGCCGAGCTGCGTTCTGAACGGTTCCTTGCGGGTCTTGTGACGCAGCACATGCTGGCCGAGCCATGCGCCAAAACCGCCAAACAAGGCGGCGCCCAGCAGGACGCGTTCGGGCGTTCGCCGGGCTCCCGCTCCGGCCGCCCGCTTGTCCAGCCAGAACCGGGCGAACGCATGCAGATTGCCGAGCGCCAGAAGGACCAGAAACAGGTCGACCCGGCTCAGCGACATCAGTGCGCGTAGTCCTGGATCGGCCGTACATCCAGCGTGTCCGCCTGGATCGCGCCGATCGCCTGGGCCGCCGCCAGGGCCCCCGCCGAGGTCGTATAGTAGGGCACCTTGGTCATCAGGGCCGACCGACGCAGGCTGAAGCTGTCCTGCAGCGACTGCTTGCCCTCGGTGGTGTTGATGACCAGCTGGACGTCGCCGTTCTTGATCGCGTCAACGATGTTCGGACGGCCTTCCAGCACCTTCTTCACATAGCCGACCTTCAGGCCCAGGGCCTCCAGATAGGTATGGGTGCCGCCGGTGGCGATGACCTCGAAACCCTGGCTCAGCAGCAGTTTCACCGCCTCGACGATGAACGGCTTGTCGTCGTCCTTGACCGAGACGAAGGCGCAGCCGGCCGTCGGCAGGATGGTGCCGCCGCCGATCTGGGACTTGGCGAAGGCGCGTGCAAAGGCCGGGGCCATGTCGGTCTCGCCCGGACGCTTGAAGTCCAGGCCCATGACCTCGCCGGTCGACCGCATTTCGGGGCCCAGGATGGTGTCGACCCCGGCGAAGCGGGCGAACGGGAAGACCGCCTCCTTGACCGCGATATGGTCGTAGGGGACGTCCTTCAGCCCGAAGGATTTCAGCGGCACCCCGGCCATCACCTTGGCGGCAATGGCGGCGACGGGCAGGCCGATGGTCTTGGCCACGAAGGGCGCCGTGCGCGACGCGCGCGGGTTCACTTCCAGCACGAAGATGCGCGGGTTGTCGCTGTGCGGCTCCTCGATCGCGAACTGCACATTCATCAGGCCGCGCACCTTGAGGGCGCGCGCCATGGCCTCGGTCTGGCGCTTCAGCTCGGCGACCGTCTCGGGCTTCAGCGACCACGGCGGCATCGAACAGGCGCTGTCGCCCGAGTGGACGCCCGCTTCCTCGATGTGTTCCAGGACCCCGGCCACGAAGACCGTCTCGTCGTCGCACAGGGCGTCGACGTCCACCTCGGTGGCGCGGTTCAGATAGTGGTCGATCAGGACGGGGTCGTTGCCCGACACCCGCATGGCCTCGCCAACATAACGGTCCAGCTGCTCGCGGTCGTGGACGATCATCATGCCGCGGCCGCCCAGCACATAGGAGGGGCGCAGGACGACCGGATAGCCGACCTCTTCCGCCTTCTGCGCGGCCTCTTCGGCGCTGCGGGCCAGGCCGTTGGGCGGCTGCATCAGGCCGATGTCGTTCAGCATGACCTGGAACCGCTCGCGGTCCTCGGCCAGATCGATGGAGTCCAGCGACGTGCCCAGGATCGGGATGCCGTCCTCGTGCAGGGCGTGGGCCAGTTTCAGCGGCGTCTGGCCGCCGAACTGGACGACGACGCCGATCAGGTTTCCGTTGGAGCGCTCGACCTCGATCAGCTCCAGAACGTCCTCGGCCGTCAGGGGCTCGAAGTAGAGCCGATCGGAGGTGTCGTAGTCGGTCGACACCGTCTCCGGGTTGCAGTTGACCATGATGCTCTCGACTCCGAGGTCCGCGAAGGCGAACGCCGCGTGACAGCAGCAGTAATCGAACTCAATTCCTTGCCCGATCCGGTTCGGCCCGCCGCCCAGAATTATCGCCTTTTTTCTGTCGGTTGGCTCGGATTCGCACTTCGGAATCTGGCCCAGGGCGCCGGTCTCATAGGTCGAATACATATAGGCGGTGGCCGAGGCGAACTCGGCCGCGCAGGTGTCGATCCGCTTGAACACGGGACGCACGTTCAGCGACCGGCGCAGGTGGCGAACCTCGCGTTCCGTCGAGCCCGTCAGCTGGGCCAGGCGGGCGTCGGAGAAGCCCTTGGACTTCAGGCGGCGGAAGGCGGTTGCATCGTCTTCCCGCACAGCATTTTCACTCCGTGCATCCCGGCGAAGGCCGGGATCCAGATCGCGAACACTGTCCTGACCCTCGAGGCTTCCCTCTGGACCCCGGCCTTCGCCGGGGTGCACGGAATAGGGGGAAGGCATGCCGGGAAGGCCGCGCACTTTGATGTGTCCCTCTTCCCGTACGATGTCGGCGATCTGGCGCAGGAACCACGGCTCGTACGAACAGGCGGCGTTGACCTCCTCGACCGACAGGCCGTGGCGGAAAGCTTGCGCGATGACGAGGATGCGGTCGGGCGTGGGCATGCCCAGCGCCCGCACCACGGCAGCCCGGATGGAGGCGTCGTCGGCGGGGCCGCCAAGAGTCGGAGTAACGCCTTCGATCTCGATCTCGTCGAAGCCGCTGAGGCCGGTCTCGAGGCCTCGCAGGGCCTTCTGCATGGATTCCTGGAAGGTCCGGCCGATGGCCATGACCTCGCCGACCGACTTCATCGACGTGCCCAGCAGGGGCTCCGACCCCGGATATTTCTCGAAGGCGAAGCGCGGGATCTTGGTCACGACATAGTCGATCGACGGCTCGAACGAGGCCGGCGTCACCATGGTGATGTCGTTGGTCAGTTCGTCCAGCGTGTACCCCACGGCCAGACGGGCGGCGACCTTGGCGATGGGGAAGCCGGTGGCCTTGGAGGCGAGAGCGGAGGAGCGCGACACGCGCGGGTTCATCTCGATCACCACCATCCGGCCGTCGGCCGGATTGATCGCCCACTGCACGTTCGATCCGCCGGTCTCGACGCCGATCTCGCGCAGGACATTGATCGAGCCCGTGCGCATGCGCTGGTACTCCTTGTCCGTCAGCGTCAGGGCAGGGGCGACGGTGATCGAGTCGCCCGTGTGCACGCCCATCGGGTCGATGTTCTCGATGGAGCAGATGATGATGCAGTTGTCCGCCTTGTCGCGGACCACCTCCATCTCATACTCCTTCCAGCCCAGCACCGACTCCTCGATCAGCACCTCGGTGGTGGGCGACAGGTCGAGGCCGCGCAGGACGATCTCCTCGAACTCCTCGCGGTTGAAGGCGATGCCGCCGCCGGTGCCGGCGAGGGTGAAGGACGGGCGGATGACGGCGGGCAGGCCGACGAACTCCAGCCCCTCCAGCGCCTCTTCCATGTTGTGGGCGGCCTTGGACTTCGGTGATTCCAGGCCCAGCTTGTCCATGGCGTTGCGGAATTTCTGGCGGTCCTCGGCCCGGTCAATGACATCGGCTTTCGCCCCGATCATCTCGACGCCGTACTTCTCCAGCACCCCGTTGGCGTCCAGCGCCAGCGCCGTGTTCAGGGCCGTCTGCCCCCCCATCGTCGGCAACAGGGCGTCGGGCCGTTCCCTGGCGATGATCCGCTCGACGAACTCCGGCGTGATCGGCTCGATATAGGTCGCGTCCGCCATGTCCGGGTCGGTCATGATCGTCGCCGGGTTCGAGTTGACCAGGATGACCCTGTATCCCTCGGCCTTCAGCGCCTTGCACGCCTGCACCCCCGAGTAGTCAAACTCGCACGCCTGCCCGATGACAATCGGGCCTGCTCCAATAATCAATATGGATTTCAAGTCTGTACGTTTTGGCATGGCGCTCTGGTCTTAGTTCGTCACGACCGCGCATTCCCAGCCGTCGTAGTCGAGCTGGAAGGCTGCGGCCCAGGATTGCATCATCGACGAGACGGGGACGAAGCTGGCTTCGTCCACCGCCATGGTCGTTTCGAGAACGGTCGAGTCGCCCTGCCCCCGGGTCAGGAAGCCGGCGCGACGGGCGACCTCGTTCAGGTCGTCGTGTTCGCCTTCGCCGTTGAAGTAGAACAAAGTGTGGCGAGGGGTGATCCCGGTATCGCCATGAGTCATCAAGGACGCGCGGATCATCGCATCCCGGTCTTCGTGGCTGATGAGGTCGTCGTGCAGGGTCGTCTCTCGCTCGCGCGCGAACGGCCGGCGGCGCTGTTCGGCGGGCCGGTTTCGTTCGGGTTGTCGGTTAAGCGGCCCGTCTAAAGACGGGGGGCCGGAGGGGCAACGAAAAAAGGGCGGCCCCTTGTGGGGCCGCCCTGTCAGTCTGGCCTGCTCATGGATTTAGAACGGGCGGAAGTTCACGCCCACGAAGAAGCGACGGCCGTAGGGGTCGAAGTTGGAATAGAGCGTCTGGCCCAGAGCCGGGCTTTGCTCTTCGTCGAAGGCGTTGACCACGCCGAAGCGCACCGTCGTGTCCTCGCGCACCTTGTAGCGGACGGTGAAGTCGTTCCGCACGAAGTTGCCGGTGTCGTTGTACTGAGTGTCGCGGTTGTCTGCATTCAGCACGAAGTCACGGTTGCGCTGGATGTTGTTCGCGGACTGCCAGTCGGCCGTCCAGTTCACGCTCCAGATGTCGTTGGGCGTGTAGGTCAGCGACGAGGTGAAGCGGACGTTAGGATAGAACAGGTTGCCCCGGTCCGACGTGAAGTTCGTCGGCACCGCCGGGTCCAGGAAGTTCTCCTGCTCCAGCAGCCACGAGCCGGCGATCGAATAATCCAGGCGACCCCAGGCGCGGCCCATCATCTCGTCGAAGTCGTAGCCGTAGCGGGCCGTGAAATCGAGACCACGCGTGGTCAGGGCGGCGTAGTTGCCGGCCCCTTCGATGAAGCCGCCGATCGGGTCGTTGGCCGGGGCGCCCAGGCCGAACGGGATGTCAGGATTGTTGCGGAAGATGCTGGCGCAGGCGGTGCTGTTCAGACCGGGGCCGCTGACGCAGTTGTTGGCCGCCGTCTGGGCCGACACGAAGGCGATGACCTGGTCCAGCTCGATCTCATAGTAGTCGAGCACCAGGCTGAAGTTGGGGATGAACCGGGGCTGGAGCGCGACCGAGAAGGTGAATGATTCAGATTCTTCGGGCGTCAGGAGCGGGTTGCCGCCCGTGAGGCCCGAAACCCCGCCGGAGTAGATCGGGTTGAAATCGTCGGTGTTGGTCGCCGTGACGCCGTTGAAGTCGAAGGTCCGACCTTGCTGTTGGGCCAGGGCGGTACAGTTGGCGACGCGGTTGGCCCGGATGTCAGCGTTCTGAACGATGATGCTGGCTGTGGCGCAGGGATCGACGAAGCCGTTGGCGAAGGTCTCGCCCAATGGCCCAAAATTTTCGCTCAGATCGGGTGCCCTGAACGAGGTGTTGAAGCTGGTCTTGAAGGTGACGTCGGCGATCGGACGATAGACGAGGTTGACGCCGTAGACGTCGCCTGTGCCGGCGGTGGTGTAGTCAAAGGCCCGGTAGGATCCGCTCAGCTCCGCATATTCACCCAGGAACGAGTCGAGGAACAACGGCAGGGACAGCTCTCCGAAGTACTCATCACTCTGATATTCCGACCCTGGAAAGTCTGGTCCGCCGTTAAGGAACAGGGCGCGGCCGGCCGCCGAGGCGTCGCGGCCCACGGCTTCGGTGTATTCGCGGCGATGCTCATAGCCCAAGGCGATGCCGATGGCGCCGGCGCCCCAGAAGTCCCAAAGCTGGCCGGAGACCGAGCCGATGAAGTCTTCCTGTTCGTTGCGCTCGGTGTAGTTGACCGAGGCATTGATGTAGTCGCGGGCGGCCTGGCTCTGGTTGCCGACGCCGAAGATGTTCAGCGGCTGGCACTGAGCGACGGCATCGCGACCGACCTGGCTGTCGTGCAGGTCGTTGAAGGGCAGGAAGTAGTCGTCCAACGGTAGACTGCGGGCATCCAACAGACGCGAGCGGCAGACGACGGCGCCGGGCGTACCGAGGACGCCTGCGGTGTCGCGAACTGCATCGGCCGCGAGGTTGACTCGCAGGGCGTCAGTGCCCGTCTCGGTCTCTTCGACCTCAACCTGACCATAGGTGTAGGACAGGGTCCAGTTCAGGTTCTTGACGAAGCTGACCTGATCGTAGTTGCCCTCCAGCCCGATGACGTAACGTTGCAGTTCACGCGTCGAGATCTGGTCACGGTCCTCGCCGAACAGGGTGTGGCGCGCGTAAGGCGCCGCCACTGTGCCCGTCGCCACGCTGGCGGAGTCGGCGGTCGGCGGAGCGTAGGTCGTAATGCGATTGGCGTAGATCGCCTGACGCAGGTTGCCGGGGATGAAGGCGTTGTCCGCGATCCGCAGACCTTGGAGATTGAAGAAGTTGTAGTTCGAACCGATCTGGTTCGCCGTCGTCGGACCGCCGTAAAAGGTGTTCGGCAGGCCGTCGCCCAGAATGAAGTCGTAGAAGTCCGGCTGTGACGAGAACTCGGTATCCTCGGTGATGTATTTCGCTTCGGCGGTCGCCGTGATGCTGCTGCTCACGTCGAAGGTGGCGCCGACCTGGTAACGCTGGGACTCGGACTGCGGAACCCGGGTGATCGTGCTGAAGCTCGCCGGGTTGTCGCCGTCGCCGCCGATGTTGTTCGGACGGTTGGCCCCGGTATTGCCGATGCGTGTGCCGAAGTTGGCCAGGCGCGCCGCCGGGCCGTCGAACACATAGGTCAGGCCGGGCTGAACCGAATAGCAGGTGGTGCTGGTGGCGGCGGCGCAGTTCGCGAACGGCACGTCCGGATCGTTAAGCGCCGAGGCCTGCTGATTGTTGGCCAGGGTCGTCTGACCCCAGCGCGGGCGCTGAAGGGTCACGTAGCCACGGAACAACTCGTTATCGCGTTGACCGTCGAAGCGGGATGCGGCCGGGTCGGCATCGACGCCGAGCAGGGCGGTTGAGTCGCGTAACCAGTCGATGTCCAGCGAGTCGACGGCGTCCAGTTGCTCGTACTCGGCGAAGGCGTAGACGTTCAGGCGGTCGTCGAAGAAGTTGTGACCCAACAGGGCGGAGATGCGCTGGGATGCCTCGCCGTCCTGGTTGATCTGACCATAGTTCGCGTCGATCTCCAGACCTTCGAAGTCTTTTCGCAGTACGAAGTTCAGAACGCCCGAGACCGCGTCGGCGCCATACACCGAGGAGGCGCCGCCGGTGATGATCTCGACGGTCTGTATCAACAGACGGGGGATGGTGTCGACATCGACCGACAGGGTGCCGCCGGCCGAGCCGACGTGACGGCGGCCATCGACCAAGGTGAGGGTGCGGCCCGCGCCAAGCGAGCGCAGGTTTGCAAACGACAGGCCGCCGATGCCCAACACACCCGTGGTGTCGGACGGGACCTGCGAATTCGACAGGGCCGGGATGGTTGCCAGGAAGTCGATGACCGTCGCCTGGCCCGTGGTCAGCAACTGCTCGCGCGACACCTGGATCAGAGGAGTTGGAGCATTGACTGGATCACGACGAATGCGTGAGCCCGTGACGACGATTTCGTCCAGCTGAGCAGAGTCGTCCTGTTGTCGGGCGGTGACATCGACGGGCGCCAGGGTGTCTTGACGCTCGTCAGCGGTCGGTATGGTGGAAGGAGGCGCGGACTGGGCGAAAACAGGGCCGGCCAGAGCGAGTGCTCCGGAGATTATCGAGGTGGCAAGAAGGCGGGAACGCAAGACGGACATCGAAGACTCTCACTGAACACGCGCTTTTCGCCCCCAAGGGCGTGCGCTTTTGAGCGTGTCAGAAACCGTCAGGCAGTATCCGCGTCAAGCGTTACCGTAAAAAATAGGACACTATTTCGCTGTTATACTAACAGAGTTCAACGCAATGGTGTTTTTCTTCCTTCTGGTGCCGAGAGAATGGAACTTACTCAGCGCTGCTGCGTTCGGACGCGCTGAGACGCAATCCAGCCTGGCAATTCGCTAATGCTATCCAGCAGGCCGAAGCGCGGGTGATCGACCGGCGGCTCGGCGATCTCGTGCGCCCAGGTGACGTGATAGGGGATGTGGACGGCGAAGGCCCCGGCCTCAATGGCCGGGATGACGTCCGACTTGACCGAATTGCCGGCCATGACCGCCTCGTGGGCGCCCGTGCCATGGCGGGCAAATACGCGGTCATAGGTGCCCCGATCCTTCTCCGAGACGATCTCCACGGCCGCGAACAGATCGCCGAGGCCGGACGCCGCCAGCTTGCGCTCCTGGTCCAGCAGGTCGCCCTTGGTGACCAGCACAAGGCGATACTGTTCGGACAGCCGGTGCAGGGCCTCGTCGACGCCCGGCAGGGTCTCGACCGGATGGGCGATCATCTCGCGGCCGGCGGCGAGGATTTCGCGCAGGACGCCCGGCGGAGGCTCACCCTCGCACAGCTCCATCGCCGTCTCGATCATGGACAGGGTGAAGCCCTTGATGCCGTAGCCGTAGAGCCTCAGGTTCCGGCGCTCCACCTCGGCCAGGCGCGCCTCGATGAGCGCGTTGTCGTGGTCGCCCAGCAGATCGAGGAACCGCGCCTGGGTAAGGCGGAAGATGGTCTCGTTGTGCCAGAGGGTGTCGTCGGCATCGAGCCCGACTGTGGTGATGGTCATGGTCGAGCCGATATCAATTTCGCCGATTCGTGATATGCGAGAGCCTTCAGCGAGGGGAGAGACGCATGAACGACTTCATCCAGCCTTACAAGAAATACGCCCAGTTCACCGGTCGGTCGGACCGCAAGGAGTTCTGGTATTTCGTCCTGTTCTACATCATCGCCTGCGTGATCCTCGGGATCGCCGATGGCATGCTGTTCGGAACCGGTCGAGCGGTGATGGGCGATGGCGAGTTCGAGTTTTCCTCCTCCGGCCCCCTGACGGGGATTTTCGTGCTCGGTTCCTTCATCCCGATGCTGGCGGTGGCGATCCGGCGGCTGCACGATACCGGCAAGACGGGCTGGTGGGTCCTGTTGGGCCTGATTCCCTTGATCGGGACCATCATTCTGATCGTCTTCTACGCGCAGAAGGGTCAGCCGGAGGCCAATGCCCATGGCGAGCCGCCGGAAGGCAGTCGCGCGGCCTGACGGTTCGCGGGCGGCTATTCCGCTTCCGCAAGGGCTGTTTTCAGGAAGGTCAGGGTGCGCGGCCAGACGTCGGCGCGGGCCGCGATCAGACCCTCCACCGTGCCGCCTACGGCGGTGACGTTCTGAAGTCCTGGCGCATCGGCGCGGACCGGCGCGCCGAAGACGGCGTGGCCCGCGTCCGGATAGGCGAGGTGCTCAACGGGATGGGCGAAGCCATGCGAACGTAGCCGGGCTTCGACGCGATTGGCCATCTCGGTCGAGGGCCACAGTGTGTCGGCTTCGCCCGAGACCAGAAGGATCGGCCCGGCGATCCGTTCGACCGGGATCTCGGCCTCCGGTGATGCGGCGGGGAGGCTGTCGCGATAAAGGTTGAAAATGCCGGTGAATCCCTTGCTGAAGTCGTAGGGGACATGCGGCAAGGGCTGACCCCCGGCGGTCCAGGACGAGCCCACCGCGCCGCCGGTCCGGTCGATCCCGGCCCAGACCACGTTCGACGGTACGGCCGCGACGACTGCGGCGATGGCCGGGTTCCGGCTGGCGACCAGCAGGGCCAGCTCGCCCCCCTTGGACACGCCGACGATGGCGACCGGCTCGGGTGTGCCCGGACGGGCGTTCAGCCAGGCCAGCGCCCGATCGACCGGCTCGATCGGGATCAGGTCCAGGGTCTCGGTCTGACCCGGCTCTCCGAAATAGGAGACGGCGACGGCGTCGAAGCCGTCGGCCGCAAGCCTGCGGGCCATCCGGCCTGAGCCGCCCAGCCCGCCTTCCGAGCCGCCCAGTACGATGACGGCGCCGCGCGAGGCTGTGGCAGGGCTGGCGGCGAAATAGTCGGCGACCAGATCCGCCCTGCGCACCTCCTGGGTCGGCGGGACAGTGGCTACAGCTGCAGTGGCCAGGGTTTGGGCCACGGCGGAGGCCGCGCTGCCACACGTGAGTAACAGCGCGGCGAGCAAGGCGGATGGGATTGAGGGCGACATCATTGGGTCTCTATAAGCAAAGAACTTTGTATAACAAAGTATATGAGAGCGCAAGGCCGCGACGTGATGCCGGCTTGTTCTTCTCCCCTGGAGGGCGTTGATCGGACCCATGCAGGCTCTCGGTCCAGACGTCGCTTCCGCTGTTGTCGTCGGTGCATCGGGCGGCATCGGGGCGGCCGTGGCCGACGGGCTGGCGGCGTCGGGACGTTTCGCCACGATTCACCGCCTGTCCCGCTCGGTCACGGGACTGGATCTGGAAGACGAGGCCAGCATCGCCGCCGCCGCCGGGCGAATCGCAGACGGACCGGCTCCGGTTCTGATTTTCGTAGCCACCGGCGTCCTGCACCACGGCGAGGCGCCCGAACGATCCTTCAGGGCGATGACGGCGGAGCACCTGCTGCGAGACTACCGCGTCAACACCGTCGGCCCGGCGCTCGTCGCCAAGCATTTCCTGCCGTTGCTGCCCCGCGACCGGCGCGCTGTGTTCGCCGCCCTGTCGGCACGGGTCGGATCGATCGGCGACAATCGTCTGGGCGGCTGGCACAGCTATCGTGCGTCCAAGGCGGCGCTGAACATGATCGTTCGCAACCTCGCGATCGAGATGGCGCGCTCTCATCCCCATGCGATTGTGGCGGGGCTGCATCCCGGGACGGTGAGTACGGGGCTGAGCGAACCGTTCCAAAAAGGGGTGTCGCCGGAAGCACTGTTCACCCCCGCTGTCTCTGCGGGATATCTGTTGGCCGTCCTTGACGGCCTGACTCCTGCGGACAGCGGCGGCGTCTTCGCGTGGGACGGTGCACGAATCCCGGCCTAGCCTGCGGACAGTCGAGCCGCTTGACGACGGCGGGTCGCCGGGGCCTTGTCGGGCCATGCAGGTCACTCTTCCGGCACGGCTTTACGGATGTCCCGACGCGTGGCTGCGCGAGCGCACGGGCCTGTTCGGACACACGTGGCTGTTCCTCGCTCATGAGGCCGAGGCGCCGGACGCCGGCGACTGGATCGCCACCGACGTCGCAGGGCATCGGTTGCTGATGGTGCGAGGAGCGGACGGCGCGCTGCGGGCCTTCCACAATGTCTGCCGCCACCGGGCCGGGCCGTTGGTCAGCGGCGTCGCAGGGAATTGCGGGCGCGAACTGGTGTGCGGCTACCACGGCTGGCGCTACTCGCTTGAGGGTCGGCTGAGGGCGGCGACGGGGTTCGGCGCCGCCGAGGGGTTCGATCCCCGCGAATTCGGCCTGTTGGGCCTGAGGCTGGAGACCTGGCGCGGACTGGTGTTCGTGACGCTGGACCCCGACGTTGCGCCCCTGGGCCAGACCGTCGCGCCGCTCGAGACGTTGCTGGCGGCACGGGGGTTTGACATCGCCCGCCCGGCCGCGCGCCGCACCCATGTCCTGGACTGCGACTGGAAGGTCTATGCCGAGAACTATCTGGAGGGCTATCACATCGGTTCGGTCCATCCCGTCCTCGCCGACGAACTGGGCCCGGCGGAATACCGCGTCCGGGTCGAGGGCGATCTGGTGATCCAGGAGGCGGTCGGGGTGAACGACGGACCCCAGGCCGGGGTCTGGGGCTGGCTGTGGCCCAACCTCGGGATCAATGTCTATCGCGACGGGGCGATGATCGAGCGGATGACGCCGGTCGGGCCGGGTCGGACGCGGCTGGACTATCTGTTCCTCAACGACGGCGGGGAGGGGGCGCTGGACGAGGCGCTGGTCGCATCGGACCGGCTGACCGCCGAGGACGCGGCCATCTGCGAGGCCGTGCAGAGGAACCTGACGGCAGGCGCCTATGAGACCGGTGTGTTGAGCGCGGTGCATGAGGGAGCGGTCGGCTGGTTCCAGCGCCGCATCGGGGAGGTCTATCGATGATCGAGACGCGCAGGCTGGGCTGGGGCCTGGCCGCCCTGGTAGTAGCCGGGAACATGATCGGGTCGGGCCTTTATCTTCTGCCCGCCACGCTCGCGCCGATCGGAAGCTCGAGTATCATCGGCTGGGTCGTCTGCGGGATCGGGGCCCTGACCCTGGCGTGGATGTTCTCGGGGCTAGGGCGGTTCCAGCCGACGGCAGATGGCTTGAGCGATCTGGCCGAACGCGGCATGGGCCGGTTCTTTGGTTATCAGGCAGCGCTCGCCTACTGGGCCGCCTGCGTGGCCGGCAATGTGGCGGTGGCCGTGGCGGGGACCGGCTATCTGGCCTTCTTCTTCCCCGTCCTCAAGCAGCCGGTTCCGGGCGCCCTGGCCAACCTCGGCTTCGTCTGGCTGGCGACGCTGGCCTACATCGTCGGCGCCAGGGCGGCGGCGCGGTTCGGCGCCCTGGCGCTGATGATTGGCCTTGTCCCGATCGTGCTGGCGGTCGTGGCCGGGGTGATGGCGTTCGATCCGGCGGTCTTTGCGGCATCGTGGAGCCCCGACGGCCGGCCGCTGACCGCGACCGTACCGGCGTCGCTGGCGGTGATCTTCTGGGCCTTTCTGGGCGTCGAGAGCGCGGCGGCCCTGTCGCGGCTTGTCAAGGATCCGGCGCGCGATGTCGGCCGCGCCAGCGTGGCCGGGGTAGTGCTGGCCTTTATCGTCTATGTCGCTGCCTGCCTGGCTGTGTTCGGGGTGATCCCGGCGGCCGACCTGGCGGGATCGACCAGCCCCTACGCCGATCTTGCGGCGCGGGTGCTGGGGGCTTCGCTGGCGGGCGTCGTCGCGATTTGCGCCATCATCAAGGTGGCGGGCACGGTCGCCGGCTGGACCATGATGGGCGGCGAGACCGCCCGGCGCGCGGCCGAGAAGGGCTATCTGCCGCGCTGGTTCGGTGGTGACGGCAACCTGCCGATGTCCAACCCGATCATCAACGGCGGGGTGATGAGCGTTCTGGCCCTGATCACGGTCCAGCCGACGCTGGGCGAACAGTTCGGGGTGCTGGTGGGGGTGACATCGGTGCTGACGCTGAGCATCTACGCCGTCTGCGCCGTGGGTCTGTTCCGAGCCGCGCCGTCGATGGGTTGGAGGCTGCTGGCGGTTTTCGCACTGGTCTTCTCGGTGTTCGCGGTCGCCGCCGCAGCCGGTCCCTACCTGAAGCCCACCATCGGCTTCTTCATCCTGGTGAGCATCGGCTGGTTGTGGGTGCGCCGCCGCCATCCGGTGGCGATTGACCCGCCCGCCCCGCCCCTTTAGTCACGCCGCCGTTTGAGCGCCGGGATTCGGTGCTATGAGGCGCGCATGACCGACAAGCTTCTCCCCGGCGCCACTGGCGTCCTCGCTCTCGCAGACGGCACGATCTTCCAGGGCGTGGGGGTCGGCGCGACCGGCTCGGCGCTCGGCGAGGTGGTCTTCAACACGGCGATGACCGGGTATCAGGAGATCCTGACCGACCCGTCCTACATGAGCCAGATCCTGGCCTTCACCTTCCCGCACGTCGGCAACACCGGCACGAACGTGGAGGACATCGAACAGATGGGCGGCGGGTCGGACACCTCGGCACGAGGCGCGATCTTCCGCGACCTGCCGACCGATCCGGCCAACTGGCGCTCGGACTCGAGCTTCGATGTCTGGATGAAGCGGCGCGGCGTCGTGGGCCTGGCGGGTATCGACACCCGCGCCCTGACCCAGCGCATCCGCGACCACGGCGCCCCCCACGCGGTGATCGCCCACGATCCGGACGGGCAATTCGATCTGGACGCCCTCGTGGCGCAGGCGAAGGCCTGGACCGGCCTCGTCGGCCTCGACCTCGCCAGGCCCGCCTCGACGCTTCAGGCGTTCGAATGGGACGAGGGCCTGTGGGAATGGCCGGACGGGCACCCGAAGACCGAGGGGCGCAAGACCGTCGTCGTCGTCGACTACGGCGTGAAGCGAAACATCCTGCGGGCGCTGGCCTCGACCGGCGCGAAAATCACCGTGGTCCCCGCCACGACGACGGCCGAGGAGATTCTGGCCCGCTCGCCGGACGGCGTCGTCCTGTCGAACGGCCCGGGCGATCCGGCGGCGACCGGCGAGTACGCCGTGCCCGAGATCAGGAAGCTGGTCGAGAGCGGCAAGCCGGTCTTCGGCATTTGCCTCGGTCACCAGATGCTGGCCCTCGCGCTCGGCGCCAGGACCGTGAAGATGGACCAGGGCCACCACGGCGCGAATCATCCGGTGAAGGATCTGACGACCGGCAAGGTCGAGATCGTGTCGATGAACCACGGCTTCACCGTCGACCGCGACAGCCTGCCAGACGCAGTCGAGGAGACCCACGTCAGCCTGTTCGACGGCACCAACTGCGGCATCCAGCTGAAGGGCCGTCCGGTGTTCAGCGTCCAGCACCACCCGGAAGCCTCACCGGGACCGACGGACAGCCTGTATCTGTTCGACCGGTTCAACGACCTGATGAAGGCCTAGAATGGCCATTCACGCGGCGACCTCGGCCTATCTGGGCTGGCTCGCCGTCGCGCTGGGCAAGGATAGGGGAGGATCCCGAACCGTCTCGGCGGCTCCGGGTGATCTCGTGTTGGGCTACGCGACCGGCTACGACTCCCATGACATCGCCCCGTTCGTGCGCTCGCTACGCGCTGTGTTTGATGGCGAGGTCGCCCTGGTCGTCGACGACCGATCCGATGTGATCGCCCTGCTGGAAGAGCACGGGGTCCATGCCCTGCCGGCGGACATGGTCGAGGGCTGGGAGCCCCACGCGGTCATCGCCCGGTTCGCGGCCTTCGATCGCTATCTGGCGGATAGGCCCGAGGTGCGGAACGTCCTGCTGACCGACGTGCGCGACGTCCTGTTCCAGCGACCGCCATTTGCGCCGGCGCCGACGGGGCTGGAGGTCTTCGTCGAGGGTGACGTGCTGGGCGATCACGCCTTCAACATGAAATATCTGCGAGCCCTGGCCGGAGACCGGATGGCCCAGGATCTGGCGTCGGCCCCCGCGATCTGTGTCGGCACGGTCATGGGGCCGCGCCGGGAGGTTGCCCGGTTCTGCCGTATGGTTCTGATGCTGGCGGCCATCCCGCGCTCGGAGATCGGCGGGGCCTTTGGTACGGACCAGGCCGCCTGCAATATCGCGGTGCATATGGGGCTGGTGGAGGCCGAGGTCCGCGAGAACTTCGGCCGCGTCGCCACCATCGGCCTGACGCCCGGCGAGACCCTTACGTTTGCGAACGGCGAGGTGGTCAACCCCGATGGTTCGGTCAGCGCCATTGTCCATCAGCACGATCGCCACCCCCATCTGGCCGAGGCGACCCGCGGCCGCTGGGGCCGGGGGCTGGAGGTGCGCGAGCGGGTCCGCCCCAAGGGCGTGGCCGAGCGCGGCCGTCGTCTGCGCGATTCCCTGATGCGGCGTCTGCCCGAACTGCGCTGACGTGATAGGTTGAGGGCCATGCCGGTTCGCCTGACCCTCCTCGCCCTCATGCTGATGCTCGGCGCCTGCGCCAGCGGGGCCCGGTCGTCATTTGACCTCCAGGACCGCGCAGGCGCGCGGCCGATGGGGCTGATCTCGGCCCCGAACCATCCGATCCGCGTCTATCTCGACGCCGAAGACCGCGCGGCGATCTTCCAGCAGGCGTTCCGCGAAGGGGTGCCGGTCGGAGCGGATGGGCGGCTGGACTTCATCGCCCTGTCGGGCGGCGGATCTAACGGCGCATTCACCGCAGGCCTGATGAAGGGCTGGAGCGAGACGGGCGAGCGGCCGGACTTTGAGGTTGTCACCGGCGTCTCGACCGGGGCGCTGGCCGCGCCCTTCGTCTTCCTCGGCCCCGACTACGACGACGAACTGGCCGAAGCCTATACCGGCGGAGCGGCGGCCGGTCTGCTGCAATCCCGGGGACTGGGCGCTCTGATCGGGTCCGGCATCTACAAATCGGCGCCTCTTCGATCCTTGGTCGAGCGGTTCGTGACCGAGGATGTCCTGCGCGCAGTCGCGGCGGAATACGCCAAGGGTCGGGTCTTGCTGGTTGCGACCACGGACCTCGACTCCCAACGCGGCGTCAGCTGGGACCTGGGCGCCATTGCGACGCAAGGCACGCCCCAGGCGCTGGAGCTGTTTCGCAGCGTGCTGGTGGCCTCAGCCAGCATTCCCGGCGCCTTTCCGCCCGTTCTGATCCAGTCAGACAACGCCGGTCTTCGTTTTGAGGAGATGCATGTGGACGGCGGGGTGGCAGCGCCCTTCCTGGCGGTGCCGGAGACCCTGTGGTCGTTCGAGGAGCCGTCCGACACTCTGCGCGGCGCGCGCTTCTATGTGGTGGTGAACGGGCGAACCAATCCCAGCTTCGGGATCACCAAGGACACACCCCAGGGCGTGCTGGGCCGCAGCATCGACATCCTGCTGCGCGCTTCGCTGGTGACGACCCTGGCGGGCAACCACGCTTTCGCGGACCGGAACGACCTGTTCTTCCGCTACGCTGCCCTGCCGGACGACTCCGAGGCCTCGGCCCTGGACTTCAGCCTCGAGTCCATGAGCGCGGTCTATGAGATCGGGCGGCAGGGCGCGATCTCGGGCGCTGCCTGGAGATAGACCCTAGGGAAGCGGCGCGAAGCTGCGTTCTTCGCGGAGCGCGCAGGCCTTCTTCACCGCGACCGGGGCGGCGTGCAGCCAGTAGGCGGCGTCTTCCGGCCGATCGGCCCGCTTCCGCTCCAGACCCCTCAGACGTCGCTGGGCGGCATTGGCCAGCAGGAGGGCGTGGAGCGCACGCGGTTTCAGGGTGCGAACCGTAGGGGCATAGGGGACGGCGACAGGATCGGGTCCGATGGGCTCGACTGCCGGTTGGGCGATGGCGATGAACATGGAGCGGCTCTGGCTTGAAGAGTAGGTCGGTGCTTCTGCGCCGGAGGGAACAGTGGATTAACCCTGACTTCTGTGGATAGTTCCGCATTCGGACCAAAAAATGTCCTGAAAAAACAGAAGCCTATGGTCTCGGTTTAGCCTTGTTAGTTAACGCCCGGTTAATGCCTCCGCTGCGGCGTAGAGCGCGGTATACGGAGCGGTGCGTTTCGATGACCGCTTCCTTGAGGAACTGAAGGCCCGCCTTCGCCCGTCCGACGTGATCGGCCGGTCGGTGAAGCTCAAGCGTCAGGGACGCGAATGGGTGGGGCTGTCGCCCTTCTCCAAGGAGAAGTCGCCGTCGTTCTTCGTCAACGACGACAAGGGTTTCTTCCACGACTTCTCGTCGGGCAAGCATGGCGACGTGATCTCCTTCCTGCAGGAGACCGAGCGGCTGAGCTTCCCCGAAGCGGTCGAGCGGCTGGCCGCCGAGGCCGGGATGCAGATGCCGGCCGAGGATCCGCAGGCCGCCGAGCGCGAGGCCAGGAAGCAGGGCCTGTCCGACTGGATGGACCTGGCCCAGAAATGGTTCGCGGCGAACCTGCGTCGGTCGACCGGCAAGGCGGCGCGGGACTATCTCGACAAGCGCGGCCTGCCGGAGGATCAGTGGGAGCGGTTCGGCCTCGGCTATGCGCCGAACGACCGCGAGGGGCTGAAGGCCGCGCTGGTCCAGCGCGGGGCGAGGCCGGGCGATCTGGTCGAGATGGGGATGCTGATCGCGCCGGAGGGCGGCGGCAATCCCTATGACCGGTTCCGCGACCGGCTGATGTTCCCCATCCTCGACGCGCGTGGACGTCTGGTCAGCTTCGGCGGCCGGGCGATGAACCCCGACGACCGGGCCAAATATCTGAACGGGCCGGAGAGCCCGCTCTTCCACAAGGGAGCGACCCTGTACGGCCTCCCCGAGGCCCGGCGCATCCTCGGCGCGGAGTCGAAATCGACCCAGGCAGTGATTGTGGTCGAGGGTTATATGGACGTCATCGCCTGCCAGCGCGCGGGCCTGCCGGCCGTGGCGCCGATGGGCACGGCCCTGACCGAGGACCAGATGGCCCTGCTGTGGAGGGTGTCGTCGGAGCCGGTCCTGTGTTTCGACGGAGACGGGGCGGGGCAGAGGGCCGCTTATCGCGCCATCGAACGCGCCCTGCCGCTGCTGAAGCCGGGTCGATCGTTCCGTTTCGCCCTGCTGGAAGGCGGGCAGGACCCGGACGACATCCTGAGAGACAAGGGCGCGCCGGCCCTGCGTCAGGCCATGACCGAGACGCGGACCTTCGCCGAGGTCTTGTTTCGCCGCGAGGCCGAGGCTGAACCGCTGGATACGCCCGAGCGCCGCGCCGGGCTGAAAGGGCGGCTGCGCACGGCGGCGGCGGCGATCCAGGACAAGGATCTGGCCGAACAGTATCGCCGCGAGCTGTTCGACCGCTTCGATGCCCTGTTCCCCGGTCGGTCGGCGCCCCAGCCACGCGCCCAACAACCGGGTGGACGCTGGAAGCCGGGTGCGCCGCCGAAACTCGGCCAGACGGCGGAGGGCGCCTCGGCGATGCACGCCCTGACCCGATCGATCGAGCCGATCGCAGCGGCCCTCGCCCATGGCGCCATCGAGGATCCGGAGCGGATGGACGACCATCTGGAGGCGATCGCCTCGCATGGCTTCGGCGATCCGGCGCTGGATGGGCTAGCGCAGGAACTTGTCCGGCTGCGGTTTGGTGGCCAAACGCTTGACAGCGCGGCCTTGCGTCGCCATCTCGCGACCTCCGGACACGATGCTTTAGTGCGCGAGGTCGAGAAGGCGGCGGCAAAGTCCGGCGCGCCTTTCCTGGCCGCAAATGCGCCCCTCGCCGAAGCAAGGGTCCGGTGGTCGCAAGGCTTCGACGCCCTGACCCGCGTTGCGGGACTGGACGCGGCGCTGGCGTCAGCGAAGTCGGGGGCGGATCACGCTTTCGACGCATCCGCCTTCAGTCGTCTGAAGGCGGAACGCGACGCATTGCGACGAGCCATCAAGACCGGAATGATCTGGGACGATGAGGCTGGTTCGTAACGAACTCGGGCCGCATGCGTTCTATTTCAGAGCGAATGTTGCATTTTTGCCGACGGGCCGGCGGGGTCCTGACGGCGCGGAGAATTGAACTGAATGACTGATACGCAGGAACCGCCTGAGTCCACATCCACCGACGGACCTTTGCTCGATCTCACGGATGCCGGCGTCAAGAAGTTCATCAAGCAGGCCAAGGCGCGTGGCTATGTGACGATGGAGGAGCTGAACAAGGTCCTGCCGTCGGAAGAAGTCACGCCGGACGCCATTGAAGATACGCTCGCGATGCTGTCCGAGATGGGCGTCAATGTTGTCGAGGCGGAGGAAGACGCCGCCGAGGCGACGGGCGGCGAAGTCGCCGAGCGCGCCGAGACTTCGGTCACCGAAGGCGATGCCAAGCCGACCTATGACCGTACTGATGACCCTGTCCGCATGTATCTGCGCGAGATGGGCTCGGTCGAGCTGCTGTCGCGCGAGGGCGAGATCGCCATCGCCAAGCGGATCGAGGCCGGGCGCGACGCCATGATCTCGGGCCTGTGCGAGAGCGCCCTGACGTTCGAGGCCATCATGGTCTGGCGCGACGAACTGGCCAACAACCGCATCCTGCTGCGCGAGGTCATCGACCTGGACGCCACCTATGGCGTGCTCAACCCCTCATCCCTGCCGCACAACCAGCCCCAGCCCCCGATCCCGGGTCAGCCGGTCCCGCCCAAGCCCGAGCTGGAACCGGGCTCGGACGCCGCTGCCGAGGCCGAGAAGGCCGAGCAGGACGAGGAGGACGAAGACTTCGACGACGGCGGCGGGATGTCGATCTCGGCGCTGGAGGCGGAGCTGCGCGACGGCGTCATGGAGACCCTGGACGCCATCGCCTCGGACTTCGACGCCTTCCGCAAACTGCAGGAGAAGCTGGTCGACACCCGGCTCAAGGGCGAGGACCTCAGCGTCAAGGACCGCAAGGCCTATGACACCTTGTCGGCGGCCATCTCGGGCCGACTCAAGACGCTGAAGCTGAACAACAACCGTATCGAGGCCCTGGTCGAGCAGCTCTATGCGATCAACAAGCGGCTGATCGGTCTGGAAGGCCGGCTGCTGCGCCTGGCCGACAGCTACGGCATCTCGCGCCCCGAGTTCCTCAAGTCCTATTTCACCCGCGAACTCGACCCCAACTGGTCGGAAACGGTCAAGTCGATGGGTGTTCGCTGGACCAAGTTCAGTGACGACCAGTCGACCCAGATCGCCACCATCCGGGGCGACGTCGCCGCCGTGGCGACAGAGGCCGGCCTGCCGATCGACGACTATCGCCGCATCGTCCACACGGTCCAGAAGGGCGAGCGCGAGGCCCGTCAGGCCAAGAAGGAAATGGTCGAGGCGAACCTGCGCCTCGTCATCTCCATCGCGAAAAAGTACACCAACCGCGGCCTGCAGTTCCTGGACCTGATCCAGGAGGGCAACATCGGCCTGATGAAGGCGGTCGACAAGTTCGAGTACCGCCGCGGCTACAAGTTCAGCACCTATGCCACCTGGTGGATCCGTCAGGCCATCACCCGCTCGATCGCCGACCAGGCGCGGACCATCCGCATCCCGGTGCATATGATCGAGACGATCAACAAGATCGTCCGCACCAGCCGCCAGATGCTGCACGAGATCGGCCGCGAGCCGACCCCGGAGGAACTGGCCGAGAAGCTGGCCATGCCGCTGGAGAAGGTCCGCAAGGTCCTGAAGATCGCCAAGGAGCCGATCAGCCTCGAAACGCCGATCGGCGACGAGGAAGACAGCCACCTGGGCGACTTCATCGAGGACAAGAACGCCATCCTGCCCATCGACGCGGCCATCCAGTCGAACCTGCGCGAAACCACGACCCGCGTGCTGGCGTCCCTGACGCCGCGCGAGGAGCGCGTCCTGCGCATGCGCTTCGGCATCGGCATGAACACCGACCACACCCTGGAAGAGGTCGGTCAGCAGTTCTCGGTCACCCGCGAACGCATCCGCCAGATCGAGGCCAAGGCGCTGAGGAAGCTGAAGCACCCGAGCCGGTCGCGGAAGCTGCGCAGCTTCCTCGACAGCTGAGGCGGGACACCGCCGACGAAGACAGAGGGCCGCTTCCGCAAGGAGGCGGCCCTTTTCTTCTCCCTCTCCCGGTGGGAGAGGGCTTGAGGCTCGCAGAGCGATAGCGATGCGTGAAGCCGAAAGGGTGAGGGGCCGACGTCGAAGTCGGCGCTAGCCGTGTCCGTGCGACGGCTCACGCCGACGGACCCGCCAACCCCTCACCCTTTTGCGCAAGTCTGATCGCCTGACGGCTCTCAGGCGCTCAAGCCCTCTCCCGCCGGGAGAGGGAAAGCCGTCTTTGCACCCTCAATCTCCGAACCGGGACCTCGGGGAGAATTCGGGGACGCCATTCCTGCAAACAGCGGGACAGGCGGGACGCAGATACGGCCGAAACTGACGTGGCGGTGTGCAAAGACCGCCGTCATGCACCACTTCAGACTTCGCAAATATCGCGGCCCGGAGACCTGGACCATGGTGCGGGAGGCCTATCTGGCGGGCGAACCGGCCCCGTCGGTGGCCCGTCGTTTCGACGTGAGCCTGGCCAATATCCGCAAGAAGGCCAGCCGCGAAGGCTGGACCCGTCACGCCATGGCGCGCCGCTACGACCTCAAGCCCATCCGCGGCGCCCCCGACGGCCCGCGCCCGGCTATCGGCCCCTTGCCGGACGCCCTGAACCTGCCGTTCGAGCCGAACGAGCGACCGGTCAAGGTTCGCGAAGCGATCGAACGCGCCGGCGCCCGCGCGGCCTGGCTGTTGTCCGAAGGGCGAGCCGGGGAGGCGGAAGTCCTGATCCGCGCGGCGAGGGCGCTGTCGGCGCTGTCCGTCCGCTATTCAGGGATGAGGTGATCAATCTTTGCCGTCGCGGCCGTCCGGTTCCTTGTCACCCCCACAGAGTAGCATGAGGCCCCTCTCCCTGTGGGAGAGGGGGACTATGCCGCCCGTTTCGCCGCGAACGTCCCGTTGGGCAGGGGGGTGATCTCGGCGTAGCGGACCAGGGTGTTGAGGGCCTGGACGACGCGCTGTTCGATGCCCTTGCCGCCGCGCTTGAAGGCGCGGGAGACGGCGGCGGCGTCCATCGGGCGGCCGGAGGCGACGAGGACGGCGCGGATGGCCATGACCTGTTCGCCCTTGTCCTTCGGGAAGGCGGGCAATCCCTTGTCGATGGCGACGACGGTGTCCTGAAGGTCCAGTTCGCCGGACTTCGGCGCGGCGGCGCCCTTGGCGAAGCGGGGAATCTGGTAGTCGGGACGCAGCCAGCGGACGTGGCCGGCGGCCTCCTCCGCCGCGCGCTCGGCGTTCAGGGCGACGAGGCGTTCGAGGATGATCTCGTCCAGTTGGGCGTCCTTCTCCCGTTGGGAGAAGGTGGCCCGAAGGGCCGGATGAGGGTCGTCTGTCGAAGCGGCGAAGCCGCCATCCGGGACCCGACCCTCACCCTTTCGCGCTGCCGATCGCGCTTCGCGCTCCCGGGCGCTCAAGCCCTCTCCCACCGGGAGAGGGGACAAGAGGTCGTCCCAGCCGTAGGCCTGCATCGTCGCCCGGTCGATCTGGTCGTGCAGGTCCTTGAGGATCAGCACCCGGCCGCGATCCTTGACGTCCTCGTCCTTCGCATCGAGCGGCGTCCCGGCGCGGACCTTCTCCAGCACATTGTAGAGGCCGGTCAGGGTCAGGTCGGGATGCTCGGCCTGGACGGTCTTGCGCGTGGCGTCGAGTTCCTCGCCCAAGGCGCGGAGGGTCGTGCGGATGGCGTCGGTCGGGTCGGGGAAGGGGAAGGGGTAGAAGCATTCGCTATGGTGATACGTCGGTCGATCCTCAAGGAGCGCCCCACGGTGAAATGACCATGAACAGTGAATACGAGATGACATGTGCGCCAAGAGCAGCGGATCGTCTGATCCCACAACAATGAGCTTTGCGTCGGGCACCACGTCCCCGCTCAGGAAGCTAAAGATGCGATGCTTCGCCGTGCGGACGGTGACGATGTAACGACCGAGGCCCGACATCGCGTCGCGCGTGGAGACAGAATTTTCGCCAAACTGCCACCACCGTTCTCGATAGCTGTCCCGACGATTGAGTTGCCGCTCGGGATGCACGTTCTCAAGCAGATGCTGATACTCTTCGGGGTAGTCGCTGCGCGCAATCGCGGCATTGATGCCAAAAAAGTCGGTGACGGAAACCCCACGGCTTCGATCCGTAACATCTCGACCATTCATGTAACGGCGGACCACTGGCGATTTTGAAAGACCGAATAGGTCGACCTCCTCACGGGTGAGAATGAAGCCTCCACCCATTAGCTGCACGCCCCGTCCACACAGCCCGCGGTTCGACGTAAGCGGCAGAGCGCTCGTAATGTTCACTCCCACGGTCAGGTCAGCATTGATCTTGCCTTCGCGCGCTTCGAACGCCAGTCGGGGGTCGTCTGTATCCAGCCCGGCTTCGCCCGCAACCTCTCGCAACACGCCTTCGTGAGCTCCAGCGCGGGCCACGGTCATGGCGATCCGCACAGCAGCGCTGTCCTTGGTCGCCTTGGTCCACGGATGGTCAGGCACGGCAAGGATGAGGGAGACCGGAGCTTTGGCGTCGAGGTGACGCTCCATCACCCGGCGCTGGAACACTTGGCTGATGGAGTTGGTTGTTACGAGCCCGAACCGACGGAGCGGCGTCTTCTTGCGGGTCAGTAGTTCGGCCGCCCGGTCCCACCAGTACATAACGAAGTCGGCGCTCTCGGTCATGTCCTTGTGCGCTTTCCACAGCGCCTCTGCTTAACCGGGTGCCATACGTGAACGCAGGTCCTTGCCACCGATGAACGGCGGGTTTCCCACGATGAACTCCGCCTCGGGCCACTCCGGTCGCCGCGCGCTTGGATAGACCTGCACCGCCACCCCATCCTTCATCTCGAACTGAAGTTCGGGATAGCCGTCCCAGGTCAGGACGGCGTCCTTCTGCTGGATATTGCCGAAGGCCTTGAGGATGGGTTCGGCCGGGTGTTCGGAGCGGTTGCGGTAGTGCTGCTGAAGATAGCCGATCCACAGCACCAGTTCGGCGATGGCGGCGGCGCGGACGTTCAGCTCGATGCCGAGGAACTGGTGCGGGTCGACGGTCTCGAAGCCGATGCCCTCGGTCTCGCCCAGTTCGGCCAGGGTCTCCAGCACCTCGCCCTCCAGCCGCTTCATCAGCTCCAGCGACACATAGAGGAAGTTGCCGGTGCCGCAGGCGGGGTCGAGGACGCGGGTGGTGCAGAGCCGATGGTGGAAGGTGCGCACGGCTTCCACCGCCTCTTTCGGCTCGTTGCGTTCGCGGGCGTCGGCAGCCTTGACCAGAGCCGCGTTCCAGTCGGCGCGCAGGGGCTCCATGACCGTGACCTCGACGAGGCGTTCGACATAGGAGCGGGGGGTGTAATGGGCGCCCAGCTTGCGGCGCTCGGACGGCTCAAGCGCCTGTTCGACCAGGGTGCCGAAGATGGCGGGCTCGACATAGCGCCAGTCGTGCCGGGCGGCGGCCAGCAGTTCGCCGATCTCCTCGCGGTCCATCGGAAAGGCCCTGGCCTCCTTGAACAGGCTGCCGTTGAAGTGCTTCAGGTGCAGGCCGAACCCGGCATAGAAGCGGTTGTCGTAGTCGGGCGCGTCCATGCTCTTCCACAGGGCCTGAAGCATGGGGGCGAAGCTGTCGGGGTGGTCCAGCTGTTCCTGCAGCAGGGCGGTGAACCGGCCCCGGGGCAAAAGGTCGGTGTCCTCGGCGAACATCGTGAAGATGCAGCGCATCAGGAAATGGGCGACCTCTTCCGGCGGATGCTTCTTTTCCAGCCGCTTGGAGACCTCGGCCAGACGTTCGGCGATCTGGCGCGTGACGCGGGCGGCTTCCCGCGTCGGGTCCAGCGACTGCGGCTCTGTCCAGATGGCCGTGAGCCGTTTGACGACGGCCGGATCGCGCAGGTCCTCCAGCCGGATGCGGAAGCCCTTGCGGTCGGGGAAGTGGGAATAGGCGCGGCCGGAGCCGGAGAAGTCGGCATAGACCTCGAACACATAGCCGACGTCGCAGACGATGATGAAGGGCGGGGCCGGGTGGTCGGCGGGCAGGCGGAAGACATAGTCCTCGGCCTGTTTGCGGGCGTTGCGCATGAGCACGTCCCACTTGCCCTCGGAGGCGGCGGTGGAGGCCGTCTCGTCGGCCTTGAACAAGGCCTGCTGGCCGTCATCACGGTGGGCGGCGCGCGACTGTTTGGCCTCCAGAATGAAGGCCCCCTTCTTGTAGAGGTCGATCCGCAGGGTGGAGGCCGTGCCCTCGGACTCGCGCCGCTTCACGCCGCGTTCGAAGACATAGTCGTTGGTGCGGGTGTCGTCCGAGGCCGGGTCGGGACGCGGGAGGTCCAGCGCCTCGCAAAGCTCGGTCAGGAACATCTGGTAGTTGGCGCGCTCGGCGCCGCCGCGCGCCTGGCTCCAGCGCTGGATGAAGGTCTCGATGTCCACGTGCGGCGTTTCCCCTTGAGATGACCTTAGGGTTGAGCACACGGTCTGGAAAGGCGGAACGCGGCGGCCGAACGCGAGATCGACGCCATGGTCTATCGCCTGTTCGACCTGACTCCCGACGAGATCGCCCTGCTGGAAGCCTCCATCACCGGCCAGCACTGACCCTTCCCTCTCCCCGGCGGGAGAGGGCTTGAGGCTCGCAGAGCGTAGCGATGCGTATAGCCGAAAGGGTGAGGGGTTGGTGAGAGACGGTTGGCGGGGTGTCCCTCACCCTTTCGCGCGAGTCCGATCGCCTGACGGCTCTCGGGCGCTCAAGCCCTCTCCCGCCGGGAGAGGGGACGAGAGGGGGAGAGGGTTCTATCCCTCGAACACGACCTCGAAGCCGCCCCACATCATGCGCTTGCCGTCGAAGGGCATGTCCATGTCGGCGAAGCGGGGGTCTTCCATCATCCTGGCCCAGGCGGCGTCGGCGGTCGCCTTGTCGGGCCACTTCAGCCAGGAGAAGATGACGACCTCGCCTTCTTCCAGCTTCACGGCCAGGTCGAAGCCGGTGACCTTGCCGGCCGGGACGTCGACACCCCAGGTCTCGACCTGTTCGAGGGCGCCGAACTCCTTGAACAGGGGGGCGCTGAACTCGGCGGACCGGATGTAGCGGTCCCTGTCCGCGGCCTTCACGGGGGTCAGGAAGCCGGTGATGTAGGACATCGTTCTTCTCCTTCGCAGGACTTTGTTGGCGGCCCTATGCCCGGCTCGCGGAGCCTCGCAGCCTGAGCCCCGGATGTGGATGATGACACAGGCAGGCGTCTTGTAAGAAGGCGTCACATCTAGGCGTTCAGCTTGCCTTTCGCGCGGCTGGCGTCGAGGATCACGCCCTTGTCGACATGGCCGATCCTTGCGCCCGGCCGCCCCAGCCGATGCAGGATGTGGCGGATGATGTTCAGCCGGGCCGTCTTCTTGTCATCGGTGGCGACGATGGTCCAGGGCGCGTCGCGATGGTGGGTCTCGGCCAGCATGCGGTCTCGGGCGCCGGTATAGGCGTCCCAGCGAATCTGGGCCTCCGCGTCGAGGGACGAAACCTTGAATTTTTTCAGCGGGTCTTCCATCCGCTCGGCGAGGCGTTTGGCCTGTTCGTCCTTGGAGATGTCGAGCCAGAGCTTGATCAGGATGATGCCGGAGCCGGTCAGCGACCGCTCGAACCGGGGCGCGTCGTCGAGGAAATGCTCGTGCTGCTCGGGGGTGCAGAAGCCCATGACGGGCTCGACGCCGCCGCGATTGTACCAGGACCGGTTCAGCAGGACCATTTCGCCTGCCGCCGGCAGATGGGAGACATAGCGCTGGAAATACCACTGTGTGGATTCTCGCTCGGTCGGCTTGGGCAGGGCGACGATGCGGGTCTGGCGGGGCGAGGCGTATTCGGTGATCCGCTTGATCGCTCCGTCCTTGCCGGCCGTGTCGCGGCCCTCGAACACGACGAGGACCTTCAGCCCCTGTTCGATGGCCCAGTGCTGGGTGTCGACGAGCTCCACCTGCAGCGCCTCCAGCATTTTGTCGTAGTCCTTGGCCTTGCCCATCGTGATCGCTCCGTGTTCGGCCGCAGGTTTGAGCGGTTTGCGCCCGCGCGTCGAGATGGGGACATGGGAAACGCGCGCGCGCGATTGTTACCTTTCGCCCGTCCGTCCATTGTCATCGGGCATGAAACGCGATTTCGCCGATTTCTGGAACCTGATGTGGGAGCTGGCGCTGGGCGTCTGCGCGGCCTTCGCCCTGATGAACGCCTTCGCCCCGCCGCAGGATCTGCCGTGGAAGCCGCTGGACCTCAACCATCCGCTGGGCCAGGCGACGGAGGCCAAGGTCGCGGACTTCGAGGTTCCGTTCGCGGCGTCGCCGGAGGAGGTCAGGGGCGCGACCGAGGCCTGTATCCAGACCCTGCGCGACGCAGGGGTCGAGGTGCGGCCGGCCGGGGACAGGGACGACGGCGGCTTCTGCCAGGTGCGCGGCGCGGTCACCATCACCGGCGGCGCGGTGACGCCGCTGAAGCCGGGCGGCCTGACCATGCAGTGCCCGCTGGCCGTGCGCTACGTCATCTGGGACCGGCAGGTGCTGCAGCCCGCGGCGGAGGCGATCTACGGCTCCCGCGCCGTCTCGGTGAACAACTACGGGACTTATTCCTGCCGCCGGATCTACGGCTCGACCGAGGTCTCGGACCGGCCCAGCGAGCATGCCAGGGCCAATGCGCTCGACGTCGCCTCGGTGACTCTTGCGGACGGTCGGACGGTGTCGGTTCTCAACGACTGGGACGGACAAGGTCCAAACGGAACAGAGGGTTCCGGGTTATTGAGACGCATCCGCGAAGGCGCCTGCCGGGTGTTCTCGACGGTGCTCAGCCCCGACTACAATGATGCGCACAAGGATCATCTTCACCTTGACGGGGCCCCTCGAGGGCTGTGCGCGTAAAATCCTTCCGCACAGGCCCGCCTGACGCACGAATCGTTTCCGGTTGACCGGGCTTTGCGGCTGAGAGAAAACATCCGCGCAATCCGGATTTCGCGTGGGGTCCAAACCCGCGTTTCGCTCCTTCGCCTGAACGAGCTGTCCAGATGGATTGTCGGACCCCCTCGACAGGGCGTCCGCCTGGAAAAGCGCGTTTATGGAGACGCAACAATGGCGACCGGTACGGTCAAGTGGTTCAACCCCACGAAGGGCTTCGGCTTCATCCAGCCCGAAAGCGGCGGCGCCGATGTGTTCGTTCACATCACCGCCGTGCAGAAGGCTGGCCTGACGGGCCTCGATGAGAACGCCAAGGTTCAGTACGAGCTGGAATCCCAGCGCGGCAAGACCTCGGCCGTGGACCTGAAGCTTCTCTGATCCAAACGGATCGGGATCGCTGACGTGATCTAGGCGGGCGCGGTTCCTTCGGGAGCCGCGCCCGTTTTCGTTTTCGCCCGGTTCGACCACTGGGCCAGGACGATCGCCGCCAGGACGAGGGCGCCGCCCAGGGCCTGCACCGGCGCGAGGGTCTCGCCGAAGATCATCCAGCCGAGGGCGGCGGCCACGATCGGCTGGATCAGGATGGTCACGGCGGTGATGGAGGCCGGCAGCTTGCCCAGGGCCCAGGCGACGCCGCCCTGTCCCGCCACATGCATGACGCCCATGCCGGCGCAGGCGGCCCAGCCGGCGGCGGTGGCGGGGATCATGTCCTCGCCCAGCAGCAGCGCCGCCCCCGCCATGATTGGAATGCCCGCGACCGTCGCCCAGAGGGTGATCCGCAGAGCGCCCGCCGTGGTGCGCGCCTGTTTTACCGCCAGGAAGTAGCCGGAGTACCAGAGGGCCACGGACAGGGAGAAGATGTCGCCCAGCACCGGGTTGGTCCCCTGACCCGGCGCGGCCCCGGCGGCCATGGCGAAGGCTCCGCCCATGGCCAGGGCCAGGGCCAGGATGAACAGCCGCGCGGGCCGCTCCTTGAACAGGAACCAGCCCACCAGGGTGACCACGACCGGCGTCAGGTTGCACAGCACCGTCGCATTGGCGACCGAGGTCATGACGATGCCGTAGTGCCAGAAGCTGAGGTCGAAGGCGAAGAACAGGCCGGCCAGCAGCATCCATTTCGACGGCCGCCCGAAGCCTTCTGCGCCGGGACGACCGACGAGGATGAGCAGTAGGGGCAGGGCGAACAGGAGCCGCCAGAAGCCGGCGGCCGCCGGACCGGTCTCGGTCAGGCGGACGAGGATCGGAGCGAGGCCGAGGATGCTGGCGGAGGCCAGCACGACCAGCAGGGGGATCAGGCGGGAGGGGGAGGGAGGCATGATGTCGCATACCCCTTACCCTCTCCAATAGGGAGGGGGCTTGAGCCCACGGGAGAAGCGAGGGGAGGGGCCGAAAACGACCGGAGGATAGGTCCTGTTTCCGTCACGGATCCAAAGATCGCTCTCGACCGATACCGTTGAAAAAGTCGGCTGGCTGACGAGGCGTCGCGGCTGGTTGATCAGGCTGTGACGAGATCGCGGGGCTCGGGGTCCTTCAGGCGGGCGTCGGGGCGGTCTGCAGCTGGATCAGGCGGGCCATTTTCCGCAGGTTCTGGGCGGTGGCGGCGAGTAGGAACTCGTCGCGGGCGCCGCAGGGACCGCGAAGGCGCAGTCGGTCCAGCCTGAGGATGCGCTTGAGGTGGGCGAACAGCATCTCGACCTTCTTCCGCTCGCGTCGGGAGGTGACGTAGGCATCGGTCCTGGCGATGTCGCGGGCGACGTCCCTGGCGGCTTCGTGGATGGAACGCGTCACCTTCCGAGCCGGCCCGTTGGGGCAGCAGTTGGGCTTCAGCGCGCAGGCGTCGCAATCGATCTTGGAGGCGCGATACCGATAGGTGTCATCCGGCGGGGTATCGGGGTGATCGGCGCGGAAGGCTCGTCGATATTGCTTCAGTTCCTTGCCGCCCGGACAGCGATAAAGGTCGGCGGCGGGATCATAGGTGAAGTCGGCTCGGGAGAAGGTCCCGTCCGTCCGGCCAGACTTGTCGATGATCGGGATGTGGGGTGCGATCCCCTGGTCGTTGACCAGCCAATCCAGCATCTCGGCCGAGCCATAGGCGGTGTCGGCGGCAAGGCGATCGGGGTGGAGATCATGCCTGTCCTGAACCCGCTCGATCATGGTGCGGGCCGCGGTCAGCTCGGCCGGCCGCACGGCGGTGGACGCCTCGACATCGACGATGACGGCGTGCTTCAGATCGATCAGGTAGTTGGTGGCATAGGCGAAGAAGGCCGGCCCCTTGTTGGCGGCGGTCCAGCGCGCGGCCGGATCCACCGGCGAGATGAACTTGGGCGTCACCGGCGTGGCTCCACCGAATGCCGCGTCGTCCAGCACCGCCAGATACTCGTCGATCGCCCGGCTCGACGCCTCGGGCGGTAGGCCGGGATCGCCAGGCACGCTGCGCTCGCGGTTCGCCTCGGCCTTGATCAGGCTGGCGTCCACCGCGAAGCCCTCGCCGCCGACCAGGCCTTCCAACATGCACCGGCGCAGGACCGTGTCGAACAACTGGCGCAGCAGATCGCTATCCCGGAAGCGGCCGTGGCGGTTCTTGGAGAACGTGGAGTGGTCCGGCACAGCCCCGTCCAGACCCAGACGGCAGAACCAACGATAGGCCAGGTTGAGATGGACTTCCTCGCACAGCCGCCGCTCCGAGCGGATCCCGAAGCAGTAGCCTACCAGCAGCATCCGGATCAGCAGCTCGGGATCGATCGAGGGACGGCCCATGGCGCTGTAGAACGGAGCAAGATGCGCTCGCAGGCCCTCCAACTCGACAAACCGGTCGATCGACCTCAGCAGATGGTTCGCAGGGACGTGGTCCTCCAGCGAGAAAGTATAGAACAGGGCCGCCTGATCGACCCGCCGCTCGCCCATCATCGCGCTGCCTCCAGCCTCAATGACCAGAGTGAATCAGCCCCTGAAGCCCGTGGCAATTGCCGACTTTTTCAACGGTATCGACCCAAAGCGGACGTCGGCAATGTCTGTTTGGCCTGAGGGTGACTTTGCACAAGGTCCGTCGCGCCGCACAGACAGTCCGACTTTGAACAATGCGGGTGCTGTGACCTAACTGGTCGAACGAAGGTTGTTCATGTGGTCGCCGCATGTTCAAAGTTGAGAGGCAAGGGGCCGACATGAGACGAGACTATCGCTGGACGGCTGTCGCGGTCGCGGTGCTGGCGGTCATCGCCGTCGTCCTGGCGTTCGGCTGGATGACGCTGAATACCGCCCAGTCCAAGACCGGCGGCTGGGTGGCGGCCTTCGCCCTTTTGGGCGTCGGGATCGCGGCGGCGGTATCGTACTATGTGCTGGCCTCCAGGGATGGCTCTTCGCCGGGTCGGCCGTTCTGGACCACGGGCAAGGGGGTTGCGACCCTGGTCTCGGGTGCGGTGGCGGGCCTCGGCGCCATGTCCTTGCTGTTTCCGTTGATCGACCCGCCGGCCGCCACGGACAGGACCGTCGAGGAAGACGGGGCGAAGACGCGGACCGAGGTTGGCGAGGCCAGGGACGAGATCATCGCCGCCCTTTCGCCGCCTCAGCGCGCGGTCGCCGAGGCCATTCCAGGACTGTGGGGTGAGGCGGGCTGCGGCGTGATCTACGACTTCCGGGTTCAGGACGGGGGTCTCATGATCACGCGGGTCCGCAAGACGCCGGGCATGGACGACTACGCCATGACCGCCGCCCTCGTGCCGGGAGGGACAGGTGAAGAGCTGCACGCCAGCATCGCGCGGTCGTCGGACGCGGGGGAGACGGAAGGCCAGGCACTGATCTTCACCTATTCAAAGGCGGGGGATGAGGAACGGCTGAACTGGCGTAATCTGACCCACGCCGGTTACGGCGGGACGAAGCTGGAGCGCTGTTTGTGAAGCGCTTCAGCGCAGGTCTCATGGCCCTGGCGATCGTCGCAGGCGCGGGCGTGACCCTGGCGGGGCCCATGCCGGCCTTTGCCCAGGGACGGGAGGGGACGGGAGGGGACGGGGCTGGGCCCGGCCCAGGTCCGCGAATTGCGGGTGGAACTCAGCGTCGCGCTCTCTGCCGCCAGGACTGCGCGAGGCGAGGCGGGCACAGCCAGTCGCCAGGCCGCCGCTTCGCGGGCCGATGTCGTCCGGGTGGGGCAACTGCTCGGCCTGGCGACGGACGCTTCGCCGGAGGATGTCGTTCAGGCCGCCGCTCGCTGGGTCGAGCAGGACGTCGACAACCGCCAAAAGCTCGCCGATCTGACCGAGATCGTTGCCCGGATCGAGACCGGCGAGATCCGGGACCGGGCCGCGCGTTTCGTGGAGGAGGCCCGGATCGCCTTCGAGGACGGTCGCCTGCAGGAGGCCGACCGGGCCCTGGAACAACTGGCGTTCCTGCGCCAATCGGCGTCGGTCGAGGCGGGAGATTTGTGGATCGGGTCCGTCACGACGCGCTCGGCCTTCGCCCGCCAGCGCCAGGATTTCGACGGAGCTGAGCGGATAGCGCTGGAGGCCCGTCGGGAAGCAAGACGCCGCGCGCGGCATGACGATTTCCTTCTCACCTCGGACCTCGGCCTGACGGCGTATCAACGCGGCGATGAGAAGGGCGACAATGCCGCCCTCGTCCGCGCGATCGACTATTATTCGGAAGCCGCGTCCCTTGTGGACCGCTCGGAAAATCCAGACGACTGGGCTGCGACCCAGCACAGCTTCGGCAGGGCCCTTGGGACCCTCGGCGATCGCGAGAGCGGGACGGCGCGCCTGGAGGAGGCGGTCGATGCCTTTCGGACAGCGCTTGAGGAACGCACCCGCGAGCGCGTGCCGCTGGACTGGGCTCAGACCCAGAATAGCCTCGGCGTTGCCCTTCAGGCCCTCGGTTCGCGCGAGAGCGGGACGGCGCGTCTGGAGGAGGCGGCCGCAGCCTTTCGGGCGTCGCTTGAGGAAAGCACCCGTGAACGCGTGCCATTGGACTGGGCCTCGACCCAGAGCAACCTCGGCAATACCCTTGGGATCCTCGGCTCGCGCGAGAGCGGGACGGCGCGTCTGGAGGAGGCGGCCGCAGCCTTTCGGGCGTCGCTTGAGGAAAGCACCCGTGAACGCGTGCCGCTGGACTGGGCCAGGACCCAGAGTAGCCTCGGCAGTGTCCTTGGGATCCTCGGCGAGCGCGAGAGCGGGACGGCGCGTCTGGAGGAGGCGGCCGCAGCCTTTCGGGCGTCGCTTGAGGAACGCACCCGCGAGCGCGTGCCGCTGGACTGGGCCAAGACCCAGGGCAACCTCGGCGTTGTCCTTTTGATGCTCGGCTCACGCGAGAGCGGGACGGCGCGTCTGGAGGAGGCGGTCGATGCCCTTCGGGCGGCACGCCTGGAGCTGACCCGTGAACGCGTGCCGCTGGAATGGGCCGTGGCCCAGGGCAACCTCGCTGCTGTCCTTTTTGAACTCGGCAAGCGCGAGAGCGGGACGGCGGGCCTGGAGGAGGCGGTCGATGCCCTTCGGGCGTCGCTTGAAGAAAACACCCGCGATCGCGTGCCACTGGCTTGGGCGCGGACCCAGAGCAACCTCGGCAGTGCCCTCGCGATTCTCGACGAGCGCGAGAATGGGACGGCACGTCTGGAGGAGGCAGTCGCAGCCTATCGGACGTCGCTTGAGGAACGCACCCGCGATCGCGTGCCGCTGGACTGGGCCGAGACCCAGAGCAACCTCGGCGCTGCCCTTGCGGCCCTCGGCAAGCGCGAGAGCGGGACGGCGCGTCTGGAGGAGGCGGTCGCGGCCTATCGGGCGTCGCTTGAGGAACGGACCCGGGATCGCGTGCCGCTGGACTGGGCCGCGACCCAGAACAATCTGGGGACCGCTCTTTCTGAGCTCGGCGAGCGCGAGAGCGGGACGGCGCGTCTGGAGGAGGCCGTCGATGCCCTTCGGGCAGCGCTTGAGGAACGCACCCGCGAGCGCGTGCCGCTGGGGTGGGCCGCGACCGAGAACAACCTTGGCGATGCCCTTGCGGCCCTCGGCGAGCGCGAGAGCGGGACGGCGCGTCTGGAGGAGGCGGTCGCGGCCTATCGGGCAGCGCTTGAGGAACGCACCCGCGATCGCGGGCCGCTGGTTTGGGCCGCGACCGAGAACAACCTCGGCACTGCCCTTCGGTCCCTCGGCGAGCGCGAGAGCGGGACGGCGCGTCTGGAGGAGGCGGTCGCGGCCTTTCGGGCAGCGCTTGAGGAGCGCACTCGCGAGCGCGCGCCTCTGGACTGGGCCCAGACCCAGAACAACCTCGGCGCTGCCCTTCGGTCCCTCGGTGAGCGGGAGAGCGGTACGGCGCGCCTGGAGGAGGCGGTCGCGGCCTATCGGGCGTCGCTTGAGGAACGCACCCGTGAACGCGTGCCGCTAGAATGGGCCGGGACCCAGAACAATCTGGGGATCGCTCTTTCTGTACTCGGCGAGCGCGAGAGTGGGTCGGCGCGTCTGGAGGAGGCGGTTGCGGCCTATCGGGCGTCGCTTGAGGAAAACACCCGCGAGCGCGCGCCGCTGGACTGGGCCGCGACCCAGGGCAACCTCGGCGGTGTCCTTTTTGAACTTGGCCAGCGCGAGAGCGGGACGGCGCGCCTGGAGGAGGCGGTCGCGGCCTATCGGGCGTCGCTTGAGGAACGCACCCGCGATCGCGTGCCGCTGGACTGGGCCGCGATCCAGAACAACCTCGGCGTTGTCCTTGGGACCCTCGGCGAGCGCGAGAGCGGGACGGCGCGTCTGGAAGAGGCCGTCGATGCCTTTCGGGCAGCGCTTGAGGAACGCACTCGCGAGCGCGTGCCGCTGGACTGGGCCGCGACCCAGGACAACCTCGGCGATGCCCTTCAGTTCCTCGGCCAGCGCGAGAGCGGGACGGCGCGTCTGGAGGAGGCGGTCACAGCCTATCGGGCGTCGCTTGAGGAACGCACCCGTGAAAGCGTGCCGCTGGAATGGGCCGCGACCCAGACCAATCTGGGGAGGGCCCTTTCTACAATCGGCTCGCGCGAGAGCGGGACGGCGCGTCTGGAAGAGGCCGTCGCGGCCTATCGGGCGTCGCTTGAGGAACGCACCCGTGAACGCGTGCCGCTGGACTGGGTCTGGACCCAGTACAACCTCGGCGGCGCCCTTGCGGCTCTCGGCCAGCGCGAGAGCGGGACGGCGCGTCTGGAGGACGCGGTCGCGGCCTATCGGGCGTCGCTTGAGGAATACACCCGCGAGCGCGCGCCGCTGGACTGGGCTTCGACCCAGTACAACCTTGGCGATGCCCTTGCGGCCCTCGGCAAGCGCGAGAGCGGGACGGCGCGTCTGGAGGAGGCGGTCGCGGCATATCAGGCGTTGCTTGAGGAATACTCCCGCGAGCGCGCGCCGCTGCAATGGGCCGCGACCCAGAACAACCTCGGCAATGCCCTTTGGGCCCTCGGTGAGCGCGAGAGCGGGACGGCGCGTCTGGAGGAGGCGGTCGCGGCCTATCAGGCGTCGCTTGAGGAAAACACCCGCGAGCGCGTGCCGCTGTACTGGGCCACGGCCACGGGCAACCTGGCCTTTGTGCGGAACACTCTGTTCGATCGAACGGGGGACGTCGCCCATCTGGATGCCGCCCTGACCGATGTGCGCGGGGCGTTGGAGGCCTATGAGGCGGCGGGCGCCGCTGACCGGGTCGAGACGTTCCGCGCATTGCTCGAACAGCTCGAAGCCAAGCACGCTGCCCTGCCTTGAAACCTGCCCCCGCTCCTTCGTCTTCGTGAAGGCCACCACCGGGAAGCGCTCCATAGGATAGCCGGTCTCCCATGACGGCCCTTGGCGCACTCGAACCCGCCGTGCCGTTTCGAAGACTGGCGCTCAGGCGCGAACTGGCAGGGAATGTCTGCTTTTGGAGTCGATCTCCGAGACCGCTCTCCACCCAGAGCGGAAATCGATCAGGGCCGCTTCCCGCCAAGGTCGGGCGCTAGACGGGGCCGGAAATCAAGCAAAGCCGAGTTCGGTCCGCAACACCTCCGCCGTCATCCCCGCCTCGCGCAAGGCGGCGAGCGTCACCGATCCGTCGCGCTTGGCATAGCGTTTGCCGTCCGGTCCCAGCAGCAGTGGGTGGTGCCGATAGACCGGCGTCGGCAGGTCCAGCAGGGCCTGAAGCATGCGTTGGATAGACGTGGTTTCGATCAGGTCCTCGCCCCGGATGACATGGGTCACGCCCTGCAAGGCATCGTCGACGACCGAGGCGATGACATAGCCGGCGCCGATGACCTTGCGGCCGAGGACCATGTCGCCGAGCGCCTCGGGCCGCGCGGTCCTGATGCCCGGCCCGGCGGTCTCCTCGACCCAGGTCAGTTGCTGGAAGTCGCCGAGACGGTCGCGCGCCGCTGCGAGCGACAGACGCCAGGCGAAGGGTTGGCCGGAGGCGAGCGTTTCGGCTTCCTCGCCGGGGGACAGTGGGCCGCCTGCGAAGGCCTGGGCGTCGGTCGGGTCGTCGGCATGAGGCGCCATCCCGGCCAAGGCCATCAGCTCCTTGCGCGTGCGGAAGCAGCGGTAGAGGACGCCCATGTCCCGGAGGCGGACCAGTGCGGCGTCGTAGTCGGCGCGGTGTTCGGACTGGCGACGGACGGGGGGCTCCCAATCGAGACCCAGCCAGGCGAGGTCGTTGAGAATCGCGGCCTCGTACTCCGGGCGGCAACGGGTGAAGTCGGTGTCCTCGATCCGCAGCAGGAAGCGGCCGTTCGCGCGCCTTGCCGCCGTCCAGGCCGTCAGGGCGGAGAAGGCGTGGCCGCGATGGAGCAGGCCGGTCGGCGACGGCGCGAAGCGGGTGACGAAGGTCAAAGGCGGACCAGGGCGCCCGTCCTGACGGCCGCGTCGATCATGGCGCGGAGCTCCGCCTCGGGCACGACGTCGAACTGGGCGATCATGTCCTCAAGGGACAGACGCGGCTGCGACAGGGCCCAGTCCAGCGCCACGGCGGCGGGGCCGGCGACGGCGGGCGCCGGCCCCTGGCCGCGACCATAGAGGGTCAGTGTCGGACGATGAGGCAGGGCGTAGCCGGGTTCGCGCGCAATCAGCCGTTCCTGGGCCATGGCGATCTCGTCGGCGAAGACGTCGCTGACGGCCAGGGCGGACAGGCGTCGGCCCAGGTCGGCGAGTTGGGCCTTCAGGATTTCGGATCCCGCGGGACGCAGGAAGTGGCGGAAGGCGGCCTCGTCCTGTGTCAGCCGCTTCAGGATGTCGAAGACGGTGCGTCCGTCGGCCGGAGTGATCGAATAGGTGACGTGCAGGGACGCGCCATCGGTCGCCATGGCGTCGTGATACCAGCCGCGGGGAAGATAGAGGACATCGCCGGGCCGCATATGCACCTGGGTCATCACCGGTCCGCGCTGGGCCGCCAGCCAGGCGCGGGTCTCCTCGTTGTCGATCGGGAAGGTGGTCGGGGCGTCTGCGCGGTTGGAGTAGAGGGTCCAGACCTTCTCGCCCTCGCACTGGACCGCGAAGACGTGGTGCAGGTCGAAGTGGGTCCCGAACGCCTGCACCCCGCCGAAGGAGCAGTAGAGGTTGGCGCTGACCTGGCCGGCGAAGGCGCGGCCCAGCGCCGGGGTCAGGGCGCGGATCGACGGGACCAGATCCTGAACCTCGTCGAGCACGAGGCTGGCGCCCTGGGCCAGCAGGACCTTGACCTTGGCGGGCGAGGGCCGGTTCGCCACGCCCGATCCGGTCGCGGCGTCGTGACAATACCGCGGCGGCGGGACCCGCTGGCCGTTGTAGAGGACCTTCAGGCTGTGGGCCGTCCAGATCGAGGTCTGGTCGAGCAGGGCGTTGAAGCGGCCCCAGTCCAGAAGGTCGGCCTTGGGCGTGCCGGGGCCGGCTGGAATATGCAGCGGTTGCCGGTCGTCATGGTCGGCGTGGAACACCGCAGGGGTGATCGGCGCCAGAAGTTCGTCCAGACTGTGCATGGCGCAAAGGCTAGCCGCTCGGCTGCCGGATCGAAAGCATGGTTGAGATCACCCTCGCCGAACAGGCCCTCGTACACGCAACCTTTGCCACGCTGGACCACGCCCATACCCAAACCGTGCGGGTAGGATAACGACATCGCGCCCGAGACAGCGACTTTCGGACTCCTGAGGTCGCTGGGGCAGGTTGCGTGCCTTGTCGGGGGGTGAGCCAGGGCTTAACCATGATCAATGGTCCGGATCATCGATCAGATCGCCGCCGTGCTCGTCGCCCTGTTCGGGGTCGCGCACCTCGCGGTTGGCCATCAGGCTTTTGTCAGCCCCACCGAACGGGGGGTGTGGTTTCTTTCGGCCGGCTTCCTCCTTGTCGTGACCGCCCTGGCGAATCTGGCACGCGCTCGCGCCTCCTCGCGCACGCGGCTGCAGAGCCTGACCGCGCTCAGCGGTTCCGTCGCCATCCTTGTCTCCGGCGCCCTGATCGCCGCATCCCGTCCCGACCTGCTGTTCGCGCCCGAGTCGATCGCCCTGATCAGTCTCGGCATCCTGCTGGCCGGCTTCAGCCTTCGCGATCTCCTTCGTTCGTGAGGCGCGTCCTCGAGCCCCAGGCCATTGCGGCCGCGCGGGAGGCGCTGGCCGCCGCCGACCCCGCCCTGGCCCGGGCCCACGCCCAGACGCCGGTATTCGATTGGCGGGTCCGTCAGCCGGGGTTCGTCGGCCTGTTCAGGATGATCGTCGAGCAACAGGTGTCCGTAGCCTCGGCAGCATCGGTCTGGGCCCGGCTGCAGGCGGGGCTTGGGGAAATCACGCCAGAGACCCTGCTGGCCCACAATCTGGACTCACTGCGCGGCATGGGGCTGTCGCGACAGAAGGCGACCTACGGACAGGGCATCGCACGGGCGCAACTGGATGGGACGGTCGATCTGGAGCATCTGTCGACCCTGGACGACGAGGCGGCGATCTCCGCCCTGGTGTCGCTGAAGGGCGTCGGTCTGTGGACGGCGGAGGCCTATCTGCTGATCTGCGAGGGGCGGCTGGATGTCTTTCCGGGCGGCGACATTGCGCTTCAAGAGGCGATCCGCTGGGCTGACAGGCTCGAGTTCAGACCGGACACCAAGGCCGCCTACGCCCGCGCCGAGATGTGGCGGCCGCACCGGGGCGTGGCGGTTCATCTGCTCTGGGCCTGGTACGTCGGGGTGAAGGCGGGCCAGATCGTGCTAGATCATCCCCTCAACCCGGCGGGCGCCAAGCCGAGACCCAGGGAACGCAGACAGCCGTGAACGCACTGGTCGACCCCACGATCCTGAGTCCTGCGCTCGCCTACCCGGAGACGGTGCTTGGCGCGCTGGACTTCGCGGGCGTTGCGGTGTTCGCCGCGACCGGAGCGCTGGCGGCGGCGCGGGAGAAGCACGACCTCGTCACCTTCGCCTTCTTCGGCGCCATCACCGGCGTGGGCGGCGGGACCCTGCGGGACCTGCTCATCGATGCCCCGGTCTTCTGGGTCCAGGACTGGAGATACATCGCCGTCTGCCTCGCCGCGGCCCTGGCGGTCTGGCTGGTCGGGGCAGGGGCCTGGCGCTTCCGGGCGCTGTTGTGGCTCGATGCGATCGGGCTCGGGGCTTACGGCGTGCTCGGCGCGGCCAAGGCCGAGGCGGTCGGGGCACCGCCCCTGATCTGCATCGTCATGGGGGCGCTGACAGCCTGTTTCGGCGGCATTGTGCGCGACATCCTGGCGGGGCAGCCGTCAATTCTTCTGCGGCGAGAGATCAACGTCTCGGCGGCCCTGGCTGCGGCGACCATCTATGTCGTGGCGCGACAGTTCGGCATCGATCACTGGCCCGCTGCGGCGATCGCAGCGCCGATCGGATTCGCGCTCCGGGCCGGCGCTCTGGCCTGGGGCTGGAGCCTTCCGGCCTTCCCTGGCGGCCTCATCAGAAAGGGCGCGTCATGAAACCGCTGCATCGTCGTCATGGCGGTGCGTGCGAATCGGGAATAGGCTGGCTTTACTAGAGAGAAGGAGAGACGTTTTCAGTCCGATTTCCTCGATATCCGGCGTGAGCGGGAGGGTCTGATGCAGGTCCTTCACAAGCCGCCCTCCGGCTTTCCAGCCTTGGTGCTGAACGCCGATTTCCGTCCGCTGTCCTACTATCCACTGTCGCTCTGGCCGTGGGAGGAGGCGGTGAAGGCGGTCTATCAAGAGCGCGTGGACGTCGTCTCGACCTATGACAGGGTCGTGCGCAGTCCGTCGATGGAGATGCAGATCCCCAGCGTCATCGCGCTGAAGAGCTATGTCGACCAGAATCGCAGCCCGGCCTTCACCCGCTTCAACGTCTTCCTGCGCGACGGCTTCACCTGCCAGTACTGCGGCGACACCGCCGAACTGACCTTCGACCATGTCATCCCGCGCAGCCGGGGCGGACGCACGACGTGGGAGAACATCGTCGCCGCCTGTTCCCCCTGCAATCTGAGGAAGGGCGGGCGGACGCCGCAGCAGGCGCACATGCCGATCCGACGTGCGCCCAACCGGCCCAATGCCTTCCAGCTCCAGGACGCAGGCCGACGGTTCCCGCCGCACTACCTGCACCAGAGCTGGCTCGACTATCTGTACTGGGACATCGAGTTGGAGCCTTAGACGGCGCCACTATCCTGCGCCGCATGACCTGCTAGAGCATTGCACGATCCGGAACGGCCGCCGATGCGCGACGTTGACGGCTCGCCCCTCACATCAGGTCGTCCATGAAAATTCGCGTCCGCGCCGAGCTCGTCTATCGCTTCGATCCCCCGACCGACGCGATCTACAAGATTCAGGTCGCGCACTGGCCGGGCCAGGACATCCTGGAGGAACGGCTGACGATCACGCCGCCCCAGGCCTTCCATCAGGACGAGGACGAGGAGTTCGGCGCCCGCACCCTCCGTGCGCGCCTCAGCGGCGACGTGGCCGTGTCCTACGAGGCGGTGGTCGATAACGGCTCGCTGTTGGGCCTGCCGCCGGGCGTGACCCAGCACGACTGGAACGACCTACCGGCCGAGGTGCTGACCTATCTGTGGCCCAGCCGCTATTGCCCCTCGGACCAGTTCGGCCGGTTCGTGGAGCGTCAGTTCGGAGAGACCTCGGGCGGCGAGCGGGTGCTCGCGATCCTGAACTGGATCACCGGGAACATCGACTATGAGCGCGGCGTGTCGGACTCCGAGACGACGGCCGCGCGGACCTTCATCGATCGGGCGGGCGTGTGCCGCGACTTTACCCATATGGGCATCACCCTGTGCCGGGCCTCGGGCATTCCGGCCCGCGCGGTCAGCGCCTTCGCGCACCAGCTGAGCCCGCCCGACTTCCACGCCATCTTCGAGATCTGGCTGTCGAACGGATGGTGGCTGGTCGATCCGACCGGGCTGGCGCCGATCGAGGGACTGGTGCGGATCGCCTGCGGGCGCGACGCCGCCGACATCGCCTTCCTGTCGACCCAGGGAACTTGCAAGATGGTCAGCCAGTCGATCACCGCCGAGGCTGCGGACGACTATTCCGTCGAGGCGCGATCGGACCTTCTGCGCGCCTGATAGGTCTCGATGAAGTCGAGCCGGCGCAGGACCTTGTTCTGCGGATCGATCACGATGTGAGCCGCGGCGGGGACAACGATCGCCCCCCGGCCGCCGGTCATGGCCAGCGTTTCGACCCGGCCGTCCACGGACACCTCGACCGGCATTGGAAAGGCTGCGCCGTCGCCGGTCGTCCATGACAGGTTGAGGGTGTCGCCCTCGCGCGTCTCGTTCAGGACCGGCAGGGCGGCCTGATAGAGATAGCCGCGGAAGAACCAGCCGTAGTCCCTGTCGGTGATGTCATTGACGATCCGCAGGAAGTCCGGCGTCGAGCGGTAGATCGGCTCGAAATTGCCCGGGCGCGGATCGGGGCGGCCATAGACCAGGGTGGTCACGGCTCGGAAGAAGGCCTCGTCGCCGATCAGCATCCGCAGCGAATGGGCGATCAGCGAACCCTTGGAATAGATGTCGTTGCCCGGCCCGACCGCGCCGTCATAGACCTCGCCCTCGCTCCTGAGTTCGCCCGAGACGACGGGAAAGCGGTTGATCAGGCCCTGCTGCTGCTCGGCCAGTTCGGTCTGCATGTAGCGGTCGCCGTGCAGCCAGCCGCCGTAGAGGGGCTGCATATAGCTGCCCAGCCCTTCGTGCAGCCACATGTCGTCGGCGTTGGCATTGGTCATCTGGTTGCCGAACCATTCGTGGGCCAGCTCGTGCTGCAGCAACCAGTCGTAGCCCTTGCCGTCCAGCCGATACTGGTTGCCGTAGGCGTTGATGGTCTGGTGCTCCATGCCCAGGTGCGGGGTCTCCACGACGCCCATCTTCTCGTCGGAGAAAGGGAAGGGGCCGACGGTCGCCTCGTAGAAGTCCATCTGTTGCGGGAACTCGGCGAACAGGGCGGCGGCGCGCGCCGGGTCGTCGGAGTTCAGATGCCAGAAGGACATCGGGAAGCTGTTGCCGAACCGGCTGCGGTAGTCGGTCTTCAGCTCCGTATAGGGGCCGATGTTCAGGGCTATGGCGTAGGTGTTGGGCTGGGCGGCTGACCAGTTCCAGGTGGTCCAGCCGTCGCCGTGATCTTCCGTGCCGAGGAAGCGGCCGTTGGACGGCGCGGACAGGCCGGTCGGGACGGTGATGTGCAGGTCGACCCGGCCGGGCTCGGCCAGGGGGCTGTCGATACAGGGCCAGAACAGGTCGCAGCCCTCGCCCTGGACCGCTGTGGCGATCCACGGCTCGCCGCCGGGCGCGCTCGCCCAGACGAAGCCGCCGGACCAGGGTGCGCGGGGCGCCACGCGGGGATGACCAGAATAGGCGATGCGCAGGGTCGCGGACTGGCCCGCCGCCAACGGCCGGGCCAGGGGAACGGTCATCCGCCCTTCGGGATTGGACCAGTCGCTCACGGCCTGTCCGTCCACGGTCACGGCCGAGACCTCGAACACGGTGTCCAGTTCGACCACCAACCTGGCGGCCGGCTCGGTGGCGGTGAAGGTCAGGGTCGCCGTCGCGTCGATGGCCTTGTCGTCCGGGATGACCTTGATCGCCAGATCGACGAGATCGATGCGCACGGCCTGCTGTTCCGGCGTGCGCGACTGATCCGTCATCAGGGTGAAGGCCGTGGACTGTCGCGGCGCCGCGTCCTGGGCGAGGGCGGGACTCGCCAGCAGGGATGCCGCGGCGGCGGCGGCGGCTGTCAGGGCAGTGCGCATGTGGGCCTCAGCTGGCGGAGCGGGCGAGGCGTTCGGCGGCGGCCCGCTCGCGTTCTATGCGGTTCCAGGCCTGCCAGTCGTCGACGACGTCGAGCTGGCGCAGCAGCCTGTTCTGCGGATCGATCAGCACGGTCGCGCCGACCGGGACGGTGATGGTCGTGCTGCCGTCGGGCATGGACACCGTCTGCGACCGGCCGTCGATCTCGATCTCCACCGGCATGGGGAAGTCGCCGCCGCCGTCGGTGGTCCAGGTCAGAGTCAGCTGATCGCCTTCGCGGGCCTGCGACAGCACAGGCAGGCCCGCCTCATACAGATAGGTCTGGAAGAACCAGTCGTAGTCCTGACCCGTCACCTGATTGACGATGGCGTTCATCTCGCGCGTCGAACTGGTCTGGGGGACGAAATTACCCGGGCGCGGATCGGGGCGGCCGTACACCAGACGGCGGATCACCTCGTAGAAGTCGTCGTCGCCGATCGTCATCCGCAGGGTGTGGGCGATCAGCGAACCCTTGGAATAGATGTCGCCGCCGGGGCCCTCAGAGCCGCCATAGACCTGGTTGACGGTGCGGTTGGTCTGCGAGACGACCGGGAAGGCGTTGACCAGACCCTCGCGCTGGTGCTGCAGCTCGGACTGCATGAACCGCTCGCCATGCAGGTAGCGGGCGTAGAGGGGCTGCATATAGCTGCCCAGCCCTTCGTGCAGCCACATGTCGTCGGCGTTGCGGTTGGTCAGCTGGTTGGCGAACCACTCGTGGCTGAACTCGTGCTGCAGCAGGGTGTCGTAGCCGCGCGTCTCGATCCTGTAGGCATTGCCGTAGGCGTTGATCGTCTGGTGCTCCATGCCGAGATAGGGTGTCTCGACCACCCCCATCTTGGAGTCGCCGAACGGGTAGGGGCCGATGGTCGATTCGAAGAAGTCGAGCATGGGCGCGAACTCGGCGAACAGTCTCTGGACCTTGGCCGGGTCGTCGGACCGCAGGTGCCAGTAGTGCATCGGGATCGTGTTGCCGAACCGGCTCTGGTACGGGGCGGTGACCTCCTCATAGGGGCCGACGTTGATCATCCCGGCATAGATGTTCGGATGGGCGATGCTCCAGCTCCAGGTCTTCGTGCCGTCGGTGTTTTCGGTCACGCCCTTGAACACGCCGGGTCCCGGCGCCGAGACATTGCCCGGCGTGGTGATATGCATATCCAGCTGGCCGGGCTCGGCGTTGGAGTTGTCGATACAGGGCCAGACCAGGTCACAGCCGTTGAGCTGGACGGCAGAACCGATCCAGGGCTCGCCCGTCGGGGCGGTGGCCCAGACCCAGCCGCCGTTCCAGGGCGCACGTGGAGCGACACGGGGCTGGCCGGCATAGGCGATGGTCAGGGTGGGGGTGGCGCCTTCGGCCAGACCCGCCGGAACCTCTACGGTCAGACGGCCTTCGGGGTTGGACCAGCGATCGGCGGGCACGATCTCGCCGTCCAGCCGGATCTCGGAGATGGTGAAGAGTGTGTCCAGCTCGACCGCCAGACGCTGGATCGGCTGAAGCACGGTGAAGTCCAGCACGGCCACGCCGTCGATCGCCTTGTCCTCGGGCAGGATCTTGATCGACAGATCGGCCTTGTCGAAGCGGACGGCCTCCTGCTCCGGCGTGCGGGGATTGTCGGTTTCGAGAGTGAAGGCGGTCGGCTGGCGGGCGGGGGCGTCCTGGGCCGTCGCGGGAACAGACAGCATGCAGGCCAGGACGGCCATGCTCGCCGCACGCAGACTCGATCCGGCCATCAGCGTCTATCCTCGTCAGAATTCCTGTTCACCGTGCACCCCGGCGAAGGCCGGGGTCCAGATGGAAAAAGCGATCTCCGGGTTTTGGATGGTCTTTGATCCCGGCCGACGGCGTCCGCGATCTGGACCCCGGCCTTCGCCGGGGTGCATGGGGAGATATGCGGCAAAGAAAAAGGCCGGTGTTTCCACCGGCCTCGTTCAGAATTCGTGGTCTGTCAGGACTCAGGCGGCGGCTTGTTCGGCCAGCTTGGCCTTGATCTGACGCTTGATGCGCTGGGCCGTGATCGACAGCTGCTCGTCCTTGGCCTTGACGATGAAGGGGTCCAGGCCGCCCTTGAAGTCGAGGGTGCGCAGCGCGGCGTTCGAGATGCGCAGGCTGTACGACTGGCCCAGGGCCTCCGACGCCAGCTTGACCTTCTTGAGCGACGGCAGGAAGCGGCGCTTGGTCTTGATGTTCGAGTGGCTGACCGAGTGGCCGACCATCGGCCCGACACCGGTAAGTTCGCAACGACGCGACATCGTCTTATCCTTGAGGTGGCGCCGCTCCGAAGGAGAGAGGGCGCATGAAACGGAGGCGCGCGAGGGTGGACCCCCGCGCGAGAGGGGGCCGTATAGGGGAACCGATCCCGCGCCGTCAAGGCTTCGAGGGCCAGATTGGACTCCCGGGCCGAGTCTTCGCGCCGAGACGTTCATGCGTCGTTCAATCGCCGCGTTTCAAAGCTTAAGCTATTCGGGACTGTCCCGAGGATGAGATCCACGATGACCCTGCCTTCCTTTCTGAGGCGCACTGTCGCCGTCGCCGCCCCTGCGATCGCAGGGGCCGTCCTGCTGGCCGCGCCTTCGTCTCCGTCGCAGGCCCAGGGGGCCGTCAGCGAGGTCCTGCCGGGCTACTGGGAGTACACGACCAGCGCCGTGGGCATCCGCAGCACCGAAACCAAATGCGTGCGCCCGTCGGAGATCAACCGCTTTTTCGGCGGCCTGTCGACGCGCCGCTGGCAGTGCGTCTATCCGACCCGCGTGATCGGCGGCGGCACGGCCCGGTTCGAGGGGACGTGCACTGATCCGCGCGGACGGCGGGTGAACGTCCGTCTGGGCGGTTCGTACCAGCAGGAGAATTTCCGCTTCACCGGCGGCGCCCAGCTCGCGCGCGGCACGCCCTATCTGCCGGCTTCGATCACCGCGCGCAGGCTTGCGGCGGTCTGCCCGGCGGACGCTGAGTATTTCTGAGCAGAGACGCGGCCTTTCCCTCCCTCTCGGGGGAGGGAGACGAAAGAAGAAAGGCCCGGTGTTTCCACCGGGCCTTTCTCACATTCAGCAAATGCCCCGAGGCATTATGCGGCTTCAGCCTCTTCCTCGGCTTCCGCGGCTTCAGCAGCAGCGATGACGGCCTTCTTGGCGCTCAGCGACTTGGACAGCAGCTGGACGGCGGCGTCCTTGTCGATGCGGTTGGCGGCGGCGACTTCGCGAGCCATCCGGTCCAGGGCGGACTCATAGAGCTGGCGCTCCGAGTACGACTGTTCCGGCTGCGAGTCTGCGCGGTGCAGGTCGCGGACCACTTCGGCGATGGAGACCAGGTCGCCGGAGTTGATCTTGGCTTCGTATTCCTGGGCGCGGCGGCTCCACATCGTACGCTTGATGCGCGCGCGGCCCTTCAGCGTCGTCAGGGCCTTGGTGACCACGTCGTCGGTGGCCAGCGAGCGCAGGCCGGCGGTCTTGGCCTTCTTGGTCGGGACGCGCAGGGTCATCTTCTCGTGGTCGAAGGTGACGACATAGACCTCCAGCGACATGCCGGCGATTTCCTGGACCTCGACCGCCGCGACCTTGCCGACGCCGTGCGCCGGATAGACGACTGCATCGCCAACCTTGAATTCCAGAACGCTCTTGGTGGTCATGTCATTCCTTTCCCGGACGCAGGGACAGGGCGTCGAAGGCACGACGGACAATTGCTCCCGGACCGGCGACGGGGGTCGCCGATCGGAATGATGCAGTCGTCAGTCGTGGAAACGGATCACCCAACCTCTGGCCGACCCCGTCTTCATGGACGAGGTTCTGTCGCAAACGCGGGCGGCGCGCATGAAACGCATACCGCCCGACCCAATGTGAAGGAACATATCACAAAACGAGGCAATTTCAAAACGTCGCAAGCGTCCCTTGCGAAACCGGCGCTATTCCTGACCCTGAGCTTTATCCGCGCTCGCGAGCGTTCAGGAACCCTTGCCGGGCTTGGGCGAGAAATATTTCTCGAACTTGCCGGTCTCGCGTTCGAACTGTTCCTTGTCCGCGGGGGGCGTGCCCTTGACCGTGATGTTGGGCCAGACCTTGGCGTATTCGGCGTTGACCTGAAGCCACTTGCCGTCCGGTTCGTCCTCGGTGTCGGGCACGATGGCGTCGACCGGGCACTCCGGTTCACAGACGCCACAGTCGATGCATTCGTCGGGCGCGATGACGAGGAAGTTCTCGCCTTCGTAGAAGCAGTCGACGGGGCAGACCTCGATGCAGTCCATGAACTTACATTTCACGCAGGCGTCGGTGACGATGTAGGTCATGGGCGGGCGATAATCGGCATTTGCGAAGGGCGGGGGAGGCCCGGGAAATGGCCCTGCGAGGGTCCGCTGTCAACCGGAGCGCCGCTAATCGGGGCTTGCAGGAAAACTCTCGTCTTCGGCCAGATCGACATAGAGGGCGCGGGCCTCCGCCGGAGGTCCGCGTCGTTCGCCCAGCGCGTCGATCCGCACGGCCTTGACGCGACCCTCCAGGGCGAAGGTCAGGTTGTCGCCGCGGTGGACGACGCGGCTGGGCTTGTCGAGCCGGACCTGTTTGCCGTTATGGGTCAGCCGAACAGCGCCTCGCTCGACCAGATCGGCGGCCAGACCGCGCGACTTCACGAACCGCGCACGCCACAGCCAGATGTCCACGCGGACGCTGTCGTCGCTCATGGGCGGCGAACGGCCGTCAATGCAGGGCCTGAAAAATCAGGGCCACGGCACTCATTGCAGGAAAGGCCAACCGCCAAATTCAAGCGACATCGACCGCAGACACCGCCAAAGCCCTCGCCGATACCGCCAGGGCGGCAATCGCGACGGGCTAGAGCCAGGCTCACGACGCCGCCTTTTTTCTCCGGAGCCGTTTGCGGCGGGCGGGTTGGGGCGCTGCCGTCAGTTCGGCCAGTTTGGCGAAGGGCGAGTCCCTGACCACGACGGGGGTCTTGCCCTCGCGGTCAGGCATCCGGGCGCGGACGGTCTTGAGGGCGGTCCAGATCGCCCGGGCGTCACCGGCGGTCCAGCCGAGGGACTTGAGTGCGTCGTCGGAAAGGATGCCCTTGTGCTCCCGGCGGAGGTCGGAGGCGCGTTCGAGATCCTCGACCGGCACGGCCCAGCGTCCGGCGGCGCGGACACCGAAGGCGGAGAGGGCGCGGGGCGACGGGGTGGCGCCGGGCAGGAGGGTCAGGCCCTCGGGCCTGGCGCGGAAGGGTTCGGCGGCGGCAAAGGCCTGGGACAGGATCCGACTGCGCGGTTTCAGGGCGCCGGGCAGCCAGACCGAATGGGTCCCGACGCGGATGGCGAAGGTCTTGATCGTCCGGCGCTCGACCTGGCTGAGGGCGGCGAGGTCGCGTTCGACGTCGCGTCGGTCGATGACGCCCCCGGCCTCCAGCAGGCGGAAGGCGATGCCGCGCGGGAGGCCTTTCAGGGCGCCGGATTCGACGGCCTGTTTGAGGCGCCGCAGGTCTCGTAGCGCCCGTCCGGCTTCGGATGCCAGCCAGGCCTCGATGCGGCGCTGGGCCCGGTCGCGGGCGGCCTGGGGACCGAGGTCGCCCATCAGGCGCACGCGGGGACTGAACGGCTCTGTGTTGATGATCTTCGCGGCGAGCGCGCCCGACCACAGGACATCGCCTTCCGGCGTGACCGAGAAGGCCTCGTCGTCATCGCTCGCCAGCTTGCCGAGGCGTCGCGCGATCTCTGGCCCGACGGCGCGCAGGGCGGCGGTCTTCAGGGTGCGGTCGGCCAGGGCCGAGCCGCCCGAGGCAATAGCGAACCGCACGCCGTCCAGATGGCCGACCGCCTCTCCGTCGACGGTGACGACGCCGTCGTCGGCGACCTCGGCCATGGTCTGGGCGTGGTCGTGCAGCGACCGCATGAGGGCCGTCGTCTTGCGGTCCACGAAACGGGCGGTCAGGCGTTCGTGCAGGACATCGGACAGCCGGTCCTCCAGCGCCCTCGCGCGCTCGCGCCAGCCCTTCATCCCGTCCAGCCAGTCCGGCCGGTTGGCGATGTAGGACAGGGTGCGGACGCCTGCGAGCCGGGCCGACAGCTGGTCGATCTGGCCGTCGTCGCGGTCGACCTCGGCGAAGCGAGGCGCGAACCAGTCGTCGGTCAATCGGCCGCGCTTGCCGGTCAGGGCATGGAAGACGTCGCGCGACAGGCGGGCGTGCTCTTCCAGCGTCGTCTTCTGGAAGTCGGGCAGCTGGCAGGCTTCCCAGAGCCGCATGATGGTCCCGCGCGAACGGCCGATCCGCTTGACCTCATCGTCCTGCAGGGCGCGACGCAGAAGGGTCTCGTCCAGAGCCTGACCGGTCAGCTTCAGGCCGGAGACATTCGGCGTCTGGACCAGCGAGCGCAACAGGTCGGGCAGGGTGTCGAAATCCAGCCGGGCGTTGCGCCACTCGATCGCCTGGATGGGGTCGAAGCGGTGCTCGACGACCTGTTCGACCAGATCCTCGTCCAGCTCCTCGGCCTCGCCGGTGACGCCGAAGGTGCCGTCGCGGATGTGGCGGCCGGCGCGGCCGGCGATCTGGGCGATCTCGTGGGCATGCAGCCAGCGGGTGCGGCGGCCGTCGAACTTGCGCATCCCGGCGAAGGCGACATGGTCGACGTCCATGTTCAGCCCCATGCCGATGGCGTCGGTGGCGACCAGGAAGTCGACCTCGCCGGACTGGAACAGGGCCACCTGGGCGTTACGGGTGCGAGGGGACAGGCTGCCCATCACCACCGCCGCCCCGCCGCGCTGGCGCCGGATAAGTTCGGCGATGGCGTAAACCTGCTCGGTGCTGAAGGCGACGATCGCGCTGCGCCGGGGCAGGCGGGTCAGCTTCTTGGACCCCGCATAGGTCAGGTTCGACAGCCGCTCGCGGGTGACGATCTCCAGATCGGGGATCAGCCGGCGCATCAGGGGCGCCATGGTGGAGGCGCCCAGGAACATGGTCTCGAACCGGCCCCGCGCATGGAGCAGGCGCTGGGTGAAGACGTGACCCCGCTCCGGGTCGGCGGCCAGCTGGATCTCGTCGATGGCCAGGAACTCGACCTCGCGCTCCAACGGCATGGCCTCGACCGTGCAGACCCAGAAATGGGGCCGGGCCGGGATGATCTTCTCTTCGCCGGTGATCAGGGCGACGGCATTGGCGCCGCGCTGTTTGACGATCCGCTCATAGATCTCGCGCGCCAGCAGCCGCAGCGGCAGGCCGATCATGCCTGACGCATGACCCAGCATCCGTTCGACCGCCAGATGGGTCTTGCCGGTATTGGTCGGCCCCAGCACCGCGACGACGCGGGACGGGGCGAGGCCGGTGGGGCGGTCGCTCATGGTCTCAACAAGGTGGCGATTCGGTGGGGGTTCCTCAAGCGGGATTGTGCGATCTCTCCCTCCCATTCGGGGGAGGGTGGTCGCGCCAGCGACCGGGTGGGGGCGGCCGCGCGACCGAGCGACGCCGCCTCCGTGGGTCTTTCGCCTTGCCGCCCCCACCCGACTTCGCTTCGCTCAGCCACCCTCCCCCGAGTGGGAGGGAGAGGTTAGGTCAGCATCGCCTCGATCTGGCCCAGCCGTTCCTTGCCGAAGAACATCTCGTCGCCGACGAAGAAGGTGGGGGCTCCGAAGGCGCCGCGTTCGACAGCGGCGGCCGTGTTGTCGGCCAGTTTCGCCTTGACCGCGTCGGTCTGGGCCAGGGCGATCAGCCGTTCGGCGTCAAGACCGGCCTCGGTCAGGACCGAGGCGAGGACGGCCGGGTCGCCCATCGGGAGGCCACGCTCCCAGAAGCCGGCGAGGACCCCGTCGAGATAGCGGTCGAACTCGTCGCCGGGTTCGCAGGCGCAAAGGCCGCGCATGGCCAGCAAACTGTTGACCGGGAAATGCGGGTTCATCTGGAAATCCTCCAACCCGTGCGCCTTCACGAAGCGGCGAATCTCCAGCATCTCGTAGTCGAGCTTGCCCTTGATCCCGGCATAGGCGCTGAACGGCGCCTGGTTGCCCGTGGCCTTGAAGATGCCACCCAGAAGACAGGGGATGACGTTGACCGCCGCACCCGTGCGCCCGACCAGCTCCGGCAGGGCACGCTCGGCCAGATAGGCGTTCAGGCTGGCGAAATCGAAGATGAAGTCGATGGTTGCGGTCACCAGTTTTCCTTCCATGGGCGCAGGTCCAGTTCGAAGGTCCAGGCGCTGCGTTGCTGATTGTGCAGCCAGACGTAGTTTTTTGCGATCTCGTCGGGTTTCAGGATCGCGTCCTCGTCCAGCAGGCTCTGGATGTCGGGGGCGATGGAGCGGGCGAAGGTCCCGTCGATCATGCCGTCGACGACGACGTGGGCGACGTGGAGACCCTGGGGTCCCATCTCGCGGGCCAGGCTCTGGGCCAATTGGCGCAGCGCCGCCTTGGCCCCGGCGAAGGCGGAGAAGCCCGCGCCGCCCCGGGTCGAGGCCGTGGCGCCGGTGAACAGGATGGAGCCTTTGCCGCGCGGGCCCATGACGCGGGCGGCCTCGCGTCCGGTGAAGAAGCCGGCCAGGGCGGCCATCTCCCAGACCTTGGAATAGACCTGGGCGGTGGTCTCGACGACCGGGAAGCGGACGTTCGCGCCGATGTTGAAGACGACGACCTCGAGCGGGCCGATCTCGGCCTCGATCCGGTCGACCAGGGCGATCATCCCGGCCTCGTTCCGGGCGTCGACGCCGAAGGCGTGGGCCTGACCGCCCTCGGCGCGGATCGAGTCGGCGAGCGCCTCAAGCTGTTCCAGATGTCGCGGACGGCGGGTGACGCAGACCGCGAGGCCTTCCCGGGCAAAGGCGCGCGCGATGGCCGATCCGACGCCGTCTCCGGCGCCGACGATCAGACAGGACGGCGTGGACGGCATGGCGATCTCCGGCGGCAGCGAGACCGTTTCATATCGAAACTAAGTCGTCAACGCGCGATGGGCGCCCCGGGCAGGGCGGCGCTTAACGGCAGACGACAATGCGGTGGAACAGGCGCGAAACGAATCGGGACCGAATCAGCGACACGGCCAGATTCGGGGTTTGTTCACCCCAAGATATTGTATCTTAAGACCGATTAACCACAAACTGATTTCGCCAGGACGCGGCGACTGTTGCTCCACGGGTTTACGGAGCGGGGCGCAACCCGCTAGGGACAGGCCGCGTGGCCCCGTAGCTCAGCCGGATAGAGCAAGGCTTTCCTAAAGCAGAGGTCGGGGGTTCGAGTCCCTCCGGGGTCGCCATTAAATCAATGCCTTAGCGGACCAGCCGCGCGGGCTGTTTCTCTGGGGACACACAGGGGACACGAAAGCCCGGCAACAGGCCCCTGAAATTGTCGGAACCGGCCCCTTCTGTAGGAGGGGGGCTCCGGCACTGTCCGGGTCATGGAAGCTCCTGCCTTCGCCACGTCCCGGACTTGGCCTGCCCCGAACCCCGCCCTTGCCGCCGCCGTGATGGGCTCGATCATGGCGGGTCAGGGCCTCTGCGAAGTTTCCGACTCCCAACCGTGGTCGGCAATCGAGCGGGGAACCGAGTTCGACCGCTGCGCTCACTGGATCGCCGACGCCCTCAAGTCCGCCAGCCTGACCGCTGCTGAGGTCCGGGAAGGCGTGGTGGGCGGCTGGTTCCACCTCTGGTCCGGCAAGGACGTCGAAGGGGCCATGGTCTCCGAGATCGTCGCCTCGCCCCGTCTCCGGGCAATCCACGTCTTCGCGGCGGGTGGGACGCTGGGCGCTGTCGCCAAGCTGACCCCGGACATTGAACGGTTCGCCCGGATGGCCGGCTGCAACTTCGGCGGCGCGACCGGCCGGAAGGGCTGGATCCGATTCCTGCGACGCTTCGGCTACGCGCCAGCCGCGCTGACCACTGTCGAAAAGGAACTGTAGCGTGGGACTTTCACTCAACGGCGGGAAGGGAAAGAGCAAGACGAAGGAGGTGGTGGATCAGACGCAGGTCAACACCCTTTCGGATCGTGCGTCCGGTCTGCTGACCAGCGGGATCGGCAACCTCCAGGGCAAGAGTTACCGCGAGTTGGACCCGACCTCCATCGCCCGCTTCACCGACCCCTATAACAAGGACGTCCGCGACGCGACGATGGGCCAGCTTGGCTACGAGCGCGACGTCGCGGCAAACAAGCAGAAGGCAGAGTTCGCACGGGCCGGTGCGTTCGGTGACGACCGCCGGGCCGTTTATGAGGCTGAGCTTGGCGGCCAGTACGACCGCACCGCCGCCTCCACCTTGGCCGGTCTAAACAGCGCGGGATATTCGCAGGCCCTCGGCGCGGCCCAGACCGAAAATCAGGACTTCAACCAGTACAACCTCGGCATCCAAGAACTGATCAATCAACTGATTTCGCAGTTCGGAAACGAAGGCACGTCGCGGACCAACGGCATGACGACCGGAAGCCAGACGGGTTACCAGTTCGGCTTCAACGGCTCGCCCTTTGGCAAGCAAGCGGGAGGCTGAGCGATGGCCCGCGATGTAATCGGCGACAAGCTCCGCGAGATCGAGGCCCTGAACCGCCTCGGCCTGCTGTCACCCGCTCCCGGCCAGCGTGGGCTTCTGCCACCCGCAGCGCCCGCCATGGGGCTGTTGTCAGGGGGTATGGGGTCGGACCCCCGTTCGCCGACCGGTGGGGGCTCGTCGGCACCCCCGCCCTTGGTGGGCCGTGAAGGAATGGCGTCGCTTATGGCGGCGGTCAATGCGAAGCCGAACATCGGCGGCCCGCAGCCTCGCGGCCTGCTCGCTCCGCCGGACGCCCCGAAGGCGCAGCCAGGCGGCTTACTTGCCGCTGTCTCGGGTCAGGGGCCTGCGTCCATTGCCCCGCCTACGCAATCCCGACAGCGCCCGAGCCTCTGGTCTACGCTCGATGATGTCCTGTTCGGCGGCGCTGCCGGTGAGCGGGCGTCCGAACGCCGCCAGCGCGACCAGGGCGAGGCGGCTCAGGCCGCACATCGTGACGCCTTCGCCGCCGCGTCGGCAGGAGGTTCGTTTAACCCGGCCGACTATCAGGCGCGCATGGCGGAGCTGGGCCAAGCCCCCGACATGGCGGGCATGACGCAGCTTGAAGGCATGACGGACAGTCAGGACGTGCGCGGCTTCCGTGGCCGGACTGAACGCCGGAACGTCACGGCGGGGGCCTTGGCTCCCACGCTTGGCTTGCCCGAAGAGCAACAACCCCAAGCGTTCCAGGGCGCGTCCGACTATCTGGCGCAAGAGGGCTACAGGTTTGATCCGACAACCCCGCCCGCCGCTGTCGCCTCGATGGTTGGCGGCGCTATGGGCGCTGACCCATTCCTCGATAACCGCCGGGGTGACCGGGTGCAGGGGGAGCAAGAGCGCAGCAACCAAGCTGCCGAAGCCTACCGCTCGCAGGATCTAGGGTTCCGCCAGAGCGAAAGCGCAGCCGACCGGGAGTTTCGCCAGTCCCGCGCGGCTGCGGATGACGAGTATCGCTACGACGCTCTCGACGTGACGAAGCTTGGCCTCACCACGCCCAACAGCACGGGCGACGTTATGGCCCCGATCCTGAACAAGATCGCAACCATGGGCATTGAGGCCCTGACGCCGGGCGAAGCTGCAATCTGGCAGAACTATCAGCGCTCATCGCAGCAGCCGTTCGGAGCCTATCCTGGCATGGGGGCTCCGCTCCCCGGCGTGGGCGCAGCTCCGGTTGCCCCGCAGGCAGCAGCGCAGACCCCGCGTGATCCCTTCCCCGGTATCCGCGAGGGCGATGTCGTGACGCAGGACGGCGTTCGCTACATGCGCCGTGGCAACCAGATGGTGCCGGCCAACTAATGCAGTTCAACCCGAACCGTCCGTTCGAACGTCAGCCTGCGACCCAGACACCCGCAACGGGGACGCCTGCGACCGGCTTCAACCCGGCCTCGCCGTTCAACGTCGAACGTCGGGTGCTGCGATACGATACCGACCAAGGCCCCGCCTTTGTCAGCGCGCGACCGGACGGAAGCACATGGCTGGAAACGCAGGGCGGTGCGTCGGGTCCGCTGGACCGCTTCCCTACGGCCCGGCCCGTCTATGCCGAGTCTCTCCAAGCCGCGCCCCCGGCGGCTGGCCCGGTCGCTGTGGAGGCGCAGCCGCGCCGAACCCTTTGGGACCGCGTTACCTCTACGGCGGGCCGTCAGACCCGCGAAGGTCTGGCACAGGCGGCGGCTCGCTTCCTGATCAAGCCAGACGATCAGACTCACACGGACCCCGCGACGGGTCAGAGCTTCACTTACCGCAGCCTCGGCACACAGCTTCGAAGCGACGAGCGCGCCAGCCGCGAAACCTATGGGCAGACCGTTCAGGGGGACGAGTGGTATCGCGCCCCCGGCGGCCTGCAAGGTCGAGCCGTGGCGGGCGCAGCGACCCTCGCGGGGACGGTGGCGGGTGCACTGTCCGATCCTACGAACCTGCTCGGCCTCGGCGGAAAGACCATCCTTCAAAGGGTGCTGGGAGAGGTGGCCGTGAACGCCGCCTCTGATGCGGGCGCGCAAGGTTTCGACCTAGGGTCCGGCGTCCAGCAAGGCGGCTATGACCCGGGCCGGACTGCGCTTGCCGGAGTCGTCGGCGGCGTAATCGGTGGCGGCGTCCACGGTGTTGAGGCGGGAGGTCGGGCGGTAGCTGACGCTGGCCGCCGCGTGTTCGACTATGGACGCTGGGCAGGCGAGAGCCTGAACGCCCGCGTTGCGAACCCTGTCCCCGAGTTCGGCGCTGGTATGGATACCGGGTCTGTCGCCCGGGCTCGCCCTGACGTTGCCGCCCGCGCTGCCCCTGTGGCGCGCATGGCCCCCGCTCCCGCTACCATCGCTCCGCACATCGCCCGCGCTTCTGAACGCTCGGGAGTGTCGGCGGATTACCTGACGAACCTTGCCCGCCGTGAGAGCGCGTTCAATCCCTCGGCCGCCGCCGGAACGTCCACCGCTCGCGGCCTGTATCAGTTCACCGAAGACACCTGGCTTGGAACGCTTCGCCGTCACGCGGCTGATCTGGGTGTGTCTGACATTGACGCCCGGATTCGCAGCAACCCGTTCGCCGTGCTGGCGATGCGGAACGATCCCGACCTGTCGTCGCGGGCTGCGGCCGCTCTGACACAGGACAACGCCGCCAGCCTCCGCCGGACCTTGGGTCGCAATCCCACGGATGCCGAGCTTTACACGGCCCACTTCCTAGGGGACGGCAACGCTGGCCGTCTGGCGATGGCCGCTCCTGACGCCAACGCAGCCAGCATGTTCCCGGCCGCTGCCCGCGCGAACCGATCGATCTTCTATGAAGGCCGTCGCGCTCGCACCGTGGCGGAAGTGCAAGCCCGTCTTGCCCAAGGGTTCGGGGCGGGTGGAGCCCCGGTCACGTCACGTGGGGTGGCTTCCACCTACGCAGAACCCGGCGTGTCTCGGGAGGCCTCGCCTTCGGTCGCATCGACCTTCAACCCCTCGCGGCTGGACAATGCTGCGCTAGGGAGTGATGGACCACAGGTTGCCCGCGCCGTTGACCTCCCGACCTCGCGGCTCGCTGAAGTCGAGACGCCGACCGCTGTCAGCACCCCTTCCCCCGGCGAGCCGCTTCGCCCCGTCGATGGCGAACGCCTGAGCGCGCCCGCTGCTGATACTGCCTTTGACCCCGGTCGCCCCTTTGAGAAGCTGAACGCCCCGGAGGCGAGAGCCTTCAACCCGGCAAAGCCCTTCACTCCCGAAAAGCTCAACGTCGATTTAGGGGGATATGCAGGCCGCATCGGCCAGACCATGCCCTCGGGCGGTCAAACTGTCGGCGGGCTGCGGGACGCACCGCGACCGGACGCCATCGCTCGGGGAGCGGGGGCCGATTACGCCGGCAAGACCGTCTCGCAGTTGGCGGATGACCTCCGCTCCGCCTTGGGCCTGACGCATCGTCAAGGGCGGGTCACGGCCAAGAAGGCGCTGGGCGAGTACGACACCGGCTCCGGCGTGATCCGCACGAAGGCCGTTCAAGAGCTGGACGTTTTGGCCCACGAAGCGACCCACGCGCTGGAGTTCGAGATCAAGGGGCCGACCCTGTCTGCGGCGCTACAGACCCACGCGAAGCACCTCGAAACCCTCGCCTATCCGGGCGCGGCTCCCGGCGTGAAGCGTGAGGAGGGCTTTGCGGAGTTTGGCCGCTGGTATTTGAGCAACCCAGACCATGCCCGCCGGATCGCACCGGACTTCTACGACGCCTTCGAAGCTGCGATGGCGAAAGACGCGCCTAACGCCCTGGCCGGGATGCAGGCAGTTCAGGCCGGTTATCAAAACCTGCTGGCGTCGGCGTCGATCGATGTCGCCAAAGGCTCGCTTGCCTACACCGGAAGCAAAGGCCCCATCGGAAACCTTGTCGATGAGGTCCGCCGTAGCGGCCCCGGTTCAACGCTCCGCCGTGTTGTGGATGATCTTTACACCGCAGCCATTGACGATCTGCATCCGGTAGCCGTCGCCGTCCGCAAGCTCAGCGAAATATACGCAGAGAACACCGGCAAGAAGCTGGAGCTGAAGCGCGCCAACGATCCATACGCGCTGGCACGCCTGTCCCGTGAAGCCTACGCCGCAGGGCATGGCGACCTCATGAACGGGGTTACGCCCTATCGCACTGTGGACGCGGAGGGCGCATCGCTGGCGGATGCGCTGGCGACCGCTGGCCTCGACACGACCGCGACCGGGAAGATCAAGAGCGACGCGCTGAAGGAGTTCGATGTCTACCTGATCGCTCGCCGGATGGTTCACGAGTGGGACCGTTATGCGAAGGGCGATCTTCCGAACCCGCCCGACCGCAACACCAAGGCTTTTCACGAGCAGGTTATCGCTGATGCAGAGGCCTCGAACCCGACGTGGGGCAAGGCGGCGGATCAGGTCTACGAGTTCCTGAATAACCTCTGGAAAAAGGAGTTCGACGCCGGGCTGATCACGGAGGCCAGCTATCGGCACGGTCTGGACGCCCACGAATCCTACGTCCCGTTGATGCGCGATATGAGCGACAAGGGACTGGGCAAGGCCGGGAAACCACGGGGCGCCCTCCAGTTTGCGGGCGGGGTGAAGGCGTTCGAAGGCTCCAGCCGGGACATCATCTCCCCGCTGTCCTCGATCATGCGCCGCGCCTATGAGCTAAACGCGATCATCAAGAAAAACGACGTGATGCTGGCGCTGGATGATCTGGCCCAGGCGGCGGGCCGTGGGGCTGGCTCCATTGTCGAACGCCTGCCTGCGAAGGAGATCGAAGCCTTCACCGTCAACGCGGCAGACGCGCTCCAGAAGACGGCCGATGAGTTGGAGCTGTCGGGCCGCGACCTGTCCACCATGCAGAAGTTCGCCGACGATGCGCAGGCATCAGATGCGATGATCACCCTGTTCAAGCAATCCGAGTTCAGCCCTCGTAAGGGGGAGTCGGTCGTGTTCGTTTGGCGCAATGGGCAGAAGACGCCGCTGCTGCTGCCGGATGGCGAGTTCGGCAAGGCGATGTTCGAATCCCTCGCGGGGATGAACAAGCAACTCACCAACGTGGTGGTCGATAGCATGGCTGCCGCGACCCAGCTCCTCCGCTACGGCGTTACGCTGAGCCCTGAGTTCATGGGGGCGAACCTCGTGCGCGACGCCCTGGCGACGTGGATCAACTCGGACGTGGGCTTCGTCCCTGTGGTCGATACGATCCGGGGCGGAATCTTGGAGGTGGCGCAGGGCCAGACCGCCAAGCGCTACGCCAATGCGGGCGGGATGCGCGGCGGGGCGAACGTGGCCGCCACGTCCAAGCCTTTCCCGAAGACCGATGCAGAGGCGGAAGCCCAGCTACAGCACCTTCGCCGCAAAGGCTGGAAGATCAAGCGTTACGCCTCGTGGCGTGGGCTGGCGGAGTTTACCGACCTGTCCGAGACCTCGACCCGCATGGGCGTGTTCGCCAAGGGTTTTGACAAGGCGAAGAAGCAAGGCCTCACCGATTACGAGGCGATCATCGAAAGCGGGTTCACCTCGCGCGACTACCTCGACTTCGGCCGGCGCGGTTCGAAGATGATGACGGCCTCTCGGGTCGTCACCTTCCTGAACGCAGCACTCCAAGGTCTCGACAAGAGCGTTCGCGTCCTGTCGGCCGGGGGTAACCTCCAGCGCGTGCTTCTGCCCCTGACCAAGGAAGCCCGGACCCCTGCCGAGAAGGCGGCGTTGGGCCATGCCTACAAGGCCTGGGCGAAAGTCTCCGCTCTGGGCGCCCTCGGGCTCGGTCTGCGGATGCTCTATGCTGATGACCCTGAATATCAGGAGATCAACACCACTCTTCGCGCGACGAACTGGATCTTCCGTTCGGGAGGCTCGTGGATCTTCATTCCCAAGCCGTTCGAGCTGGCGACAATCTCCAACATTCTGGAGCGTGGCTACGAAGGAACGGTGCTGAAAGACCCGCTGGCGGGCGAACGCCTGCTGTCCGACTTCCGCCACACCATCGCTCCGCCCTCGGAAATCCCTGCGCTGTCGGTGCCGTTCCACATCGCCTCGAACCGCGACTATCTGGACCGTCCGATTGTCCCCGATCACCTGCGCGGCACAGTCGATCCGGAAATGCAGTTCACCGGCTTCACGTCGGACCTCGGCAAGCTGATTGGACGAACGTTCAAGGTCTCCCCCGCCGTGGTCGATTACGTCGTGACCGGGTTTGGCGGCTCGCTGGGCCGCTACGTTCTCCAAGGGTCCAACATCGTGGGCGAAGCCGCCACCGGCCGCCCTCGCACTGCTGCGGGGCCTGAGGATATGTTCCTCGCCCGGCGCTTCGTCCGCCAGATCGCACGGGGCTCCGTGTCGCAGGGTCAGTTCTGGGATCAGGTTTCGCGCGACGGCGGCAGGATGGTTCGGGCGGAAGGTTCGTTCCGATCCCTCATGAAAGAGGGCAAGGACGCAGAGGCGACTGCCTACCTCAACCGTCTTGACCCTGACGAGCGCGCCTATGTGGCGGCCAAGGTCTTCTCAGAGGACGGGTCCAGCCGCGATCATCCGCTCGTGCGCGTTCAGAACGTGGTCTCGATCCTGAGCGACTTCCGCACGGCAGTCCGTGACGGGTCGCTGCGAGACCAGACCGCCACGACGATACGGCTCACGCCACAGCAGCGTCGCACGATCGACAACGCCATAGGGGACCTGGCCCAAGCGGAGATGCGCAACGCTCTGATCGAAGCCAAGGTGAAGGGCTGGGAACAGAAGCAGCCCATGGACACCTACGCAGCTGCCGCCCGGATTGGTCGGGCCGATCCCGCCGTAGCCGGCCAACTGCAAGGCTGGCTGGCGCTGGCCCGTGCGCCGACCGTGTTCGCACCAGGTGAGCTGGCCGCCTCGCAAGCCCGCTGGCAGGCAACCGCGCCCGCCTTCCGGGGTCGGGTGGACCCCGCACAGATGGCGCCCGTGATGCAGAGGGAGCGCCAGTCCTCGGGAGACCGCCTTGCGCGCTACAGGGAAGGCCAGAGGGCGGCGGGCGCGTCTAGGTCGGCGTCACCGGCCCCGATGGGCCTGCTTGCCCCTCCTGCGGCCTCTCAGGGGCAGTCTGCGTCCATGGGGCTGCTGGCCCCTCCGTCTGGCCGTCCCGCCCCTCGTGGCCTTTTGGCTCCCCAATGATCGATCACCTGTTTCAAGAGCTGTTCCCGCCCGTCTGGGTGAAGGAGACGGAGGACACTCTCGTGCTGTTCCGATGGCTAGCCGAGCCGGTCGATGCTGACGCGGCGAGCGCCCTGCTGGTTGCCAACGGCGGCGACAGCGCAGTCATCACCGCAGACCCGACCCCAAACGGAAGCCGCCTGTTCCCCGCAGAGGCCGGGATGGTCCTGCACCTGAGCGCGGCCGATGCCGCCTCCATCAAGAGCCGGACGGTTGTGCTGGCGCTCTGGCTGGACGGTCAGGTGATGAGCCGAGAGCCCGACACAACGGGCCAGGTTATTGTCTCAGATTGGGCGTTCGCTCCAGCGGAGGGACACGCATGAAAGCCAGCAGCACACCAGCCGGGGAACGGGTGAAGGCTTCGAACCTGACCGACGAACTTCGGGCCGCCATCGTGCGCCGTCTAGCCGAGGGAACCTTGAAAACAGCAAGGCAGGATCAACCGCATGGCCTTTAAGCGAGGCAAAAGCGGGAACCCTGATGGACGCCCGCCCGGACCTAACAAGATCACGATGGCGGCGCGTCAGCGGATCGTGGAGGAGTGTGACCCCATTGGGTTCCTGTCGTCCGTGATGAAGGGTGAACCCCAGGTGACGGGCGAAGGTGAGGGGGCCGCGACCTATCAACCGACCCTCGCGGACATGATGGCTGCGGGGCGCTCGCTGCTGGGCAAGGTGGTGCCCGAGGCGAAGGACCGGCCGCTGGCGTTCGACGTCGGGGAGATCACCGGCCCCAAGGATGCGCTCGCCTGTATGGGCCGGGTGATCGCCAGCATGGGCGCCGGGGACATCACGCCAACCGAGGCAACGTCGGTCATGAACGTGGTCGGCCTGTACGTGAAGGCGTGGGAAGCGAATGATTTGGAACAACGACTGGCGGCACTGGAGGCAAAGGCATGAACCCGATGAGCAAACGCGTAGCTCGACTGGAGGGCGCGGACCACAGCGCGCCGCTTCGGGACATCTCCCTGCTAGGCCCGGCTGATCCCGATGTCGGAGACTGGCCCGACCGCACCCCCGCCTGCCCACCCCGCTCAATCCGTATCGTTGGCGTCGAACCTCGGAGGAATTATGTACAAGCCCGTTGAACGTCGCATTTCGGCGCTGGAGGCCGTGTCGCCCAAGGATGATGAACGGACCTGGCCTTGGGTTCGCCTGATCTGGGAACGGGGAGAACCGGAGCCGGTTATCCCGCCTCGCCACAATGCAATCATCTCCAGGGTTGTAACACCGGGCGATCCTCCCGAGTGGATGGCCATGACTGGAGACGCTGCATGAAGGCGTTAAGCCGCATCGCCGCACTTGAGGGCAGGGGCGCACTGTCGACCGATGAACGCCGCTGGCCGTGGGTGTGTCTGGCATGGCGGGAAGGTGACGCAGAGCCGGTGCCGCCTCCCAATTACCACGCGGTCATCATCCGTAAGCCTGCCCAGGAGCCCCGCGCATGACCGCCCGTAGTCGTATCGCCAAGCTGGAAACCGGCAACGGCCAAACGCCAATCCACGAGGACTGGCTGGAGCTACTGGAGGACCCGTCTCCAGAGAACCAGGCACGATTTGAGGCCCGCTTCCCTCGGTCCAATGAATCCGCCGTCGCCCGTTTCCTCGATAGCCTCGCCTGAACCACTCGCCACAAGATCACTTGACCATCTGCTCTGGCGAAGGCGTGTCGCGCGACGCTGCGTTATCTGGCCTGAGAGTGCCAATCCCTCAGATTACCACACGGGCAGGGTGCCCCGGATCGATCAGCGGCCCACTAGCGTCGAGCATGTCGCTCGTCGTTTGGTCGGCCGCCTTCAGAAAATCCTCAAGGGAGCCTGGGGGCTCAAGCTTCATCGGGCTTCTCCACCTCGTTGACGACCTGAGTTCCCTAGAAGAGAGGGCGCTCGCTGGCTCGTTCGCACTCCCCAGTGAAGGTGGCCGGTCCCCCGACAACGTCACCTCCCGTCACGTCTACGGTGCCAGTCATACGGTTGATCACCACCAGCGGGCGGTTGATCCAGTTCAGGGACGCTCGGCCCCTGATCTCTCGATCAGAGATTTCGACGTCGTTCAGGGTCCGCCAACCGTCTGCCTCACCCCTGCCAGCGATCTGGTAGATGATCCCAGTCGGTAGTCGAACGCGGACGACCTCCTCCACGACCTCGACATCCATCCGTTGGCGGGCCTGGCCGCCGCCGGCAGAAGACACGCCGTAGCAAACCAAGACAAGTGCTTCTGCGATCATGCACTAGGCTCCTCTGTTGGCGGGCGTCATACCTCTTGGAGGCGTTCAGCCAGGTAGATGCGGTGGAACAAGACCACGACAGCCTGAGCGTAGTCTGTAATTTCTCGGGCGGCAAAACGAAGCTGCTGGGCGTCAGTCTCCATGAGGCCTTCCGAGATGACGTTTCCCTTTTCCGCACGATACATTCGGAACTCGAAGGTGTGCGGGTTGGTCCTCGCCTCGAGGATGAATAAGCCGTGCGCCATCATCACGCGGATAGCCTCGTAAGCGGTCAGGCCATCAAGCAGTGGCATGGCCTCATCCGCGTATTTCAACAGCGGGCCGGGCGTGCGGAACAGGGTCTGGACGCGCTGGATCCTCGTCGCGAGCTTGTATGGAAGTCCTTCGGGAAGGTGACGATAACAGGCCAGCACCCGGGCGCGCAGGACGATGTCGGTGATCAAATGCTCAACTTGAGAGTAAGACCCGATGATCTGGCCGCGAAGGCGCACCGCTTCAGCGACGCTGGCTTTCGACGACTCGCTGGGTTCTCGTGCCATCCGAGCAGAGAACCCCACCTTGCTCGCAATGAGAAGGGCCGCCCCGGGAAGGGACGGCCCTTTGATATTTCCGGCCAAAATCAAGCTCCGTAGATGGCCCGGTCCCTCGCCTCGGCGACGACAGCGCCCCAATCGATCAAGGCCGTGGGGATGACGTCAGTCTCGGCCGGATAGATCACGGCGAAGCTCTGGCCGTTGGAGATGACCGTTCCGCCGATGGCCTCGAACTCGCGGAGGAACCCGCGAGCGTCGAAGTCGGGAGAGGCCGAAGCCCCTCCCTGTTGCGAGGCGATCATGCCGCCTCTCTGCGATCCGACAGCCAATCGCGAACGACGAGCTTTTGCTGGGGGGACAGGGCCTCCCACATTGCCTCGGCCTTCGCCATGGCGCCGTCTTGCAAGCCCCCGTCATCGAACGAGATGCGCAGGGCGTCGCCTACCACTTCGACGGTGCCGCCTGTCTCGCGCGCTACCTTGTGGACCCAAATGCAGGGGTTGAGAGCGTCCGGATGTGGGCCGCCCGCCTGGGTCAGAAGGGCTTTCATGATGTCGCGCATCAACCGACAGTCGGTCGTCGCGTCTTCCAGTTCATCGAACCCGCCGCTGTTCTCGTAGATCAGGCGGAGACCCATCAGCTTCGCTCCGATGTTTTCCGGCGTGGCAGGAAGGGCATCGGCCTCGTTGATTGCAGCCGAAACAGGCTCGTCGGCATCGGCCTCCGCCACGCGATCACCGGCAATGGCGCGGCGCTCCAGTTCCAGTGCCGCCGTGGCTCGGCTGATGTAGTCGGCGTTTGGGTCCAGCCTCTTCGCTGTCAGGTCGAGGTAGATCGCCAACAGGCCCTTGGAGGCGTCTTTCCCATTCGACGCCACCCACTTGCGAACGGCAGGGTCAGTGAGCAAGCCGGGGCTGTCCCCGTGGAGCCACTCATACGCAGCGATCTTCTGTCCTATCTGGACCGGATCGTGGGTCGGGAGGCCGAGGAGTTTATCGGCGAAATCCTTTGCTGCGAACAAGGCGGCCCGGACCTGTTCATCGGTGTTGCCATCTTTTTCGACCAGCGCTTGTGCGCGGTCGAACGCCTGAGACGCGGCGGCGAAGTCCAGCGAGGACAGCGCGGCTGCGGGCTGCGGGGGGATGAAGCCCCGCTTGTTTGGGCGGGCCATTAGAAGGCTCTCCCGATCAGAGCGCGCACGGCGGCGGCGCGTTCAAGGCGCTCCTGCCGTTGGGCTTCGCTCGCGCTGGCCTGTTCCCTGCGGCTCTGGAAGCCCCGGAGCGGCGTCACGTTGCGGGGGAGGCGGCAACCTTCCCATGTCTCCAGACGGGTTGCGTAGGCCTCCAGCCGGGCCTTCGCCTTGGCGGCGGTCTTCGGCTTCATGGTGTCGCGGAGCTGGAAGAAGACCTCATCAAGCGCGGCAAGCGTGGCCGCGTCTTGAGGGTCAATGGTGGCGGGCCTATTTGTCAGTGTGCTCATCACGGTGAGCCTTCCTTTCGAGGTTGGGGGCGGCCCGGTTCTTTGCCGGAGCGGGTCGCCCTACCTAGTGAGGCGGTATTGCCTAACGCTAATGATGATAAGCGTTACGCCCACCTTGTCAATATGGCCATTAGCGTTTAGGCTCCGGGCATGACTCGACTGCTGCCTGAAGCCTGCCGCGCTGGACGCGCTATCCTGCGCTGGACGACTGAAGACTTGGCGCGTGAAAGCGGGGTGGCTGGCACCACCATCAATCGGCTTGAAAACGGCCTCGCTGGTCGAGCCAGTACAGAGGCTCGACTGATTGCGACCTTCGCCGCGCACGGCGTCAAGATACTGAACGGGGACAGCCCCGGCGCTCGGCTGCGTCCAGGTGGACCCGGGCGTGAGGCCTAGACCCGACGCCCTATTCCGACCCACTGGGTAGGCGGGCCAGTGCCGAGGCAGTCAGTCGCCCGGAACTTCGGACACTGTTGGTGAGAGAAGCTTGAGTAGTTCCGTCCGGGCAATCACCGTCCGACCACCCAGCTTGATGGCCGTGATCTTCTTCTGCCGTATCCACGACCAGACAGTCCACTCGCTGACGGACATGGCGACCGCCGCATCCTTGACCCCATAGGCCAGAGGATCGGGAAGGGGTGCCCTGGGCGCTTGGCTCTCGTGTGACGTCATCAGGCCCGCCTCTTTCTAACCACCCGCCCGATCCTGAAGACAGGGGCGGAAAATGGCAACGCACCTCCTCCTCGAATGACAAGGCCGACACAGGCGGCAAGGCCAGATGCTGGAGGCCCGTTCGCTGCTAATCAGGTGTTCGAGCGAGAAGGCTTTGTCTTCGCGCCCGTCTTTTTCCTGGGTTGTCGCTTCGCTCCGATCACGACATGGCGCGAGGCCAACTGAGGTTTCAGCCAAGGTTCATCTGGCGTCTGTCACCCTGCCTCTTTGAATGAGGAGGCGACCCGATGTTCGGCGAGATCCTTGCGTTCCTGCACCGCCACAACCGCGCGGTGATGCTCGGCATGATGGGCCTGCCTCTGCTCTGGCTGCTTTGATCTTCACCACGTGACGATAGGCGTCCTGCCGAACGGACAGAGAACACTTCTCAGAACTGCGAGCGGTGTTATGGTCAGACCATGCGCCTCGCCCCGCTTGCCCTTCTCGTCCTAGCAGCCTGCCAACCCGTGGAGATGGGCGACCGCGCGTCAGACCTTCCTCGGAGTGACGCCGCTGTCGTGGTCGAAGGCGACACGGCCCTTGCCCAAGGCCTCGGGATCATCGACGGAGACACCTTCCGCCTAGCCGGCGAGGTCATCCGCATCTCGAACATCGACGCTCCAGAGATGCCGCCCCGGTCCCGGTGCTGGGCAGAGGCCCGCCTCGCACGCGCTGCGACGATGGAACTCCAGCGGATCCGGGGCGAAGGGACGCCGGGCGGCTTCCGCATCACCCGCGAGGGGCAGGACCGTTACAGCCGGACCCTTGCCCGCGTCTCATACGACGGAGGGCGGACGGACGCTGGCGAGACCATGATTGCGCGCGGCATGGCGTCACCATGGACTGGCCGGCGTTGGGATTGGTGCGCTGCCGTCTCCGACGATCCGAACGGTGCTGCCATCCTTCGATCCCCGCCTTCCCCTATCGCCTCGATGCTGGAAGCCAACCGATGATCCGTCTCGATACCGCCACCCGCGCGAGCCTGATCCTCGCCGCGCTCTGCGTATCTTTCGCGTCGATCATCGGCGCGGTCTCGATGACGACCCGGACCACGCCAGCCGGGGAGGGAGCGGTCTATCGCCAGAACCTCATCACCGGTCGAGGCGAGTTCTGTAGCCCTCTGAGCTGCCGCCCCGATCCCGCCGACTATTCGGCCCGGGCCGCGGCTCCGTAGCCATCAGCGGAGTCCGGGCTGTCCTCAAGCCCCAGCGACGCCGCCCGTTCAATGAGGGACAGCGCCACGTCGTGTTCTTCCATCTGGGAGATAGCCATGGCGAGAGAGGCGCGGGAAGCTCGGAGGAGGTCGCGACAATGTGCGGCAGGCGAAGACCCAAACCGACCTTCCACGATCATGTCGTAAACAACGTCGATGGCCTTATCCATGACTTCGGAAGCGTGGGCCACGCCGAACGCCTGCCGGAGCGACTCGATGCGAGACAAGCGCTCGGGCGTCGTGGCGTAGCTCTTCCGCTGCCGCCCTTCCCCGCCGACCAACCTGCGGCTTCGCGTTTGCCCTGGGGCTCCCCGGCTCACGCTGCGGCCGCCCGAACAAACCCGGCCAAGACGGCTTCTGGCACGAGACACCCGGCCACACCGGGCTTAGGCCCCATCACTGCCACATCCCAGCGCGCCGGATCGCCTTCGTAGGCTGCGACGGCGCTGCGCCAGACGTCATCGGACCAGTCGGCCACGGTCGGCGCGGGCCTCGGCCCGCTGCGACCGGCAACCGCCCTCGCTGCGGCTGTGAGGTAAGCCGTTGGGTCGGGCGTGCCATTGACGAAGGCCGTCGCCAGCGAGGACAGAAGCTGATGGGGCTGTAGCCTGTGGGTCGAGATCAGCTTTCCGAAGAACGACCGGGCCTGAACCTCCGTCATCCGGCCGTTCGCCGTCAGAACTCCAACGGCTTCCTGCCAAGCCCTCTGATCCGGCGTCGCCCGTTCCGGAGGAACGGAAAGAGGTGATGGTGAAGGGCATTGCATAGGCATGTGCTCAAGCATTGCTTGGGGCATGGGGTCGGCGATGCTTGGAGCATTGCTTGGGGCATCCCGCCGACCGGTCTTCCGGCCGCGCCACCGGGCCTCCGCGCCCTGTCTGGCCTTGGCCTGAGCCTTGTCCGACCGGCGCTGAGCTTCGGCCCTCTCATGCTCAAGACGTCCGTGGGTCCAGCGCCCTCCAGAAACCTCGAAAAATCGGGAAATTTCTGGCCGATTTTTGCGCCATTCAGCGGCGGTGCATCCGAGGATGCGGCAGATGGAGGTGTCGTCGTCGGGCGTCGGGCCGTTCACCCACTGGTCCATCAAGAGGCGCAGATAGGTCCCGTGCTGGGAGAGCGTCAGGCGGGAGGTGTCCTTCAGATAGTCCCCGATCCACAGGGGCATCCATGCGTCGGCATTAGCCACGAGCGCCCCCGATCATCAGATCCCCAACGGCGGAGGTCGCCGGATCGCAGAAGGCTTCAACCTGAACCCCGGCGGGGCCATGGCTGTTCTTCTCCACGAGGAAGGTCAGCTTGCCCTTCGCCCTCGCCAGTTTGGCTTCGCGCTCGGCGGCTTCAGCCGGCCCCTCCCTGCTCGGGTCCATCGGGGGCCGGAGGTAATACGACGCCCGATAGAGCATCACGACGGCGCGGGCGTCTTCCTCAATCTCGCCGGCTTGCCGGAGGTCCGAAAGCTGGGGCCGCTTGTCGTCCCGCCCTTCCACGCCCCGGTTTAGTTGGCAGAGCGCGACGACGGGGACGCCGAGGCGCTTCGCCATCTCCGCCAAGCCCCGCGACACATCGGCGACCTCGGCGTGCCGGGACCCCTTCCGATCTTTGTCGGGCCTCACGATGCCGAGGTGGTCCACGATGACCGGCCCGGGCTCGATGCCCTTCTTCCGCCATTTCCGGTGCGCCCGGCGGGCCGCCGCCTCGATACGCGCGACGGTGAGGCCCGCGCGCGCGTCGATGAGGAGAGGCATCGAGGCGACCGCCGCCTGGGCTTCGCGCAACCGCTCCCATTGACGACGGGTCAGCGTCCCCTTCGACGCGGAGATGTACCAGGGATTCCCATCCGGCCCGGGCTGTCCACTGAACGTCTCCTCTGAGCGATCGTGAGCGACCGCACAGGCCACCCGGAGGCCGAGAGCGGCACCGGACATCTCAAGACTGTTGAAGGCGGTCCCGAACCCCTTCGCCGCGTTTGCGAGGGCAATGCTGATGGCAACGCCGGTCTTCAACATCCCAGGCCTGCCGGCCACGATGGCGACCTCTCCGGCCTGAAGCCCACCCGTCAGGTCGTCCAGCTCTGCGATTCCCCACGAGAAGCGGATCACCCCGTCCCGCTGCTGCGCTGCGTCGATGGCGCGACCGACCATCTCACCGGCCTGCTCCCATTCGTCACGCGCGCCGCCGACGCTGGCGATATCCGCCAGACGCGCCTCCAGAGCGGCGACATGATCCAGACCTTCGATGCCAGGGTCAGCAGCATTGAAGGCGGCGATGTCGGCGGACTCGATGAGCGCGCGGCGGGTGGCGAGGTCGGCCAGCGAAACGCCATAGTCACGAGCCGTATGGACCGGAGGGCTCCGATCCATCAGGTCGGCAAGGTAGCGGAGGCCGCCGAACTCCTCGAACGCGGGGGACAGCTTGAGACTGTCCATTACGAGGGTTGGGTCCGGCCGCCGGCCACTACGGATCATTGTCGCCAGTTCACCGAAGACGAGCTGGTGATAGGGCTCCGAAAACGTCTCCGCGGAAACCAGCCCATCGACGGCATCGAGGACGTCGCCCGACATCATCAAGCAGCCGAGCAGGGCTTGTTCCGCCTCCAGATTGCGGGGCGGGGCAGGGCGTTGAAGAGCGAAGCCGGTCACGCCTTAACCTCCAGCCAGCCCAGCGCCACAGCCTGATCGCGCGCGGCCGTCAGCGCTTCGATCAGGTCGGGCAACAGGGAGACCTGAACGCTCAGGCCCTTGCGGGTCGGCATGGGGACCGCCGCCGCCGAGAAGCTGGCGAAGACCCTCATGTCGCAGAGCCGATGGGCTTTGTAGGTGTCCAGAACGACGCGCACCTCTTCGGAGGCGTTCTTGCCGATGGTGGCGATCAGGCAGGTGGACTCAGTCATCCGACCCCTCCGTCCGCTGCTCAGCGATCTTTGCCGAGACATGGGCCGCGCGCTCTGCGTCATCCGCCAAACGCCAGACTATGGCCTTCTTGCCGCCCTCGCCGGTCTGACGCTGACCGCTATCGCGGATCAGCCCCATGCGCAGCAGTTCGCTGCACCGGGGGCGGATCGACGTGAGGACAGTCGAGATACCCTCGGCCCTCAAATCGGCGAGGATGGTCTCCGGGATGGCGGGGCCGCGCCCGAGGCGGTCCAGAACGCGTTCGCGGAGGGTGCGCTTGTCGCCCTTGGCCGCATCACGCGAGGTCTCCCCGGTGGAGTTGCGGCGGGAGAGGCCGGGGCCGGACAGGTCGGGGGCGGTCACGAGGCCACCTCGGGGAGCGTCATGACCAAAGCCGTGAAGTGGCGGGCCTGCGCAGCATAGCGCCCTGCGAGGGCTGCCAGCGCCAGCCCAGCGGTCCCCGGGCAGTCCGACACGGCAGCGGCGCAACGGCGGGCGGCGGCGCTAAACTCGTGGGCGCTGCTGACGGCTTCGGCGTGGGTCCGGGGGTGGAACAGGCGGCTTGTTGCTTGAGGGGTTTTGGGCTTATCTTCCCGCTGTTCGATGCCGCCAAGCTGAACAGAGACGGATCGCCCGCCGTGCCCGCGCACGGCGGGCGTTTCATTGATCAACATGTCCCTACGCCGCCTCCAACTTGGAAGCGCACCAGGCGTCCACAACTTCGGCCGGGAAGGCGATGCGGTTTTCGGTAAGGCGGACCGGCTTCGCGATCTCGCCGCGCTCCACCATGTTGTAGACCGTGCCTCTGCTCAGGCTGGTGCGTTTGCAGAAGTCACGGATCGAAACGAATTGGGCTTGACCCATGCCGTTGTCTCCGGACATCACAGATCGCGGGATTGCTTCTGGATGACAGGAGCAAGATCGAAGTTGGAAGCTTCTCTGTCACAGCACACGACCGCAGATTTTATGCGCTGGTCGTGTGCTCTTTCGTCTGCTCAAGCAGTTCCTTGCGCCTTGCGCGCACTGCTCTTTCAACCCTGACAGAGAAGGCCCTGTCGCGCTTGCTGACAGCGATTGGATCGTCCTCGTTGATTGGCGGGGGATCGATTCCCAATAGCTTCAAGAACTGCAAGACGAAGGTGATGAAGGCTGTCGATCGACCGAACGAATGGTCATTGCGATAACGCACCGGCCATTGATCCGGGAAGAAGTCCGCTAGGTCGGTGAACAGCGTCTTATCTGAAAGTAATGGCCCGCTGTCGTTGCCCCCTGCCCGCCAGGCCCGTTCGGCCTTCGAGCGGTCTTGCAGTTCCTGCTGGGCGTCTTCGATGGCGCGCTTCAGGGTTGCGATCGCCTCGATGATCGCGAACATTTCCGGCGCAGAGTTCAACGCCTTCTTGGTGGCCGCTTCCGCGCTGAAGCCGCGCGCCATGAGCCTTTCGAACTCCGGGTCCGCGAGCTGGCTCTCGATCACCGACTGGACCGCCACAGCGACCTCACCCCTCCCGGTAAGCTGACGCCCAATCAGCGTCACCGCTTTACGCATCTTTGCTAACTCATCGAGCCCGTCTGAAATCGGCGGAGCGGCCTCGAAATTGAGCATCGACAAATAGCGCTCACCCGCCCTCATGAGAATGTCGCGATCACCCTCCGTCATCCGGCGGCGGCGGTCATCCTTGCCGAGCGGGAAGGCCGCAGCGGCGAAGGCATCCCAATCGTTGGATGACGGACTGAAGCTTCGTTTGGATGAGGCCGGGTCAAGCCGCGGCTTTCCCGCAGTCATCAGCCGAGTGCTCGGAGATGTTCGACATTCGACGGCCTGCGCTTCTCGCCGACGATCTCCAGCAGCAGGCTTTCCCACGCTTCCAGTGCCCGCCGCTTCTCGCTCACGTACTCATTGACGTCATAGTGCGCCGAAGAGACCGCCGCCCCTCCGCCTGCGTCCGTGCCGTGGCCGAGCACCTTCGACCGGATGAAGGGCGAGACACCGAGACGTTCGCTGGTGAGGATCGTGGATCCTGTGCGGCGGAGGTCATGGATCGTGGCGCCCTCAACGCCGATGCTGGAACGCAACTTGTCCATCGCGTGGGTGAGGCTGTCGGGGCGGATAGGCGTGTTCGCATCGCGAGGCCCGGGGAACACGACAATGCGATTCGGTCGCTTGGCATTGCTATCCGCCGCCTCCCGTCTCGCCTGCGCTTCGGCCGCGATGGCGAGGGCTTCCCGGATCAGGACGACGGCGCGAGGGGGTAGCGCCACCTGATGCGGCTTGCCGTTCTTCATCCGCTCGGGCGGAATGATCCAAGTGCCGGCGTCTAGGTTCAGCTCATCGATCGCCATGCCGACCACTTCGACGCGGCGCTGAAGCAGCAAGGCGCAAAGCTGGATCGCGATTGCCACGGGGCGGCCGACATGCAGCCGCTCGCCGTCCTTGTCGCGAAGGTCGCTCGGGTCTGACAGGGCAGTCCAAAGCAGCTTCAGTTCTGGATCGGACCAGATGCGGCGGCGGGACTTCGCGTCATGGAAGGAGTCGAAGCCCATAGCCGGGTTGATGACGACGTGTTCCTCGGCAATGCCGAAGTTGAATATCTGCCGGATCAGGGCTTGCGTGCGGTTGGTCTGCGCTCCGATGCCCTTGGCCGTCATGTCCCGGAGCAGGCCCTTGATCGTGGCGCGGGTGATCTCTGCCAGGGCGAGAGGTCCTAGGCCCGGCTCGATATGTCGGGTGTAGATGCCCTTCTCATAGGCGATGGTCTGGGGGCGCTTGCGCTTCTTCTTCGGCTTCCACTCGCCGGTTTCGCAGGCGACCCAATAGGCGGCGGCGAGGTCGCCGAAGGTGCGGACGGTGAGGGCCTTCGCGATGACGCGCGCCTTCCGCTTCTCGCCCAACGGGTCCGCGCCCTTGTCGATTTCGTTCTTGAGCCTGCCCGCTTCCAGACGCGCGGCCCGTAGGCCCATGCGCGCGGCGTCCCCTACCTTGTGGCGCTGCGAGCGTCCGTCCGGTGCGCGATATCGCAGCACCCATGATTTGACGCCCTTGTCCGTAACCCGGAGCGTCAGTCCCGGCGTGAGGGCGTCGTGAAGCTCCAGCCGTTCGCCGGGCTTCGCCTTCGCAGCCTGCACGGCGCGGTCGGTCAGGTTGACCCGTGCCATTCGTCTTTGTCCCTTCGCCGCCAAGCGATCCGAAAGGGTGACAACTTGTCATCCTATCCGGAATGTCCTGTGTCCCCGGCAAATCGTGGGGACACACAGAACATGAACTGCACTGTGCGCCGCTGATACGGTTGACGCAACGGGCTAGGCGGGGCGGGGATTTGCTAAGGTGTGGATGACACGGCTAATCCCCGTTGACACCCTACTTCGGTGCTTTCCTAAAGCAGAGGTCGGGGGTTCGAGTCCCTCCGGGGTCGCCATCCCTTCAGCGAGCTATCGCCACCTCGAGCCTTCGCCGTGGCCGCCGACGCTCTCCCATTCGGGCGGGGCGGCCTTGTGGACGTATTGCTCGGACACCATCCAGCCCTTGAACGGCCGCAGGACCAGCAGGCAGGCGGCCGCGATCAGGGGGAAGGTGAAGGCGAAATGGACCCAGATCGGCGGGTGGACCGTGAACTCGAAAGCCATGAAGGCCATCATGCCGAGGATGCCTATGGCGGACATGGCGAAGAAGGCCGGGCCGTCGGCGGGTTCGGCGAAACCGTAGTCCAGGTCGCAGACGGGGCAGGCGGGCCGGATGGTCAGATATCCCTGCAGTAGCGGACCCTCGCCGCAACGCGGGCAACGGCAGCGCAGACCGGTCGAGAGGGTCGAGAGACGGGGATAGACGGGGGCTTCGGCGGGGATCATGGTCGCTCCTGACGCCGCTCAGGTCGGCGCTTTGATACAACGCCGCAAGGGGGCCTTCGGTCACATCCCATTAACCGCCTCTAAAGGGCGATCGCGCGAGTGTGCGCGCGAATGGCAGGCCCGCGCACCAGCACAGCGATAGGACGAACCACGGCGGCGCTCGGCGTCGCAGGGACGATTGCGCTCGCGCCGATCGCGGGCGCCGTCGTTCCGGCCTTCGCCCAGGAGGCTGCGGCGGCCCTGGATCCCATCACCATCCGCGTCGGCGCCAATGACGGCTTCACCCGGATCGAGTTCGCCGGGATCGTCGGATCGCGGTCGCGCGTGCGTCGCGACGGCCAGACCGTCGTCGTGCGGATCGGCTCGACCGCCGCCCCTGACGTCAGCCGCCTGAAGAACGATCCGCCCCCGGGCGTGGAAAAGGTCGAGACCCGCGCGGCCCTGGACGCCACCGAACTGGTCATCACCCTGGCGGAAGGGTCGGACGCCCGCACCGGAAGCGCGGATGGTGCGGTCTGGCTGAACCTCTATCCCGCCGGCGCCGCGCCGGCCGCGCCGGCCGGAGCGGCCGTGCCCGCGGGCGGCGCGGTGCCTGTCATCGCGACCAAGGCCGCCGAACAGGTCAGCCTGTCGTTCGCCTGGGGGGCGCCGGTGGGCGCGGCCGTGTTCAGGCGCGGCGATGCGGTCTGGGTGGTGTTCGACACCGCCGCCCGAATGGACATGTCGAAGGCAAGCGACCTGGGGGTCGCCGGGGACGCGCGCTGGGCCGTGGGGCCAGACTATACCGCCATCCGCATCTCGGCGCCGGAAGCCCTGTCGGTCACCGCCAGGGGAGAAGGCGCGACCTGGACCGTCACGATCGGCGGGCCGACAGCGCCCCCAGCCAGCGTCGTGATCGATCGCGACGACACGGGCGACACGGCGCTTGTGGCCCGCATGGCCGGGGCGACCCGGACGGTCTGGCTGACCGATCCGATGGTCGGCGACCGGTTCGCCGCCGTTACGGTCCTGGCTCCCGGCAAGGGGTTCGCCGACACGCGCCGTACGATCGACCTGACCCTGTTGCCGACGGCCCAGGGGCTGGCGATCGAGACGCCGACCGACGACCTGTCGATCAAGGCCGAGGGCGATCTCGTCACCCTGTCACGGCCGGGCGGCCTGCTCCTGTCGCCGCCTTCGATGGCGCTCGAGGCGGTCGAGCCCGCCCATGCCGAGGCGCCGGGGAAGGCCAAGTATCCCGCCCTGATCCTGAGCGAATGGGGCGATGCGGGCGAGGAGGGCTTCTCCACCCGTTACCGCAAGCTCCAGGACGCTGCGGCGCTGGAGTCGATCGCCGCCTCCGACAACCCGCGCGCGCCGATCGAGGCGCGGTTGGCCCTGACGCGGTTCCTGGTTGGATCGGGCCTCGGTTTCGAGGCCATCGGCGTGGTCAACGCCATGTTCGCGAAAACACCGTCCCTGCAGGGCGAGCCGGAACTGCGCGGCCTGCGTGGCGCGGCGCGGGCCTCGATCGGGCGGCTGGAAGAGGCGACGCTGGACTTCTCGTCCGGGGCTCTGGCCGGGGACCCGTCGACCAAGGTCTGGCAGGGCTGGCTGGCGGCCGAGCGAGGCGACTGGGAGGAAGCGCGCCGCGCCTTCGCGGGCGGGGCCGCCGCCATCGACGACTTCCCGCCGATCTGGCGCGCCCGCTTCGGCGCGGCCCACGCAATGGCGGCGCTGGAGACCGGCGATCTGGACGCTTCGAAGTCGCTGCTGGCCTACAGTTTCTCGCAGGAGGCGCCGGCCGCCGACCAACTCGTCGCCCGCCTGGTGCAGGCGAGGCTGTTCGAACTGGAGGGGGCCACCGACCGGGCTCTGGCGGTCTACAAGGCCATCGGCCGGGCGCCGCTGGACGGCATCGCCACCCCGGCCAAACTCGGCGTGATCCGTATTGAACTCGCCAAGGGCACGCTGACGCCGACGGCCGCGGCCGCCCAGCTGGAGCAGCTGAAGTGGCGCTGGCGCGGAGACGCGACCGAACTGTCGGTCATCCGCACCCTGGGCGGCCTCTATCTGTCACAGGGGCGCTATCGCGAGGCGCTGGATGCGCTGCGCGGGGCGGGCAAGCGGCTGGCCGACCTGCCGGGGGCCGTCGAACTGCAGACCGACCTGTCGAACGCCTTCCGCGCCCTGTTCCTGGACGGCGCCGCCGATGGGCTGCAGCCGGTGCAGGCGCTGGCCCTGTTCTACGACTTCCGCGACCTGACGCCGGTGGGCGCCGACGGGGACGAGATGGTGCGTCGTCTGGCCCGGCGTCTGGTCGACGTCGACCTGCTGGACCAGGCCGCCGAGCTGCTGAAATACCAGGTCGAGAACCGGCTGGAGGGTGTCGCCAAGGCCCAGGTCGCGACGACCCTGGCCACGGTCCTCTTGATGGACCGCCAGCCAGAGCCGGCTCTGCAGGCCATCTGGGCCTCGCGCACGACCCTGTTGCCGACCGCCCTGAACGCCGAGCGCCGGGCGCTGGAGGCGCGGGCGCTCATGGATCTCGGCCGATACGACCACGCGCTGGAAACCCTGGCCGACGACCGCAGCCCCGAGGCGCAGCAGGTCCGGGCCGACATCTTCTGGAAGCAGGAGAACTGGGCCGGGGCGGCGGCGCTGTACGAGGCCCGGCTGGGCGATCGCTACAAGGACACGGCCACGGCGCTGACGCCGGCCGAGGAAAGCCAGGTGATCCGGGCCGGCGTCGGCTACTCGCTGGCGAGGGATGCTGGCGCGCTGTCGCGACTGTCGCGGAACTATGGCCCGTTCGAGGACCGTGCGCGGTCGGGGGCGGCCCTGCGCATCGCCCTGGACGGTCTGGATGGAATGGAAGGGGCGGCGAACGCCCAGGACTTCGCCGGACTGACTGCCGGCGCCGACACCTTCACCGGCTGGGTCAACCAGATGAAGACCCAGCTCAGAGAAAGAACGGGCGGGAATCGCGCTGCCGCGACTAATCCTCCCCCGTAGGGGGAGGGGGACCGCGTAGCGGTGGAGGGGGTTTGCCCCAGACACCCTCTTCGCGGTTGGCCCCCTCCGTCATGGCGCGAAGCCGCGCCATGCCACCTCCCCCGGTGGGGGAGGATTGATCCTTACTTGTTGACCGCATCCTTGAGCGGCTTCGATACGCGGAAGCGCACGGCCTTTGACGCGGCGATCTTGATGGTCGCGCCCGTGGCCGGGTTGCGGCCTTCGCGAGCGGCGCGGGCAGCGGTGTCGAAAACACCCAGGTTGGAGATGCGGACATCACCGCCGCCGGTCAGCGACGAATGGATGTTCTTGACGATGGCTTCCAGCACGCGGCCGGCGTCGGCCTGGCTGACACCGGCATCCTTGGCGACGGCGGCGATGAGTTCAGCTTGAGTGGTCATTATGGGTCGTTTCCCGAAAAGCTCGCCCGTGATTCCGGGCGACGACGGATGGATCAACACGCCTTTTGGGCGACTTGGCAAGCGCCAATGGCGCGCAAAGCCTTTGAGGGTGGGAACCTAGCCCGTTCCGGACGCCTGTCGGAAGCTCTCGACCAGGCTTCCGGCGACCAGTCTCCAGCCATCAACCAGCACGAAAAAGATCAGCTTGAACGGGAGTGAAATCACCACCGGCGGCAGCATCATCATACCCATGGACATGAGCACGCTGGCGACCACAAGATCGATCACAAGAAACGGAATAAAAAGGAGAAATCCGATTTCGAAGGCCTTCTTCAACTCCGAGATCATGAAGCTGGGAACGATGACCCGCAGGGGCAGTTCGGCGGCCGTCGTGGGGACCTCCAGACGGCTCAGCCGGGTGAACAGGGCGAGGTCTCCCTGGTCCACCTGGGCGAGCATGAAAGTCTTCACAGGTTCCGACGCCAGATCGAAGGCCTGGGGCAGTTCCATCTGCTGATCCATCAGGGGTCGGATGCCCGAATCATAGGCGTCCTGCCACGTCGGAGCCATGACGATGGCGCTCAGGAAGAGGGCCAGGGACACGAGGACGGCGTTCGGCGGCGACTGCTGCATGCCGAGCGCGGTGCGCAGCAGCGACAGCACCACGATGATGCGCACGAAGCTGGTGGTCATGATCACGATCGACGGCGCCAGCGACAGGACCGTCATCAGACCGACCAGCTGGACGACGCGCTCGGTCAGGCCGGCGCCGGTGCCGAGATCGACATTGATCGCAGAGCCCGCGCCGCCGGCGGCCGCCGCATCCTGGGCGAAGGCGGCCAGAGGCCACAGGAGGCAGAGCAGGGTGGTGATCGCGGACAGTTTGAGCGCGTTGAGGAACTCCGCGCGGGTGGGGACGACGAACCACGTCTCCCTCCCCCTGCGGGGGAGGGTGGTCGCGGAGCGACCGGGTGGGGGGGGCAAGGCTGAACGACTAAGGGCGGAGTTTGTCCTGCCTTGACGTCCCCACCCGCCTTCGCTTCGCTCAGCCACCCTCCCCGAACGGGGAGGGAGAAGATCGTGCGGTCCGCTCATTTCTCGACGCCCCTCGGCTCGATCAACTCGCGGCCTTCACCCAGCAGGAGGAGGCGTTCCTCATCGTCGATCCTGACCAGGACCAGGCGGCGGGCGGGATCCAGCACCAGGGTCTCGACGACCTTCAGCCGGCGCTCGCCGCGCTCGGCGTTGAGCCTGGCCATCAACTGGGGCGCATAGCGACGCGCGGCCCAGGCGGCCAGGCCGATCAGGCCCAGAGTGAAGGCGAGGCCGAAGATGGCGCGCGCGAGATCGAGGAAGTTCATTCTGAAGGGCCCCGGAGAACTCGGGGAACTTTAACCAACGTGGTTAACGTCGCGTTTAGATAAGCCCTCGTTAACCATACAGGCGGCATTTTCTGCCCATCGATCAAGGAAACGATCCCGATGGGCGTCGCCGACATCCCTCTTCTGAGCCAGATCAAGGGCCGCATGACCTGGCTGGACGAACGCCAGCGTCTGATCGCCCAGAACGTCGCCAACTCGGATACGCCCGGCTACGTCGGTCGCGACCTGAGAGCCCCGACGGACTTCGCCGCCGCCATGCGGGACGGGGGAGGACTGCGCATGGTCCAGACCTCGGCCGGCCACATGCCTGTCGGCGGACCGAACGGCGCGCCGGTGGCCCGCTTCACGTCGGAGGCCTCGCCGGATTCCGAAACCACGCTCGACGGCAATGCGGTGGTGGTCGAGGAGCAGATGCTGAAGATGGCCGAGAGCCGCATGGCCTATGACGCCGCGATCGGCCTCTACACCAAGTCGATGGCCATGATCGGCCTGGCGGCCAAGGTTCCGGGTCGATGAGCCGTAAGGGAAGCGCCCGATGAGTGATCCGATCAACGGCCGCAACGGCACGCCGCGCAACAGCGCCATGGCGGTCGCCGCCTCCGCCCTGACCGCGCAGCAGTCGCGCATGCGGATCATCGCCGAGAACATCGCCAACGCGGACTCGACGGCTCCGACGGCCGGAGGCAATCCCTATCGCCGCCAGATTCCGGTCTTCGAGGCGCGGGGCATCGACGGCGCCACCGGGGTGTCGCTGGCCGAGGTTCGGCCGGATCAGAGCGACTTCCGGCGCGAATACGACCCGACCCATCCGGCGGCCGACGGCGAAGGCTATGTCCTGCGACCCAACGTCGACACCCTGATCGAGGCCATGGACATGCGCGAGGCGCAGCGGGCCTACGAAGCCAATCTGAACGTCATCGAGACGGCGCGGTCGATGGAAAGCCGCACCCTCGATATCCTCAAGCGATAGGGCCTGATCGATGTCGATGAACCCGTTGATGGCCGCCCGGGCCTATGCCCAGGCCCAGGGAGCCGGCGGAGCGACGGCCGGCGCCGAGGTCGCGGGCGGTCCCGAGTTTTCGCAGCTGTTATCCAACGTCATGGGCGACATGACGCAACAGACGCGCGTGGCCGAGACCAACATGACCCAGGCCGTCCAGGGGCAGGGCTCGATGATCGACGTGGTCACGTCGATTTCCAGCGCCGAGGCCTCGCTGCAGACCGTGATCGCGGTGCGTGACCAGGTGATCTCCGCCTATCAGGAAATCATGCGGATGCCCATTTAAGGGCAGGCCGCTATCGCTCGCCGCGCGGAGCCTCGCGACCATTCTTCAGGGCGCTACCGCTCGGCTCGCGGAGCCTCGCTGCCTGAGCGCAGGGTCGGCGCGGCAGCCTCACCTGGGCTGCACGTCGAAGGCGACGGTCAGGCGCTCGCCGCCGCCCGTGAACGGCTCGGTGCCGTGCCACATCCACGACGGGAACAGGGCGACGCGGCCGGGTTCCGGCTCGATCCAGTGTTCCGGCGCCAGTTCCAGCCCGACGCCCAGCCGACAGGCTCCGAATCGCAACCAGCCGGCTCTGGGCTGCTCCGGCGACAGTTCCGGGGTCTGGACATACAGGGCCGAGGAGACCCAGCCGTTCGGATGGATGTGGTCGCTGTGGCGCCCTCCGGCGGTGAGCCGCACGGACCAGGAGCCGATGATCTCGAAGCCTCCACCCGCACGGCGGCTCATCGGGTCGTCCCGGCCGGCCATCGCGCCGATGTAGCGTTCGATGGGGTCTGTCAGGGCGCTGAAGATCGCGTCGATGGCCGGATCGCCGGCGAAACGCGGGTCCAGCGCAGCCTGCACGCCGGAGCGGATCGACTGGCCCAGGGGTTGGGCCCGGAAAGGATGAAGGGCGCGCAGACCGGCGGTCGCTTCGGCCAGCCACGCCTCGCGATCCTGGCCGACGGGCCCGGCCAGATCGAACGAGGCGGTCAGCCGGCGATAGTCGTCGTCGGAGAGCGCGCGCGGATCGCCGACCACCCTCCAGGCGACGTAGCGCAGGGCGAGGGCGTACTGATCGCCCGGCGTGGTCGCAAGGTGCGCATCCAGTCCCGGCAGGGCCTCGCCGGATCGACCGCAGGCCATCAGGGCCGCCAGCCGCGCCACCCGGGCGTCGGCATCGCCCGGTGCGGCGCCTGCCGCAGCCTCGGCATGCTTCAGGGCCAGGGCCGGATCGAAGCCCGAGGCGGCGGCCGAGGCTGTCGCGTCGAGAGACGCAGGGTGGGGCCCGGTCAGCCACGGTTCCAGCCCGCGATAGGCCGCCTCGTCGCCCACGATGTCTCGCACGATCCCTGCGCGCAGGCCGGCCAGCGGCGCGGTCGGCGCCGACTGGAGCCGGGCGTCGATCGCGGCCAGAGCCGCACGGGCGTCACCGCTCCGCATCCAGATCAGCTGGGCCTGGTCCCGCAGGGCGTCGGCATAGTCCGGGCGACGCATCAGGGTCTGGCGCAGGGCCTCTTCGGCCTCCGCGAGCCGGCTCGACGAGATCAGGGCGCGGGCGAACACCAGCCAGGTCTCAGGCGCGTCGCCGCCCTTGGCGAAGGCGCGCCGGACAGCCGCCAGAGCTCCCTCGGCGTCACCCATGTCGCCAAGGGCGGCGGCCAGATTGTGCTCGGCCACGGCGCTCGCGGGACGGGCTGCGACGGCCTGCTCCAGGGTCTGGAGACGCGCCGTCGATTCGGGGCCATGGCCGTTCACGGCTTTGACGGCAGGCTCAGCGTTCGCGACGGACGCGCACCGACCGCGCACCGCCGACGCTCAGCAGATAGCTGCCCACTGCGCCCTGACGGATGCGCACTACGGCCCCCGGCGCGACACGGGCGGTGACGCGCTCCATGTCGATCTGACGCCAGATCGCACCGTCGGCGAGGACGAAGGTCCACTGGCCCCGTCCATCCTGGCGTCCGCTGGTCAAAGTCGTCTCGATCGCGTCGACCGGGTCATCCTGTCGCAGGCGCCCGAACAGATTGGCGGTGGCGAGGTCGAGACCGAACAGGCGGGCGCGGGTCTCGCGCGCCTGGACCCGGTCGATCACCGTGACCTCGCCCCGCTGTTCGGCGGTGTCGAACGCGGCCGCCGCGGCGTCGAAACAGGCCAGCCGCGCGTCGGTCGCCGTGATCGCCCGGCAGGCCAGCAAACCCTCAAGCAGCGCGGGTCTGGCGGTCGCCGCGTCCTGCGCATGGCCGGTCAAAGGGGCCACGAAAGCCGCCGCGGCCAGGATGAGCCCCGACACTGTCAGAGGCCGAGCTTTCTTGCGCATGTTCGTATCCCCGAGAAGAGTGATCCCCCCTTCTTACGCGATATTTTCCCCGTAGCGGCAATGGGGCCGGTGCGTGGTCTGAATGTGACAATCTTTTACTAAAGCGTCGTGTTTCGGCCATCCTCATTGACCGAGCGCCGGTGTGCGGTAACGCTCCGCTCAAGTTCCAGATTTGCGTCCGCGCGGGTTTCGGGACGGGCGGGCCCAAGGTCCGGCCTAAAAACACACTGCTCATGGAGAAGCCCCTTTGACCGACACTACCTACCGTCGCCGACTTCTCGGCACCTCGATGTTCGCCGGCGCGATGATCGCCGCGACCCTGATGGCAGCGCCCGCCATGGCGCAGAGCGCACAGGACGATGACGACCAGGTCGACGATATCGTCGTCACCGGCTCGCGCATCGCCCGTCAGGACTATGTCGCCAACTCGCCGATCGTCACGGTCACCGCCGAGGACTTCCAGGCCACGGGTTCGGTCAACATCGACACCCTGATCAACGACCTGCCGCAGTTCACGCCCGCCGCGAACGCCACGTCGAACAACCCTTCGGCCGGTGGTCAGGCCAACGTGCAGCTGCGGGGCCTCGGCACCGGCCGCACCCTGGTGCTGCTGAACGGCCGCCGTGTCGTGGCCTCCAACGCCTCTTCGGTCGTCGACCTGAACGTCCTGCCGACCTCGCTGATCAGCTCGATCGAAACGATCACGGGCGGCGCCTCGTCCACCTACGGCTCGGACGCCGTGGCCGGCGTGCTCAACTTCCTGCTCGACGACGATTTCGAGGGAGTCCGGATGGACTTCCAGTACGGCGAAAGCGACCGTAACGACGCCGACTCCAACTCGGTCAACCTGACCATCGGCGGCAAGTTCGGCGACGACCGCGGCCACGCCGTCCTGTCGTTCGACTATTCGCACCGTTCGCCGATCTTCAACGCGGCTCGCCCGTTCTCGAGGATCTCGGGCTTCTCGGGCGCCTCGCCCCTGGGTTCGACCGTCTTCGACGCCCAGAACCTGCCGACGACGGCAGTGGTCAGCGGCTTCATCACCGGCGCCATCGCCGCCAACACCTTCGGCTTCAACAACAACGGCACGCTGTTCACATATCAGGGCGCCCGCGACTACGTTTCGCCGGGCAGCATCGACTTTGAGGGCTTCCGCACCGCTGGCCCGCTGCAGCAGACAGACTTCGCCTACAACACGGGCCCGCTGAACTACGGCGTCCTGCCGCAGAACCGCTACAACGCCTTCGCTGCGGTCTCCTATGAGATCAACCCGTCGGTTGAGGTCTACACCGAGTTCCTGTTCTCGCAGTACGAAAGCTCCAACCTGCTGGCCGCCTCGCCTGCTGCCGCCGGCACCGGTTTCCGCGTTCCGTCGACCAACCCGTTCATCTCGTCCGAGCTGCGCGCGGTCCTGAACAGCCGTCCGAACCCGGCCGGCACCTTCCGTCTGGACAAGCGCTTCAGCGCCCTGGGCTCGCGCGTCGGCAACGAAGCCACCGGCGTCTACCAGTTCACCACGGGCGTCCGCGGCGATCTGGAAGGCACGCGTGACTGGACCTACGACGCCTATCTGTCCTACGGCCGCGTCGACAACACCACGACCCAGACCGGCAACGTCTCGCGTTCGGCGGTTCAGCGTCTGCTCGATGCCGCTGACGGCGGCGCGTCGCTCTGCGCCGGCGGCTTCAACCCGTTCGGTCAATCCACCCTGAGCGCCGCTTGCCAAGCCTACATCGGCCGGAAATCGAAGAACACCACCGTCAACGACCAGCGCGTCTTTGAAGTGAACCTGCAAGGCGGCGTCTTCGACCTGCCGGCCGGTGAAGTCCGCGTCGCCCTGGGCGGCACCTACCGCGAGCAGAACTTCGACTTCATCGCCGACTCCGCGCTGTCGGCCACGGCGCTGCTGCCGTCGTTCAACGGCACGACCACGGTCCTGACGACCCAGAACGACATCGCCGGCTTCAACGCCCAGAACTCCCTGTCCGGTTCGGACCAGGTGTACGAAGGCTACGGCGAAATCCTGATCCCGCTGCTGGCCGATCTGCCGTTCATCCAGCGCCTGGAAACCAACCTCGGCTACCGCGTCTCCAGCTATGGCTCGGTCGGCCTGGTCGAATCCTACAAGGCAGACGCCAACTGGATCGTCGTCGACGGCCTGACCGTTCGCGGCGGCATCCAGCGCGCCGTTCGCGCTCCGTCGATCGGCGAACTGTTCAGCCCGCAGAACACGAACTTCCCGTCGATCGGTTCGCCGACCTCGGGCGGCGCTCCGGCCCTGTCGGCGGATCCCTGCGATATCCGCACCGCCTATCGCTCGACCTCGGGTTCCAACCTGGCGGCCTCGACCAACGCCGCAGTCCGCGCCCTCTGCCTCACGCAGGGCGTTCCGAGCCAGGTCATCGACACCTACACCTACCCGAACCAGCAGGTTCAGGGTCTGTCGGGCGGCAACCCGAACCTGTTCGAGGAAACCGCCGACTCCTACACCGTCGGCGTCGTGCTGCAGTCGCCGTTCCAGAACCCCTGGCTCTCGGGCTTCTCGGGTTCGGTCGACTACTACAACATCGAGATCGCCAACGTGGTCGGCACCGTGTCGGTCACCGAGCAGCTGCGTCGCTGCTTCAACTTCGACGGCGCGTCCAACACGACCTACGATCCGAACAACGTCTACTGCCAGCTGTTCAGCCGCGACCGCGCCTCGGGCCAGGTTACGAACACCTTCGAAACTAACGCCAACCTGGGCGCGCTCGTGACCTCGGGCATCGACTTCCAGGTCGACTGGCGCGCCGCTCTGGTGGACCTCGGTCTGCCGGACTGGGGTTCGCTGGCCGTCAACGTCACGGGCACCAAGCTGGAAGAGTACAAGCGTCAGGACCTGCCGGGCGGCACCTTCACGGACCGCACGGGCACCCTGTCGAACTCGTTCGGCCTGACCCTGCCTGAGTGGAAGTCGCTGACCTCCGTCAACTGGAACATGGGCTCCTTCGGCCTCGGCGTTCGCTGGCGCTACCAGGGCTCGGCCGCGAACTTCAACAACCGCGCCCAGGTCATCGACGCGATCGACTACTTCGACCTGAACGGCTCCTGGGCCGTGAACGACACCGTCGCGATCCGCGCCGGCATCAACAACCTGACCGACGAGATGGCGCCCGTCTATGCGCCGGCCGTCGCGGCCAACACCGATCCGTCCGCCTATGACGTGCTCGGCCGCCGCTACTACGTCGGCGTGAGCGCCCGCTTCTAGAGGCGCGTCGAAGCTAAAACGTTGGGGGCGGCCGATGGTATCGGCCGCCCCTTTCTTTTGTCCGGAAGTCTGGGGAAGCCTGGCTCAATCCGGTTCGGCGAGCAGGGCCAGGAGGGCGAAACTGGCCAGCCAGTGCTCGCCCATATAGTCGCCGGTGACATGGGGCAGGGCGGCGTTGAGGTGGACCTCTGCCGCCTTCAGGGCGACCGGGCGACGCGGGTCATCCGACGCCAGGGACGATGCGACGCCGCGCCAGCACCAGGCCCGGCTGAGGTTCAACCCATCCAGATGGGCGATCTTGCCGTCCGACCGGTCGCTGACCGTGGCGGGAGCGAACAGGGTCGCGGGCTCGCGATGCTCGAGGCGCGGAAGATAGAGATCGAACCAGGATCCGAAGTCCTGATCCTGCATCACGCGACGCATCAGTTCCGACACCATCAGCGTCGGCGACAGGAACTCGTCCTGCGACGGTTCCCAGGCCTGGCAGTCGCGATCGCCGGAATACCAGCGCAGGGCAGCGGCGTGGCACAGGTCGGCCAACTCCGCGTCGGCGGCGCTCTCCGCGTAGTCGAGCGCGAGCCGCAGGGCGAAGGCGGTGTTGTAGTGTGTCCCGGTCCGCACCGGATAGGTCGAGATCGGCAGAAAGGCCTTGAACCGGTCGGCGAAGGCCTCGGCCAGTGGTCGCAGGATCTCGGCCCAGGCGCGGCCGCGCGGGTCAGAGTGGCGACGCAGCTCGGCCTGCAGCATCAGCAGCCAGCCCCAGCCGTAGGGGCGCTCGAAGCCTCGGGCGTTGGGCCGGTCGAGATAGGCGACCTCCGCCGCGACGTTGGCGGGCGTGAACAGCTCGTCCGCCAGATCGGCGATAGCGACGGCCTCGGCCATGTCCGGATACAGGCGGCGCAGGGTGAACAGGGTCCACCAGCCGTGGACGCAGGAGTGCCAGTCGAAACTGCCGAAAAAGACCGGGTGCAGGGCGCGCGGGCCAAGCGCGTCCTCCGGCCCGTTCAGGACGTGATCCAGCTTGTTTGGATATGCCTTCGTCACATGACCGAGGGCGGTGCGGGCGAAGCGGGCTGCCGTGGCGGCGTCGAGAGCCTGGGACATGTCAGAACCGGAAGGCGAGGAAATACATCAGGGCGATGTTGACCCCGAGAAGGATCAGGGCGGTCGGGGCCTGGGCGCGGATGACGCCGTTGAAGGCGGCGTTGCGGTCGGGCAGCTCCAGCAGGTTCGCCGGCACGACGTTGAAGTTGGCGGCCATGGGCGTCAGCAGGGTGCCGCAGAAGCCGGCCAGCATGCCGATGGCGCAGACGATGGCCGGGTCGCCGCCGAACTGTCCGACCACGAAGGGCAGGCCGATGGCGGCGGTCATGACCGGGAAGGCGGCGAAGGCGTTGCCCATGATGACGGTGAACAGGGCCATGCCGAGACAGTAGGCGAGGACGGCGATCAGGGGCGAACTCATCGGCACGGCCTGGGTCACCACCTCTCCGACGACGCCGCCGACGTTGGAGGCCAGGAAGATGGCGCCCAGGGCGGCCAGCATCTGGGGCAGGAGGACGGCCCAGCCGATGGAATCGATCAAGCGGCGCCCTTCATGGAGCGGCGCGGCGACCGGCGGCCGCAGCCAGGCCATGGCGGCGCCGAGGGCGATCAGACAGCCGAGCGCGAGGGCGATCAGGGTCGTCTGGGTCGAGGAGAACAGGGCCTCGCCCCAGCCGGTATGTTTGGCCGCGAGTGTGCCTCCGACGGCGACGACCGGGACGATCAGGGCGGGCAGGAACAGTCCGTCGCCGCGCCGGGCGGCGCCCTCGCGACGTTGCTCCGTCGTGGTGGTTTCGGGCTTGCCGACGCCGAGCTTCGACAGGCCGGCGAGCGCAACGAGGGCGACGACCAGCAGGCCATTGCCGAGGCCGCCGAGATACGACCCGAACAGCATGGACCCGGCCAGCAGGCCCCAGAACAGGGCGCTGCGGATCCGCGTCGGGTGGGCGGGGTCGCGCAATGTCAGGATGGCGAAGGCCAGGAACATCAGTCCGACGAGGATATAGACCTGATCCAGGGTGATCATTGGCCCGTCTCCGTGCGGGCGTCAGAGATCGCCTTGCGGATCGACCGGTCGAAGATCAGCAGGCGGGCGCCGTGGATGAGGAATGCGGCGATGGCGGTGGGGATGGCCCAGACCGACAGCTGCAGCGGCTCGACGATGATGCCGGCCTGTTCGAGGAAGCCGACCATCAGGATGATGGAGCCGATGGCGATGAAGATGTCCTCGCCGAAGAACAGGCCGATGTTGTCGGTCGCGGCCGACATGCCCCGGATACGGTGACGGACCGCGTCGGGCAGGGTCCCGCCGGCCTCGACCTCGGCGGCGCCTTCAGCCATGGGGGCGACAAGGGGACGAACCATCTGGGGGTGGCCGCCGAGCGAGGTCAGGCCGAGTGCGGAGGTCGCCTGACGGATGAAGAGGTAGGCGATCAACAGCCGTCCAGCCGAGGCGGCCCTGACCCGGGCGATCGACATGCGCGCGCGCTCCTGCAGACCGGCGCGCTCCAGCAGGCCGATGACCGGCAGGATCAGCCAGACGACGTGGAAATAGCGGTTGTCGTTGAAGGCGTCTCCGAAGGCGGTCAGGGTCGCGACGCCGGCCTGGAACAGGGCGCTCGCGCTGACGCCGGGCGCAATGGCGGCGCAGACGCCGGTGACGATGGCCGCGGCCAGGATGACCAGCAGCGGATTGATCCGCGCCACGAAGCCCGCGACCACGACCAGTATTCCGAGCAGCACGAGCATTGTTGTCCCTCCCTCTCCCGGTGGGAGAGGGCTTGAGGCTCGCAGAGCGTAGCGATGCGTCAAGCCGAAAGGGTGAGGGCCGTGCGCTTCCGGCGAGATCCGATCCTCACCCTTTCGCGCAAGTCCGATCGCTACGCTCCCGGGCACTCAATCCCTCTCCCACCGGGAGAGGGTTATTTGTGGCCGAATCCGCCGCCGCCTGGGGTCTGGATGACGAAGACGTCGCCGGGCTGCATGGACGTTTCGGCGGTCGAGCCCAGGATTTCCACTGACCCGTCCGCGCGTTCGATCGAATTGGCCCCGACCGAGCCGGGTTCGCCGCCCGCCGCCCCGAACGGCGCGATGCGGCGGTGGCCGGACAGGATGGCGGCGGTCATCGATTCGAGGAACCGCACCCGCCGGGTCGCGCCGTCGCCGCCTTTCGCCGCGCCCGCGCCGCCGGAGCCTCGGCGAATCGAGAACTCTTCCAGCAACACCGGGAAGCGGGTTTCCAGCACCTCTGGATCGGTCAGCCGGCTGTTGGTCATGTGGCTCTGGACCGCGCTCGCGCCGGGGGCGTCCGGGCCGGCGCCCGCGCCGCCGGCGATGGTCTCGTAATACTGGCGGGTCGCGTCGCCGAAGGTGAAGTTGTTCATCGTGCCCTGGCTGGCGGCCAGGATGCCCAGCGCGCCGTACAACGTATCCACCACGGCCTGACTGGTCTCGACGTTGCCGGCCACGACCGCCGCCGGATAGCGGGGGTTCAGCATCGACCGCTCCGGCACGATCAATGTGATGGGCTTCATACAGCCCTCGTTCAGCGGGATGGCGTCGTCGACCAGGGTGCGGAAGACATAGAGGGTCGCCGCCCGGGTGATCGACAGGGGGGCGTTGAAATTGGTCGGGCGCTGGCCGCTGGTCCCGGTGAAGTCGACGACGGCCGTGCGGGCGTCGGGGTCCACGTCGATGCGGACGCAGATGACGGCGCCGTCGTCCATCTCATAGGCGAATGAGCCCGGCTTCAGGGCGGCGATGGCGCGACGGACGGCTTCCTCGGCATTGGACTGGACGTGGGTCATATAGGCCTCGACCACCGGGCGGCCGAACTCGACGACCATGCGGTTGAGTTCATCGGCCCCGCGCTGGCAGGAGGCGACCTGGGCCTTCAGGTCGGCCATGTTCTGATCGACGTTGCGCGACGGCCAGGGACCCGAGGCGAACAGGGTGCGGGTTTCGGCGTCGCGGAGGCGGCCGCCCTCGACCAGCAGGAAGTCGTCGATCAGGACGCCCTCCTGTTCGACCGTGGTGGAGGAGGCGGGCATGGAGCCGGGCGTAATGCCGCCGACGTCGGCGTGATGGCCGCGCGCGGCGACGAAGAAGGCGGGCGCGGCCTCTGCGTCGAGGAAGACCGGCATGATGACGGTGATGTCGGGCAAATGGGTGCCGCCATTGTAGGGGGCGTTCAGCATGACGACGTCGCCCGGCTTCAGGGCCGCACCGCGCGAGGCGATGACGACGCGGATGCTCTCGCCCATCGAGCCGAGGTGGACCGGAATGTGCGGGGCGTTGGCGATCAGGGCGCCCGCGCTGTCGAAGATGGCGCAGGAGAAGTCGAGCCGCTCCTTGATGTTCACCGACCAGGCGGTGGCGCGCAGGGCCTCTCCCATCTGTTCGGCGCAGGCCATGAAGCGACTGTTGAACACCTCCAGCAGGATGAGGTCGGCGTGGGTTCCGACGGGGGCGCGGTTGGCGAGCGGGGTGGTGCGCTCGAGAATCAGGTTGGCCGAGGCGTCGACGCGAGCGGACCAGCCGGGTTCGACGATGGTGGTGCCGGTGGATTCGAGGATCACGGCGGGGCCGGCGATGCGGGCGTCGGGGGCCAGATGGTCGCGGTGGTGAACGGGGGTGTCGTGGTCTGCGCCGGCGAGGCGGACGGACACGGACCGGGCCTCTCCCTCCCCCTCGGGGGAGGGCAGGCGCGAAGCGCCGGGTGGGGGCGGCAAGGCTACGCCCCGTACGACTGACTCTGTATTGCCTTGCCGCCCCCACCCGGTCTTCGCTGCGCTCCGACCACCCTCCCCCGAGGGGGAGGGAGAAGATACGGCCTCGACTTCCAGCATCTCCACGATCAGCGGCTTGTCCTCGGCGAAGAAGCCGAAGCGCTGGCGGTGCAGGGTCCCGAAGGCGGCGGCCATGTCCGCAGCAGGGCCGAAGGCGACGGTCAGGGGGGTGTCGCTACCGGCGAACTTGATCTCGGCGCGGGCCTCGGTGGTGATGGAGGCGGCGGGCAGACCCTGGGCCAGGAGATCGGCGCGGGCCTCGGCGTCGAGGGCGGCGACGCGGTTGGCCAACGCGGCGTCTGAGGCGGGGGCCAGCGGGGCGGCGACGGTGGTCTGGCGGATGGTCCGCACCGAGGCCAGGCCCATTCCGTAGGCGGAGAGGACGCCTGCAAACGGATGCAGCATCACCGTCGTCATGCCCAGGGCGTCGGCGACGAGACAGGCATGCTGGCCGCCCGCGCCGCCGAAACAGTTCAGGACATAGCCGGTCAGGTCATGGCCGCGCTGGATGGAGATCGACTTGATCGCCTCGGCCATGTTCTGGACGGCGATAGCGATGAAGCCCTCGGCGAGGTCGAGCGGATCCGTCGGGCGGCCGGTGGCGGCGGCGACCTCGGCGGCGAGGGCGTCGAACTTCTGCGCGACGGCGGCGTGGTCCAGCGGCCGGTCGCCGTCGGGGCCGAAGACGGCGGGGAAAAACTCGGGACGCAGCTTGCCGAGCAGGACGTTGCAGTCGGTCACCGTCAGGGGGCCGCCGCGGCGGTAGGCGGCGGGGCCAGGCACGGCGCCGGCGGATTCTGGCCCGACCCGCAGGCGTGATCCGTCGAAGCGGCAGATGGACCCGCCGCCGGCCGCCACCGTGTGGATCGACAGCATGGGGGCGCGCAGTCGGACGCCCGCGACCACGGCGTCCGAGGTCCGCTCGAAACTGCCGGAATAGTGGGAGACGTCGGTCGAGGTGCCGCCCATGTCGAAGCCGATGACGTGGTCGAAGCCGGCGGCCTCGGCCGTCGCCCCCATGCCGACCACGCCGCCGGCCGGGCCGGACAGGATGGCGTCCTTGCCCCGGAAGGCGGAGGGGCTGGCGAGGCCGCCGGACGACTGCATGAACATCAGGGGGACGTCGGGGCCGAGGGCCTTGCCGACGCGGGCGACATAGGCGTCGAGCACTGGCGACAGATAGGCGTCGGCCACCGTCGTGTCGCCGCGTCCGATCAGCTTGATCAGGGCGCCGACCTCATGGCTGACCGAGATCTGGGTGAAGCCGATCTCGCGGGCGATCCCGGCGAGGCGGGTCTCGTGATCGGTGAAGCGCCAGCCGTGGACGAGGACGATGGCGAGGGCGCGGTAGCCGTCGGCGAAGGCGGCGGTCAGGGCCTGGCGAGCCGAAGCCTCGTCCAGCGGGCGGTCGATGGCCCCGTCAGCACGGACGCGTTCGTCGATCTCGATGACCCGGTCGTGCAGAGGTTCGGGCAGGACGACATGGCGGGCGAAGATGTCGGGTCGGGCCTGCCAGCCGATACGCAGCGCATCACCGAAGCCGCGCGTGATGGCCAGGACCGTCGGCTCGCCCTTGCGTTCGAGCAGGGCGTTGGTCGCCACCGTCGTGCCCATGCGGATGTCGGAGACGACGCCCGCCGGCAGGGAGCCGGAACCGGCGCCGAGGATGCGCCGCACGCCCTCGACGGCGGCATCCTCGTACTGATCCGGGTTGTCCGACAGGAGCTTGGCCGTGGTCAGGGCGCCGTCGGGCGCGCGGGCGACGATGTCGGTGAACGTGCCGCCCCGGTCGATCCAGAACCGCCAACCCTCGGTCGATGTCGTGTCGCTCGCCATCCCCGATCCATCGCGGATCGGGACGGCGGCGGCAAGGCTTCAGACCGCCAGACGCTGCCGGTCGGCCTCTAGGAAGGCGACGATGTCGGGGATGGTCGTGCGTGGGTTGCGGGTGTGCGGATAGGCATGGGCGGTGCGCGGTTTGCGGTCGAACCAGATCTCGTCGACGACCTCGGGCGGACGGGTCGCGGCCAGCCAGTCGATGGTGTCGGCGCCCTCGTGGTCGTTCCTCAGGATCGGGGCGAGGATTCTGCGGAACTTCGGCAGGCTGGTCTTCACCCCGGCGGTGTCGGCCCAGCCGGGGTGGACGGCGTAGGTTCTGATCCCGTCGGCGGCCCAGGCCGCGCGCCAATGCTCCGCGAGAGCCAGTTGCGCGCGCTTGTGGGCGGCATAGGCGGCGAAACCGTTGAAATGCTCCTCGGGAATGTTGAGCATCTTCTTGTTGAGGGCGAGGTTATAGAGGCCGCCGGAGACGACGTTGATAATCGCGGCTCCGGGCTTGAGTTCGCCGGCCCTGTGCAGGTCCTCGGTCAGGATCCAGTGGCTCAGCAGGTTGGTGGCGTAGGAGGTCTCCAGCCCCTCGTGGGTCGCCTGATAGTGGCGCAACAGGAGGCCGACGTTGTTGACGACGACGTCGAACTTCACCGCGGCGATCTCGGGCCGTTTCGACAGGCCGGCGACGGCGGCCATCGATGACAGGTCGCAGGTGACGGGCACGATCTTGCCGGGACCTTTGGCCTCACGCACCAGGTCGCCGAGGGCCCGCACATTGCGGCCGACGGCGTAGACGGTCGCGCCCTTGGCGGTGGCGCGCAGCGCCGTGGCCTTGCCGAGGCCGCCCGTTGCGCCGGTCACCAGCCAGTTCTGGCCGGCGTAGTTCGCCTTCACCGGCTTGAACGGCAGGCCGCGCGCGATATAGCCAACGCGGGTGAAGGACGGCGCGAAGCGGGCGTAGAAATTCACCGACTTCATCAGCGCCTGCCAGAAGGGGGGCTCGGCCATGGACGTCTCTCCGCGCGACCCGCTGTCGCTTGCGTAAGCACACTAATCGTTCGGAGGCGCTTGGCAAGCAGCTTGCGTTTCTGGACTTATCGCTTCACCGTTGATGCAGAAGGCGCGTCGACTGCGTCGGGAGGCGCGATGACCAGACCCATCCGGGTGATCCAGTGGGCGACCGGCTCGATGGGCAAGGCCTGTCTGCGGGCCGTGCTGGACGACGACCGGTTCCAGCTGGTCGGCCTGCTCGTCTACGGCGAGGCCAAGGCCGGACGCGACGCGGGCGACATCGCGCGGCGGCCCGAGACGGGGGTGATCGCGACCCGTTCGATCGACGAGATCCTGGCGCTCGACGCCGACGTGGTGATCCACGCCCCGATGCTGTCCGCCCCCTATGTCGGACATGATACCGACGTGAAGCGGCTGCTGGAATCCGGCAAGAACGTCGTCAGCATCAACCACTATTTCGAGCCCGCCGCCCTGGGTCTCGACTATGCGAACGGGCTGGCGGACAGTGCGCACAAGGGCGGGGTGACCCTGGCGGGGACCGGCGTCAATCCGGGCTGGGTGGCGGAGCGGATGGCGGCCAACGCCGTCGCCCTGTGCCTGTCGCACAGCAACATCGCGACCCGGGAGATCATCGACTGCACAACGGTTCCTAACCCCGACTACGTCTTCGGAGCCCTGGGTTTCGGCTCTGCGGCGGGAGAGATCGATCTGACGAACGGGCCGCTGGCGGAGACTTTCACGGCCATGTTCTCCCAGAGCGTCGAGGGGCTGGCCCAGAGGCTCGGCCTGTCGCTCGACCGGTTCGAACCGGACCATGCAGTCAGCCTGGCCGAGCGCGACCTGACCATTGCGGCGGGGCTGATTCCCAAGGGCACGGTCTCGGCGACGACCTGGCGCGTGCACGGCCTGATCGACGGCGTCCGGCGCATCACCCATGAGGTCAACTGGATCATGGATCCGGCCCAGGCGCCGTTCGCCGGCAAGCCGCACTGGGAGATCGAGGTCGACGGCCTGCCTGGCGTCCGGATCGCTATAGATCTGGTCGACACGGCCCCTGATGGGGTCCGCACCCGGCCCGAACAGTTCGCCGTGGCGGCCATGGTGATCCAGGCCCTCCCGCGCGTCGTCGCGGCGGCGCCGGGCCTGCTGAGGCTCTAAAGCGGCCAGGCCGGCTTGCCTGCTAACGCAAGCCATGTCACTTTTGTTTCAAGACTTAATAACAGTCATCGGAGGATATCAAGATGGCCGACCGCGACTCTGAGGTGCAGGCTCTGCTCGAAAAGAAGGCGATCGAGGAGGTGCTGCTGAAGTTTCTTCGTGGCTGCGATCGTGCCGACCTCGACCTCGTTGAACGCGCCTATTGGCCGGACGGCTGGGAGGATCATGGCGGTACCTTCGACGGGCCAGCGTCCGAATGGGTGGCCGTGATCAAGGAGCGACTGCCCAAGGCCGGGCTGATGAACCATATGGCCGTGAACCTGATCATCGATCTGAAGTCGGCGACCACGGCGACGGCCGAATGCTACATCCTCACCGCCTCGCGCCTGACGGTAAAGGGACAGGAGTTCGACACCCGGACACTGGCCCGCTGCGTCGATCAGATGGAGAAGCGGGGCGCCGAATGGCGCATCTTCCGCCGCACCATGTGCTGGGAATGGAACGAGGAGCACGAGCTCTCCGAGACCTGGGCTCGGGGCGCCATCACCCGGGACGCCTCGGTGCTGCGGCGCGGGGCCAAGAAGCCTGACGACATCATCTACACTGCGGCCTGAGGCGAGCGCATGGACATCCAGGGCTGTGTCGCCATCGTCACCGGGGCCAACCGTGGCATCGGCGAAGGCTTCGTCCATGTGCTGATCTCCGAGGGGGCGGCCAGGGTCTATGCGGCGGCCCGCGACCCGGCCTCGGCCAGACACCTCGAGGAGCAGTATCCCGGCAAGGTGGTCGCGGTGCGCCTCGATGTTTCGAAGCCGGACCAGATCGTCGCCGCGGCCGCCGCCTGTCCCGACGTCTCTGTGGTGGTCAATAACGCCGGAGCGTTCCACAACAGGTTGCTGATCGGCTCCGACGACATCTCCGCTGCGCGCGACGAGATGGAGGTCAACTATTTCGGGCCGCTGCTGATGGCGCGGGCCTTCGCTCCGGCGCTCAAGGCCAACGGCGGGGGCGCGATCCTGAACGTGCTGTCGGTCGGGGGCATCGTCGCCGTGCCCAACATGGGCGGCTACAGCCCGTCCAAGTTCGCCATGCGCGCCGCCGGATCCTGCATCCGCGCCGAGCTGGCCGGGCAGGGGACGAGCGTCACCTCCCTGATCGTCGGCTCGGTCGACACCCGGATGGCCTCGCATGTGAAGGGCGCCAAGGCGGCGCCGGAGGATATCGCCCGCGCCGCCATGAAGGGCATCACCCGGGGCATCGACGAGATCGACACCGACCGGTTCGCGATCGAGAGCCGCGCCGCCCTGGCCCGCGATCCCAAGGGGATGGAGCGGGGCATGGCCAAGATGCTGCATGCCAAGGAACTGTCGACCGGCCGCTAGACGCCGGATCAATAACGGGGAGACGAGACCATGCCGCCCATCACCGAAATCCTGAGCATTCTCGGGATCAACTTCCTGATCGCCCTGGCGTCCTTCGTGATCCTGTGGCGGGTCGGGTGCGCCATCAAGGACGTGTCCTTCATCGACGCCTGGTGGGCGCTGGGCCTGGCCCTGATGGCGGTGACGACCTTCTTCATGGCCGACGGCGCGCCCGAGCGGATGCAGTTGATCACCGTCCTGACCTGCGTCTGGGGGCTGCGGCTGGGTCTCTACATCCTGTGGCGCTGGCGCTCGCACGGGCCGGACAGGCGCTATGTGAAGATGCTGGACCGGGCCATGGAGGGGAAGGGCTGGAGCTTCGGCAAGGCGTCCTGGCGCCTGGTCTTCATGACCCAGGCCCCGATCCTGTGGGCGACCAGCCTGCCTGTGCAACTGGGTCAGATGTCGTCGACGCCGGTCGAGGTCGGGACCCTGGGCTGGGCGTGCGCCGGGCTCGTGGTGTTCGGCGTCTGCTTCGAGAGCCTGGCCGATTATCAGCTTGTGAAGTTCAAGGCGGACCCGGCCAACGCAGGCAAGGTGTTCGACAGCGGCCTGTGGCGTTATACGCGGCACCCCAACTATTTCGGCGATCTGTGCACATGGTTCGGTCTGTTCGGCATCGCCGCCGAGACGACGCTGGGCCTGTTCGGCATCGTCGGGCCACTGCTGCTGCTGGTGCTGTTCCTCAAATATTCGGGTGGTCCTTCGTACGAGAAGCGGCTGACCTATCATCGGCCCGGATATGCGGACTACATTGCCCGGACCAGTCCTCTGATCCCGTGGCCGCCCAGGCGCGCGGCGGCTGACGGGACGAACCCCGCCTGATGGAATCCGCGATGCGTCGTCCGAACCGCCCCCGCACCCTGTCGACGGCGATGACGGACCTGTCCGGCGTGCGGGCGGTCGGCATGCTGTTGAACATCCATGCGGAACGTGATCCGGACCGCCCGGCCCTGACCTTCGAAGGCGTGACCCTGACGCGGCGCGAGCTGGCGGACCGGGTCAACCGGCGGGCGCGGACGTTGCAGAGGGCGGGGGTGGTCGAGGGGGACTTCGTCGCCATCGCCCTGCCCAACTGTCCGGCGTTCCTGGAGCTGGCGTTCGCGGTGTGGGCGCTCGGCGCCACGCCGGCGCCCCTGTCGCACAAGCTGCCGGCAGCAGAGCTGGCGGGCATAATCGAACTGCTCCAGCCGCGCCTGATCGTCATCGACGATGCGGCCAAGGCCGGCGCGACAAGGCGGCTGTCGGAGGCGGAGACCTGGGACGCCTCTGCCGACGCCTCTCCCTTGCCGGAGATCGCATCGAAACACCTCAAGGCCATCGCCAGCGGCGGTTCGACCGGGCGGCCCAAGGTGATCGTCGACATGGCCCCGGCCATGGCGGATCCCGACATCCTGCTGCTCGGCATGATCCCCGAGGACGTGCTGCTGAACCCCGGCCCGCTCTATCACGCGGCGCCGTTCGGCATGACCTGTCTGGCCATGGGCTGGGGCGTGCACATCATCCTGATGCCGCGCTTCGACGCGGAGGAAACGCTGCGGCTGGTCGACCGGTACAAGGTCAGCTGGCTGTTCCAGGTGCCGACCATGATGCACCGCATCTGGTCGCTGCCGGACGAGGTGAAGGCGAAGTACGACATGTCGTCGGTCGACGCCGTGATGCATATCGCCGCCGCCTGTCCGCCGTGGCTGAAGCAGAAGTGGATCGACTGGGTCGGACCGGAAACAGTCTGGGAAATCTACACCGGCACCGAGGCCCTGGGCGGCACCGGCATTCGCGGCGTCGAATGGCTGGATCACCCCGGCTCGGTCGGCAAGGTGCTGCCCGGCTACGAGATGAAGGTGCTGGACGAGGCGGGCGAGCCCTGCGCGCCAGGCGAGGTCGGCGAGATCTATTTCATGCCGCTGCGGGGGCAGGGGACGACCTACAGATACCTCGGCGCCGAACCGCGCGCGAACGGGACGTTCGAGACCCTGGGCGACATGGGCTATGTCGACGAGGACGGCTGGCTGTATCTGGCCGACCGGCGCGTGGACATGATCGTCTCGGGGGGCGCCAACGTCTATCCGGCCGAGGTCGAGGCGGCGATCGACAGCTTCCCCGGCGTCCTGTGCAGCGTGGTGGTGGGCCTGCCCGACGCCGACTTCGGTCAGCGGGTGCACGCCATCGTCGAGACGGCGGACGGGGTGCTCGACGAGGCTGGGCTGAACGCCTTACTCGCCGAGCGGATCGCGCCCTACAAGCGGCCTCGGTCGCTGGAGGTCACGACCGAACGCCTGCGCGACGACGCCGGCAAGGTGAGGCGTTCGGCCTTGCGGGCCGAGCGGATGCAGGCCGTTTAAGGGTGCGAATTGCACTCGGAGAACACCGAGTCCAGCGCGTGCAATTCCGAACGCGATCTCGCATCAAAAGGATGCAAGTTATTGGTTTAATAGGCTAAAGTCGAACTGAGTCAGCGTCAGGACGCGGCCGGATCCTTCATCTGGAAATAGTCGCGCCAGGCGACAATCTTGCCGTCCCGGAATTCGATGATTCCCATATAGGGATGGGAGACGCTGACGCCGTCGGCGTTGACGTAGTCCTCCTGCCCCTCGGTCAGCACCTTGTCGCCGTTCTCGGCCCAGTTCACGAGCGTCCACTTGGTCGCCGAGTGGTTGGCCCAGTATTTGGTGATGAACCTGTCGACCCACTCCTTCCCGACCAGGGGGCGGGTGCCGACGTGGTAGTGGTACTCGACGTCGTCGGCGAAGAAGTCGAGGAAGGCGGGTTTGTCGCGCGCCTCCGACACGACCATCAGCGCCCGCAGGCGATCGATCGGCGCGCTCACGCCGTCGCCTTTGCGGCCTCGGGCCTCGCCGGGGCATGAACCTGCGAGGTGTCGTAGTAGTCGCGCATCCTGTAGATCAGGCCGTCGCGGACCTGGAAGACCTGGACGAAGGGGTTGTCGATCTTCACGCCCGACGCGCGGTCGACCAGGACCTCCATCCCCTCGACGAACAGGACCTCGCCGTTCTCGGCCGAATGGGTGACCCGCCACTCCTGCTGGTCGAAGCCGGCCTCGTAGTTGGAGAGGAATTTCCGCATCTTGTCCTTGCCGACGGCCGGACGTTTTGTGGGGTGCCAGTGGTATTCGATGTCGTCGGCGAGGGTGGCGATGAAGCCCTCCACATCGCGCTTCTTCCAGGCGGCCATCATGGCCTCCACGACCTTCATGTTCTCGGCCACGCGTCGTCTCCCATGCGTTCTCGCTGGAGAAACGCTAGGACGATAAGTCTGCTAATGCAAGCGCTAGAAGGCTGCTTTCAAACCCGGACTGATCTCATGCCGAAGGCTTGATCCGCCCCGCCTTCATCACCACCGTCTCGAGTGTCAGACGGCCCTTGCATGCGCTGCAACTGATCTGCGGATTCAGCGGCTCTCCGCAGACGTGCCGGATCTTGACGGGCGGCCCGGCCCGATCCTTCAGGTGGGTGTCGGCCCAGGTCATCATGGCCAGGGCATGGGGATAGAGGTCCTGGCCCTTCTTGGTGAGCCGGTACTGATAGCGGGGCGGCGTCATCTCATAGAGGCGTCGCTCGAAGATCCCCGACATCTCCAGTGTTCGCAGACGGTCGGTCAGGATGTTGGACGCGATGCCGAGAACGCCCTGGATCTCGTCGAAACGGTGGAGGCCGAAATACTGGACGCTGACCACAAGGGCAGTCCAGCGGTCGCCGAGCAGATCGACCAGTTCGATGGTCGGCGCCTCGTCGTTCGGCTGGCGGCGACGATGCATCCGCTGCACCGGCAACCGCTCCATCCCCTGTCCGGGACCTTCGGTGTAGGTGCAGGTGTGCAGGGTGAGGGGCTCGCCGCAGCCGCCACAGCGCAGTTCGGGCAGCATGGGCTTGCCGCACTCCGTGTGGGTGAAGACGGTCGGGGCCCGGCCGCCGGTCACGCCCCAGCGCACGCCCCAGCCCCACATCAGCATCATGGAATCGAACAGGCCGAGGCCGCGCGGCGTCAGGTGATAGGCCATGCGCACACCCTCGTCGCGGTGGGGCTTCCTGACCAGGATGCCGTGCCGCTCCAGCGCCGCCAGACGGCTGGACAGGGTCGAGCGGGCGCCGCCCAGACGGGCGTGGAATTCCTCGAACCGTGTGGCCCCCAGAAAGGCCTCCTGCACGACCAGCAGGCTCCAGCGATCGCCCAGGGCATTGAGGGCCCGGTTGACGGAGCTCTTTGGCACCAGACGAATTTTCGGCGCGACGCGGGACATGCCCCCTATTAGGCGACGCCGTCAGGTCTTATCAAGCAACCGTCAATTTCTGACGTCGAACCACCAGCCCGGCCGGCTCCCGGTCGAAGGTCGCGGCGGTGACGCCCTCGTCGCGCAGGCCGGTCTTCTGGATCTTGTTGGTCGGGGTCTTGGGCAGTGCGGTTTCGACCCGGACGTAGCGGGGCACCATGAAATGGGTCATGCGCGGGATCAGCCATTCGACCAGTTCGCGCGGATCGATCCGGGCTCCATCGACAGGCGCCACGGCCACCATGACCTCCTGTTCGCCGCCTGGGAGGTCGATACCGTAGGCGGCGCATTCGCGGACGGACGGGTGGGCGACGACCTCGATCTCGATCTCCAGCGAGGACATGTTCTCGCCGCGCCGGCGGATCGCATCCTTCTTGCGGTCGACGAAGAAGAAGCAGCCCTCGGCGTCCCGCCACATCAGATCGCCGGTGTGGAACCAGCCGTTGCGCCAGGCCCGGGCCGTCGCCTCCGGATCGCCGAGGTAGCCGCTGAACAGCGTCCAGGGATTGTCCGAGCGGATCACGAGTTCGCCGGGCTGGCCGTGTGGAACCTCGTTATCCTGGTCGTCGACGATGCGGCACTCCATGCCGACGCGCACCCGTCCGCAGGAGCGCATCACCGGATCGTTGACAGCGCTGATCAGCGGGCCCGACACCTCCGTCATGTTGAACCCGGAAAGGTAGTCGAAACCGAACCGCTTTCCGAGCGCGACCGTATCCTCGTTGATCGGCGACAGGGTCACCATGCGAAGGGGATTATCGGCGTCGTCGGCCTTCGGCGGCTCCTTCATCAGGAAGGAGGTGAGGGCCCCGATCAGGCCGGAGCAGACCGTCGAGCCCGTCTCGCGCACCGTTTCCCAGAACCGGCGGGTGTCGAAGGCCTCGAACAGGGCCACCGAGCCGCCGCAGGCCACTGCGGCCGTGATCGCCGCGATGCCGCCGACGTGGAACATCGGCAGGTTCACCAGCATCCGGTCGGACTGGACCATATAGCCGTAGGTCACCCTGGCCGTGGTCCACTCCTGCACATAGGAGGTGATCACCGCCTTCGACGGACCGGTGGTGCCGGAGGTGAAAATGATCACCGGGGGGTCCCAGGGATGCTGGGGCACGGGGGTGCAGGCGGCGGGATCGCCGTCCAGAGCGGACGCGCCCTCGATCGTTAAGGGCAGGTTCAGGGGCTCGGAAGGCCCGGTCAGGATCAGACGTTCGGCGGCGCCCAGCGACAGCCCCTCCAGACGTGGCGCGAGGTCGGGGTGGACGATCATCACCTTCGCGCCGGTCTTGCCAACGGCGTGTTCCAGCAGCTTGCCGCGGAAACTGGTGTTGATGGGCGCCAGGACCGCGCCCGCATAGTTGGCGCCAAACCAGGCCCGCAGCAGGGCCGGCCCATTCGGGGCCCAGGCCGCGACGATGTCTCCGCCGTTGACGCCGCGCGCCTGCAGGGCGGCGGCGGTTGACAACGCTCGCCGGCGCGTCTCGGCCCAGGTCCAGGTCTCGCCGCTCTCGAAGCGGATGAAGACCACGTCGGGCGTCTCGGCCGCCCAGCGGTCGATCAGCCGGGGAATGACACAGTCCTCGGCCGAGGGCGGCGCCGGGTCGAACCAGGGGAGGGAGAGGCGCTTATCCTCGGTCAGGCCGCTCATCGGGCCGGCTCCTGCCACTCACGGGCCTCCTCGACGCTGTCCCGGAAGGGTTTCAGCGCCCGGCCCAGCAGGAAGGAGGCGATGGCGATGGTGACGCCACTGACGATGGCCAGCGACAGGCCGATATTCTCGCCGCCGCCCAGGAAATTGTCGCTGATCGCGGCCACGATGGTGGGGCCGAGGCCGAGGGAGACCAGGTTGCCGATCAGGAAATAGATGGCCGTGATTTGCGCTCGCAGCTGGTTCGGGGCGACGGCCTGCAGCGCCGTGGCCGGGAGGCTGTTCATAACGCCGGCGAAGAAGCTGAAGCCTGCGAGCGCGGCGATGGCCATGCCCTGCGTCGGCATCAGCGGCATGGCGATGGCAAAGGGAAGGCTGGCTATCAGCGCCAGGATGGCGACCCGGACCGGCGCGTCGGTCCGGCCCTTGCTGGCGAGCCAGTCGGTCATCCAGCCGCCGACCAGAACGCCCGGCGTGGCGGCGGCCAGCAGCACGACCCCGTAGGCGAATCCGACTTCGGCGGGTGTCATGCCGTGCTGGCGGATCAGCACCGCCGGCGCCCAGGCCAGATAGGAGATGCCGGCCATGCCGAAGATCGAGAAGGCCATGATCAGGACGTAGAAGGTCGACTTGCGGGACCACATGTATTTGAGGACCCCGGCCTGGACGCCCGACCTGGTCACGCCGTGACGCGGCGGTTCTCGAACGATGATGAACAGGGCGGCGATCAGCAGGCCCGGCGCGCCGACGAGGACGAAGGTCTGCTGCCAGGGCGCCAGTTCGCCGACGAAGGGCAGTTGCATCGCTCCCGCCTGGGCTATGGCGTCGATCACCGCTCCGCCGATCATCAGGGCCAGCCCGGCGCCGAGGTAGGGGGCCATCGAATAAACGGCCAGGGCGCGTGCGCGCTGACGCGGCGGGAAATAGTCGGAGATCATCGAATAGGCGGCGGGCGACAGGGCTGCCTCGCCGATGCCGACGCCGATGCGCGCGGCAAACAGGGCCCAGAAGCTGTTCGCCAGACCGCAGGCCACGGTCATCACGCTCCAGACCACGATGCCCCAGAAGATGATCCAGCGTCGGCTGCCCCGATCCGCCAGCCTCGCCAGGGGCACGCCCATGACGGTGTAGAACAGGGAGAAGGCGATCCCGGCCAGCAGGCTGAACTGGGTATCGGTGATGGTCAGATCGGCCCGGATCGGCTGAACCAGAAGGGTGAGGATCTGACGGTCGATGAAGCTGGAGGTGTAGGCCACCATAAGGGCCGCGACCGCGAACCAGGCCCAGCCGGAATGGGGCCATATCCTCGCCGCCGCCGGTTGCCCTGCGCCCGTCACACCATCACCCACGCTCATGTCGCGACCCCGTTCAATCTCAAGATGAAAGTGACTTTCGCAGTTGCGAGATGACCGCCCGTTCGTTTCGCACTCGCGTCACCGATCCTGTCGGTCGATCGCGGCGCGAAGGTGCATGAACAGCGATAATGCACTCGCAACTCCCTGTTGTCGCACAAGGTATCGCCCGAAAATCCGCCGAATCCCCGTTCGGTCGCGACCGGCACAACCTCCGTTTGGCTGGACCGTGTCACCTTGCTCACACTGAAGCACACAAGTCGGTCTGATTACAAAAGCTATTTGACAGTCTCAATTCACCAGTGACACATTGCCCCCAGAAGCACCTCGGCTAACGGGGGCTCATGGGAGGATTGGGCGTGAATATCAGAGGCACAGTCAGCGTATCCGCATTGGTCATCGCCGCGACGCTTTCCGCGACGCCGACCCTGGCCCAGACCGCCCCCGCCGGGCAGGAGGCGACGGTCGTCGATGAGATCATCGTCACCGCCACACGCCGCGCGCAGCGTCTGATCGAGGCGCCGGTCGCCGTGACCGCAGTCAGCGGCGAGCAGCTGGAGAACTCCGGCGTCAGCGACATCCGTGAGTTGACCAGCCTGGCCCCCAGCGTTCAGTTCCAGACGCCCGGCGGCGGCTCGGACTCCTCGATCCGCATCCGGGGCGTGGGCACCACCTCGACCAACCCCGGTCTGGAATCCTCCGTCGGCGTCATCATCGACGGCGTCATCAGGGCCCGCACGGGGGTCGCCCTTTCGGAATTGGGCGACCTGCAGGGCATCGAGGTCCTGCGGGGGCCGCAGGGCACCCTGTTCGGGCGGAACACCTCTTCAGGCATCATCAACGTCACAACGAAACAGCCGGATTTCAACGGTATCAGCGGCAATATCACCGGGTCTTACGGCAGCTTCAACGATCGCCGGATCTCGGGCGCCGCGAACTTCCCGCTGGTCGACGATGAACTGGCCCTGCGCATCGAGGGCAGCTACGAGCTGCGTGACGGCTTCCATTCCGACGCCAACTCGGGCGAGAGCCTGGACAACCTCGACCGCCAGTTCGTGCGCGGCAAGCTGCTGTGGCGTCCGTCCGAGACCCTCAGCTGGACCTTCACGGCCGACTATACGAACCGCAACGAGAACTGCTGTGTCGCGCTTCTGGCCATCGCCGGCCCGACCTACAATCTGGTCAACCAGCTGGCGGCCGCGCGCGGCGGAATTGGGTATCCCTCGACCAATCCGTTCGACCGGCGCGCCTCCAAGAACAACATCCGCCAGAACCAGGAGGACATCGAGGATATGGGCGTGTCCGCCTCGGCGGAGTGGGATCTGGGCTGGGCCACCCTGAACTCGGTCAGCGCCTTCCGCAGTTGGGAAGCCTTCCGCTCGCAGGATTTCGACCACTCGGGCGCCGACCTCGGATTCTTCGCACCCGACGGTCTGCACCAGGGCTTCGACGTCCTGACCCAGGAACTGCGTCTGCAGGGTGAGAACGGCCGGCTCGACTGGCTGGTGGGGCTGTTCTACTCGGACGAGACCGTCCTGAACGACAGCGCCTTCCGCATGGGCGCCGACTATCCGCTGATCTACGGCGGCGCGGCGACCTTCCAGGCCTCGACCCTGGCCGCCTTCCGGCCCGGCGACGGCGCGCGCGGCATCGGTGAGCAGAGCGGGCAGGACCTTTCCTTCTTCACCCACAACGTCTTCCGCGTCACGGATGCGCTCAGCATCACTGCAGGCCTGCGCTACACGCAGAACGACAAGGAGATCAGTTACCGGGGCGAGAACTTCAACCCGGCCTGCGACAGCGCCGTCCGCACCAGCGACGCCGCCGGCATTACCCGGTTCTGCGCCCCCTTCTGGGACACGCGCCTGAACCCCTCGGGCGACACGGACGCGCGCACCGAAGAGGCCACGACCGGAACGGTGAACATCGCCTATCGGGTCAGCCAGTCGCTCAACACCTATGCGTCCTACTCGCGGGGCTACAAGTCGGGAGGCTACAACTTCGACCGCGCCGCCTTCACCACACCGGCCACGCCGAACGCCCGCGATCTGGCCTTCGTCGAGGAGACGGTCGACGCCTATGAGATCGGCATCAAGGGCGAGTTCTTCAATCGCTCCCTGCGCGCCAACTTCGCCGCCTTCCACCAGACGTTCGAAGGCTTTCAGCTGATCGAGTTCACCGGCGTCAGCTTCGTGGTCCGTTCGCTGGCCGAGGTCATCACCAAGGGCGCCGAGCTGGAAGTCACCTGGGAGCCGACCCCCGGCCTGACCCTGACCAACGGTCTCAGCTATACGGACGCCTATTATCCGACGAACGTCCTGAACCGTCAGTATTCCGGCCGGGAGCTGGAGCAGTCGCCGGACTGGGTCAACGTCTCGTCGATCACCTGGGAGTTCCCGATCGGCGACAGCCTGACCGGGGTCGCCTATGCCGACGCCCGCTACTCGTCCGAGTTCTTCTCCGGCGGCTTCGACCCGAACCGCGTACAGGACAGCTTCACCACCGCCAACGTCCGCTTCTCCCTGCGGGACGCGAACGAGGCCTGGCAGCTGGACGTCTTCGCCCGGAACGTCTTCGACCAGGACTACTATCGCCGCGTGATCCCCGCGACCTTCCAGGCAGGATCCTACTCGGCCTTCCTAGGCGACCCCCGCACCTACGGGGTCACCCTGCGGCGCAACTTCTGAGCCGCTTCTTCCGGTTTTTCCTGACCTGAGACACCTGGGCCCCGCTGTGTGAGCAGCGGGGCCTATTTTTGTGCGATGCCGGGGTGGCTAGAACCCCATCTGCCTCGCCGCCAGGTCGCGCAGGATCTCTTCCGAACCCCCGCCGATGACGAAGATGCGGGCCTCCCGGTAGATTCGCTCGACGCGGTTGCCGCCGGTATAGGCGCGGCCGCCGAGAACCTGCAGGCTCTCACGCGCGCAGTGCTCCAGCGTCGTCGTCGCCTGGACCTTCAGCAGGGCCAGGTCCGCGACCGGGACCTCGCTCCGGCCGAAGCGCCAGACCAGGATGTCCAGCATGGCGTAGGCGACCTTGATGCGCTGGACCATGTCCACGATCTTGTGGCGCATGACCTGGTGGTCGATCAGCCGTTTGCCGAAGGTCTGGCGTTCGCGGGCGAAGGCGATGGCCTCGGCGACGCAGGTCCGGGTCATGGCCAGGGTGGCGGCGATGCCGGAGAACCGCTCGATGTTGAACTGGCTGGCGAGGCCGGCGAAGCCGCGGTTCTCGACGCCGACCAGATTGCTCACGGGCACCTTGACGTTCTCGAAGTTCAGCCAGCCGTTGTTGCGGTTGTACCATTGCAGGCCTGGCAGGGAGCCGCGTGTCACGCCCGGCCGGTCGGTCTCGATCAGCAGCATCGACAGGCCGCCCATGCCCGGGCCGCCGGTGCGAAGCGCCGTCAGCAGATAGTCGGCCTTCATGGCGCCGGAGATCAGGGTCTTGCCGCCGTTGACAACGAAGACGTCGCCCTTGCGCTCGGCGGTCGTCGTGAAGCCCGACACGTCCGACCCGCCGCCGGGTTCGGTCACGGCGAAGGCGATTTTCTTGTCCCCGGCCAGCACGGGCCGGGCGACGCGGTCCAGCATTTCGGGCGTTCCACCGTTGATGATGGGCGGCAGGGCGATCCAGGGCGTGGCGAGGTCGGCGAAAACCACGCCTGAGCCCATGCGGAAGAACTCCTCGGCGAAGATGATCCGATGCCACAGGTCGACGTTCTCGCCGGTGCCGCCCAGGTCCTCACGGAAGCCCATGCCGCTGATCCCTTCCCGGGCGGCGTCGTTGTAGAGGCTGTCGGGGAAGTCGGAGACCGCGTCCCATTCGTCCAGATGCGGCGCGATATAGCCGTTCACGAAGTTGCGCAGCTGGCTCCGCCAGGCGTCATGCTCCGGCGTCATGAAGGGGCTGGGCGGCCTGAGGCCGTCAAAATCCAGCGCGGGCGGGGTATGATCGGCCATGGTCGTTTCCCTCATGCGCCGGCGTGTCCGGCATCGCTTTCACTTTCATACTAATCCCCCCTCGCCATTCGCCGCAAGCATGGTATGCTAACGCAACCCACTGGGCGACAGTCCGGCGGCTTGAGGAGCGACCGATGGGACTGGAACAGACGGGCGAGGCCCGCACATCCTTCAAGGATGGCGTCGGGCAGGCGCCGCTGAAGATCACACTGACCGACCACGAGCATCCCTATATGCAGGGCGCCTGGACGCCTCAGCACGAGGAGCACACCGTCGACGACATGCAGGTCATCGGGGTGATCCCGACCGATATCGACGGCGTCTATGTGCGCAACACCGAAAACCCGGTGCACCAGCCTCTGGGCCGCTATCATCCGTTCGACGGCGACGGCATGCTGCATGCGATCTCGTTCAGGGACGGCAAGGCCAGTTATCGCAACCGTTTCGTCCGTACCCGGGGTTTCGAGGCGGAGCAGGAGGCGGGTCGCGCCCTGTGGGCCGGTCTGGCCGAGCATCCGTCGCTGTCCGAGAAGCCCGGCTGGGGCGCGCACGGCGGGCTGAAGGACTCGTCCTCGACCGACGTCATCATTCACGCCGGCGCCATTCTCTCGACCTTCTACCAGTGTGGCGAGGCCTATCGGCTGGATCCCTATACGCTGGAGCCGATGGGCACGGACGGCTGGTGCCCGCCGGAGGGCATCTCGGCCCATCCGAAGGTCGATCCGAAGACGGGCGAACTGCTGTTCTTCAACTATTCCAAGGCCGCGCCCTACATGCACTACGGCGTCGTCGGCGCCGATAATCGACTGAAGCACCTCACGCCCGTGCCCCTGCCTGGGCCGCGCCTGCCGCATGACATGGCCTTCACGACGAACTGGTCGATCCTCAACGACTTCCCCCTGTTCTGGGAGCAGGATCTGCTGCCCAAGGGCTTCCACGTCGCCCGCTTCCACCCCGACATGAAGTCCCGCTTTGGCCTGATCCCCCGCTTCGGCGGCGAGGCCGACGTCCAATGGTTCGAGGGTGACGCCACCTATGTGCTTCACTTCCTGAATGCCTGGGAGGACGGCGATACAGTCGTTCTGGACGGCTATTTCCAGGACAATCCGGTGCCCAAGACCAGTCCGGACGCCTGGCCGGGGCATGAGCGGATCATGACCTTCCTCGATCAGAACATGCTGCAGCCCAAGCTGCACCGCTGGCGCTTCAACCTGACGACCGGCGAGACGACGGAGCAGCGGCTCGACGACCGGGTGCTGGAGTTCGGCATCATCAACAACCAGTTCGCGGGCGTGAAATATCGCTGGGCCTATTCCGCCGTGTCCAAGCCGGGCTGGTTCCTGTTCACCGGCCTGGTCAAGCACGACATGGATTCGCTCGAGAGCTGGGCCATCGACTTCGGGCCGGAACGGTATGGCTCGGAGCCCGGTTTCGCGCCGCGCGTCGGGGCGACCGAGGAGGACGACGGCTACCTGATCACCTATGTCACCGACATGATTGAAGACCGGTCCGAATGCGTCATCTATGATGCGCGCAAACTGGCCGACGGTCCGGTGGCGCGCATCATCCTGCCGGGGCGGATCTCCAGCGGCACCCATGCGACCTGGGAACAGGGCGAGACCATCCGGGCCTCGAAGGCGATGCTGGCGGCCAAGGCAGCGTAAGGATAGCCTGACATGACCTATATCCTATGACTTACATTCTTGGGGGCTGGCAGTCGGACTTCGCGCGCAACTATGCCCGCGAGGGGCTGGAGATCGGCGACGGCTTCGCGGAGGCCGTCCACGGCGCCCTGGCCGAGACCGGTCTGGAACCCGAGGACATCGACGTGGGCCACGTCGGCAACTTCGTCGGCGACCTGTTCACCGGTCAGGGGATGCTGGGCGGCTTCTTCGCCATGACCGACGAGCGGTTCACCGGCATGCCCGCCTCGCGCCACGAGGCCGCCTGCGCCTCGGGCAGCCTCGCCATCATGGCCGCTGCGGCCGATATCGAGTCCGGCCGCTACGGCACGGCCATGGTCCTGGGTCTGGAGATGATGCGCAACGTTCCCGGCGTCACCGCCGCCGAGCATCTGGGCGCTGCGGCCTGGGCCGGGCACGAATATCTGGACGCGACCTACGCCTGGCCGCGCGCCTTCTCCGACCTGACCGAAGAGTATGATCGCCGCTACGGCATCGACGAGGCCCATCTGCGTCGCATCTCGCAAATCAATTTCGAGAACGGCCGGCGCAATCCGAACGCCCAGACCCGGAACTACAGCTTCTCGAACGCCAGCTTCACCGACGACGACGAGGCCAATCCGGTCATTGAGGGCCGCGTCCGCAAGACTGACTGCGGCCAGGTCACCGACGGCGCCGCCGCGGTCATCCTGGCCTCACCCGAGCGCGCCGCTGAGTATGCCCGGAAACGCGGCATCCCGCTGGAGAGCATCCCCCGCATCAAGGGCTGGGGCCACCGCAACGCCCCCATCGACTACGGCCGCAAGATCAAGGCCAGCGAGGGCCAGCCCTACGTCTTCCCCCAGGTGAAGCGCGCCATCGACGACGCCCGCGCCCGGGCCGGTCTCGACCTGTCGGGCATCGACGCGGTGGAGACCCACGACTGTTTCTCCATGACCGAATATATGGCCATCGACCACCTGGGCCTGACCGCCCCGGGCGAGAGCTGGAAGGCCATCGAGGCCGGCGACATCGAGATGGGCGGGAAACTGCCGATCAATGCGTCGGGCGGGCTGATCGGCTGCGGGCATCCGGTGGGAGCCACGGGCGTGCGGATGGCGCTGGATGCCTTCAAACAGACCACGGGCACGGCCGGCGACTATCAGGTCGAGGGCGCGAGGAACGTCCAGACCCTGAATATCGGCGGGTCGACCACGACGACGGTCAGTTTCGTGGTCGGGATTTAGCGCGCCATTCCTCCCCCATCGGGGGAGGGGGACCGCGAAGCGGTGGAGGGGGCTCGCCGCGAATACGGCGTTTGGGGTGAGCCCCCTCCGTCACTTCGCTGCGCTACGCGCCACCTCCCCCAATGGGGGAGGATTTATCTCGCCGCCCGGATCGCGACGCCGACGGTCCCCTGAGCCACCACCACGCCCGTATCGGTGCGTACCTCGGCCGCGACCACGGCTTTGCGGTCGTCCCGCCAGGTGACCGTTCCCGTCGCCTCCAGCCGCGCCGTGTCGCTGGGCGCGGCGTTCAGGAACCGCATTGTCAGATCGCTCGTCACGAGGGTCTCGCCGGGCTTCAGAATGCTCATCACCGCCGCCCCGCCGGCCATGTCGATCAGGGCCGCCGTCACCCCGCCGTGGACCAGGCCGATGAAGTTGGCGTGGCCCGGGTCGATGTCGAGCGCCACCCGCACGAAGCCTTCGCGCGCCTCGACCGGATGCGCGCCCAGGCGCTTCAGGAAGCCGCCGACGCCGTCGCCCGCCGCCATCCAGCGCCGCAGCAGGTCCAGCCCGTCGACGGTCGGGTCCAGTTTGAACCGGACGGGTTCGCTCACGCCGCCCCGCGCAGGGCCGGGCGCCTGGACGTCTTGCGTTCGAAGCGCTCGATTGCGGCGATGTACTCTCTCTCAAGCTGGCTGACGACGTCGGCGACCGGCTCCACGGCCTTGACCGACTCGACGCCCTGGCCGGCGGCCCAGATGTCTCGCCAGCGCTTGGTGTCGCCGCCGGAGGCATAGTCGCGCACGGCCGGCCCGCCCAGATTGTCCGGGTCCTGACCCGCGGCCCGCAACGACGGCTTCAGCCAGGAGGCGGCAGTGCCGGTGACCGAGTCCGACACCACCAGATCGTCCGGCCCGGAGTCGATGACCATCTGTTTGTAGGCGGGCTGGGCCATGCTCTCGGTCGTCGCGAGGAAGCGGGTGCCCATGTAGACGAAGTCCGCCCCGGCCGCGACCGCACCCGCGATCCCGGCCCCGTCGCCCACGCCGCCGCCGACCGCGATATAGCCGTCGAAGAACTCGCGCACCGCCGAGATGAAGGCGAAGGGCGACAGGTGCCCGGTGTGTCCGCCCGCGCCCGCACTCACACAGGCCAGGCCGTCGACCCCGGCAGCTGCAGCCTTCTTCGCCAGGGTCATGGAGATGACGTCGGCGAACACCAGCCCGCCGTAGGCCTTGACCGTCTCCATCACCGGCTTCGGCGACCCCAGGGCGGTGATCACGACCGGCGGCTTGTACTGGGCCACCAGGCGCAGATCCTCGGCCAGACGCGCATTGGTCGAATGAGTGATCAGGTTGGCGATCCAGGGCGCGTCGCCGGGCTTCAGGGCTCCGGTGATCCGGGCCATCCAGCCGTCAAGGTCCTCGACCGTGCGGCAGTTGGTGGTCGGGAAGGCCCCGCCGATCCCGGCCTTGCAGGCGGCGATGACCATCTCCGGTCCCGAGACCAGGAACATGGGCGCGGCGAAGACGGGCAGGCGAAGCGTGTCGAAGGGGGGGGTCATACGGTCTCGGTCTGGTTGAAGGCGGCGCGCAGGTCGCGTTTCAGCACCTTGCCCACCGGATTGCGGGGCAGGGCGTCCAGCGTTTCCAGCCGCTCGATCTGCTTGTAGACGGCGACCTGGCGCTCGACGGTCAGGAAGCGATTGATCTCTTCCATCGTCGCCGTCTGGCCCGGCCGGAAGACGACGAAGGCCGCCAGACGCTCGCCGAGGTTCGGGTCGGGCGCCCCGACGACGGCGGCCTCGGCCACGGTCGGGTGGGCGACGAGGTGGTTCTCGATCTCCTCGGACGAGATGTTCATCCCGCCCCGGATGACGATGTCCTTCAGCCGCCCGACGAATTTCAGATATTGCAGCCGGTCGCCGGCCAGTTCGAACAGGTCGCCGGTGCGGAACCAGCCATCCTTGTCGAAAGCCCGGGCATTGATCTCCGGAGCACGCCAGTAGCCCGAGAAGATGGTCGCGCCCTTGACCCGCAGCTCGCCGGGCTGGCCCGATTGCGTGATCTCCCGCTCCGTCTCCGGCTCGACCAGCCGGGTGAAGATCCGGTCATGGAGCAGGCAGTTCCATTTGAACCCGTCGCCCAGGCGCGGAAACAGGGTGGCGCGCTCGGCCGGGTCCGGAATGTCCTTCAGGGCGCTGGGGAAGGAGGCCCCTTCGTTGGAGCCGAAATAGTTGACGATCTGCACGCCATGCTTCTCGTGGAAGGTCCGCACCATCCATTCCGACAGGGGCGCCGAGCCCGAGCCGATGGACTTCAACCGTTTGAAATCGATGCCCTCCAGCAGCGCCTCGTTCTGCAGCAGCAGGTTCAGAACGGCGGGCGGGGCGACGGTGTAGTCGATCCTCTCCTCGCGGATCTGGCGCAGCAGGATCGGCAGGTCGAAGGGCTGGTGCTGGATCAGCACGCCGCCCAGCAGCAGCCAGCCGATGAAGGCCGTCGAGATGCCGGCCATATTGACCATCGGGAAGGGGTTCAGAAGCCGCGCCCCCGGCTCCAGGTCCGCTGCGTCGATGACGCCGGCGCCCATGATGATCCATTCGTTATGGCTGCGGGGAACCCCCTTGGGCTGGGCCTCCGTTCCGGACGTCCAGCAGATGGTGAAGATGTCGTCGGCGGTGATGCGGGCCTCCCTGGCCGCCTTCTGCGCCGCGCGGTGCTGTCTGCCGGTGACCCCGTCCATCAGGGGTTCGAGATCGAGCGCGCCGGCCGGGCAGGTCTCGCCCAGGACGAAAACGGTCTTCAGCGTCGGGCAGCGGGCCTTGAGCGCGACGATCATCTGGCCGTGCTGCTGCTTCCCGATCCGGTCGGCGGTGATCGCGGCGACGGCATCGGTCCTGTCGATGATGTAGGCAAGCTCGCTCTCGCGGTACTGGACCGGGGCCGGGCTGGCGATGACGCCCAGCCGCAGACAGGCCAGATAGGCGATGCTGAGTTCGGCGATATTGGGCAGCTGGATGACGACGACCTTGTCCTTGGTGATCCCATGCGCGACCAGGACCGCCGCCAGCCGATCGACGGCATGGGCGGTCTCGCGCCAGGTCAGGCGGTCGGGCTGGCCGCCGACGACATCGGCAGCGTTCAACGGATCGACCAGAGCCTCGATGTCAGGATGGGCGGCGACATGTTTCTGGAACAGGTCGTCCAGCGTCTGGTCGCCCCACCAGCCCTTCGACTTCATCTCCTTGATGCGGTCCTTCGGGATCACGATCATCGGGCAAGCTCCAGCGGTCGTTGCGTGGTTCGACATAGGGCGCGGACGTCGTCTCGCACCACCTTGCCGACCGGATTGCGGGGCAGGGCGTCCAGCAGGTGCAGCCGCTTGGGCGTGCGCACCGGGCCGATCCGGTCCCGGACGAAGGCGGTGATGGCGGCGGCGTCCGCATCGGGGGCTACAGAGACCGCCGCCTCCAGCCGCTCGCCCCAGACGTCGTCGGGCTCGGAAAAGGCGCACGCCTCGCGCACCATCGGATGCAGGTTCAGCGCCGCCTCGACCTCGCCCGGATAGACATTGTAGCCGCCGGTAATGATCAGGTCCTTCGACCGGCCGATCAGATGCAACAGGCCGTCCTCGCCGATCCGCCCGATGTCCCCCGTCTTCAGCCAGCCGTCCTGACGCGAGGCCGCGGTCAGGTCCGGCGCGTCCAGATAATGGGTCCGGGTCAGGTCGCCGCCGACCATGATCTCGCCCTCGCCCCGCTCGACCAGATGGCCGTCGGTCGTCAGCAGGCGCACAGGCGTGTCCGCGAACGGCCGTCCGACGCTGGCCCTCATATCGGGATTGGCCATCTCCGCGGGCGACAGGCCGGTGATGGTCATGGGGGCCTCGGTCTGGCCGTACAGGGTGGAGACGACGGGACCGAAACGGGCGATAGCCTGGGCGATCCGGTCCGGCGACATGGGCGCGGCGGAATAGGTCAGGTGGCGCAGGCGGGGGAAGTCGTCGGGCTGGAACTCGGCCTCGCCCATCAGCAAGGCGATCAGGGTCGGCGGCATGAAGACGGTGGTCACCCTCGCCTTGAGTTCGGTCAGGATCGCCGCGCGGTCGGGTTCGGCCAGCAGGACGTGAGCTCCGCCCGCCGCCAGCACCGGCAGGACGTAGTGGGATGACCCGTGGGTCAGGGGCGCCACCGCGAGGTTCACATCGCCGGCATTGAAACCGTAGAACTCGGACAGCGAGCGCAACGCCGCCGCGCCGCTGGCCTGGCTCTGGACGACGCCCTTGGGCACGCCGGTGGAGCCGCCGGTGAACTTCAGGGCGAACGGCGCGCGGGGATCATCCGTGATCGGAGGCGGCGTCGCGGCGCCCACGCCATCCAGCCAGGTCTCCAGCGACAGGGGGTTGGCTGAGGCGCCGGCGGACTCGCTCGATGCGGCGTCGATCAGGGTCAGGGCCAGATTCGCGCGCGCCTGGAAGTCGCTGTTCAAACGGGCGCCGTTGCGGGGATTGAGCGGCGTCCACACCGCCCCGGCCCGCAGGATGGCCAGATAGGCGACGACGTGGCGCCAGCTGTTCCGCGCGCACAGTCCGACACGGTCGCCCGGTCCGACGCCGCGCGCCGCCAGGTCGCCGGCGGCCGCCTCGACCTGTGAGATCAATTCGCTGTGGCTCAGGGTCACATCGCCATCGAACAGGGCGGGACGATCGGCCTTGGCGGCCCGGTTGTCATAGAGGGCGCGGATCGGGTGGGTCATGCCGCCCGCTCCAGAATGGTCACGACGGTCGCGGCTTCCTCGACGCCGAGGAAGCCGCCGCCGTTCTCGGCCGCGGCGATGCGCGCGCCCTCGACCTGCCGCGCCCCGGCCTCGCCGCGCAACTGGGTGGTCAACTCGAACAGCTGGGCGATCCCGGTCGCCCCGACCGGATGCCCCTTGGACACGAGACCGCCCGACGGATTGACCGGCGTCCGGCCGCCCAGGGCGAAGTCGCCTGCGCGAAGGCGGGCGCCGACGGCGCCCGGTTCGGCCAGACCCAGGTTCTCGATTTGCTGCACCTCGGCATAGGAGGTGGCGTCATGGACCTCAACGAGATCGACGGCGACCGGCCCGATGCCGGCCTGTTCGTAGGCCTTCGCCGCCGCGCGGCGGCCGATATGATTCTCGAGTGCGTTCGCCGCCCGGTCGCTGGCGCTGACGAGGACGCAGGCGCGCACGCGGACAGCCCGGCCAGGCCCGCACAGGCGCGCCAGACCGGCCGCCGAACAGACCACCGCCGCCGCCGCACCGTCGCTGACGGGGGCGCACATGGCGCGGGTGAAGGGGAAGACCACGGGCTTGTCGGCCAGGACCTGATCGACCGTCATGGGCGTGCGGTACTGGGCGCGCTCGTTCAGGGCGCCGACGCTGTGGTTCTTGGACGCGATACGGGCGAAGTCTTCCTGGGTCGTGCCGTAGCGAGCCATATGGGCGCGGGCCTGGGCGGCATAGAGGTCCATGAACAGGCTGCGGTCGGGCCCGGGGTCCTCGCCGCCCATCGACCGGATATAGGCGACGACCCCCTCGCGGTCGTGGATGTCCGTGCCCCCGGCGAAGGCCGCGGCGACGCGCTCGGGGCGGTCCGGCCAGACCATCTTCTCGACCCCGACGATCAGGGCGATATCGCCCGCACCGGCCTTGATCCAGTGGATTGCCGAGAGCAGCGCCGTCGAGCCCGAGGCGCAGGCGTTCTCGACGTTCACGACCGGAATACCGGTCAGACCCAGCGGCCGCAGGGCGATCTGGCCCCGCACCGTGTTCTGGCCCTCCAGCATCGGCTGGCGCGTGTTGGAGAACCAGGCCGCCTCGATGTCGCCGACGGCTGCGCCCGCGTCGGCAAGGGCGGCTCTTACGGCCTCCGCGGTCAGGGACTTGACGCTGTCGTCCGGCCGCTTGCCGAAGCGGGTCATCGAAATCCCGGCGATGAAGACGTCGCCGCTCACGCCCCGGGCCGTCTTCGCTGGACTATGCGGAAACGCGAGGCGACGAAGGCGAGGTCCGCGAGGCAGGCGTTGCCCGCCGGGTTCAGCCCGGTGACGTGATAGTCGCTGTATGCGGCGGCGAAGTTGATCCACATCGCGCCGGTCAGGTTGATCGACAGATTGGCTCCAGCCGCTTCATAGGCCGGCGTGGCGCTGTCGATGAATTCCTCGTCGGTCGAATAAAGGTAGGACGAGATCGAGCCCTTGGTGCGGGCCAGCCAGGTCGCCTCCATGACCGCCGCGCCGGCGTCCTTCCTTACCAGGAACAGGACCGGACCGAACCGTTCCTCCGCATACAGATCGACGTGTTGGCCGTCCTCCACGGCGATGACCAGCGGGGTCAGGGTGCGGGCGTCCGGGAACTGCGGATGGGCGTAGGGCGCGGGTTCGCGGAGCGTCCGCACCCCGGCCAGGTCTGTGACGGCGGCGCGCGCCTCGGCCACGACCGTCAGGGACACCTCGCCCTGGATCGCGCCCATGATGCCGGCCGCCTGCGCCGGGTCGGAGGCGATGGCGTCGATCTGTTCGACGATGGCGGCGGACATGGGCTCGAAAAGATCGGGCGCGATGTAGATCACCTGCGGGCTGGTGCACATCTGGGCCGAGAACAGGCTGGACGAACGGGCGACGGCGCGGGCGACGGCATCAAGATCGGCGACGCTCTCGATGACCACCGTGTTTACGCCCGCCGTCTCGGTGAACAGCTGCTTGCCGACGACGGTGCGTTCGAGATAGCCGCCGTAGCGGGGGCTGCCGGTGAAATCGATGATCTGCACCCGCGGGTCGTCGACCAACGTCTGCGCGACAGGATCTGTGAGGGTATCGACGGCGAGCGTCACCAGGTTGGGATCGAAGCCGAACTCGGTCAGCACGGCGCGGCTGGTCTCGACCACGATGGCCATGGGCAGGATGGCGATGGGGTGCGGCTTGACGATGACCGGATTGCCGGTGGCCAGGCTGGCGAACATCGCCGGATAGGCGTTCCACGTCGGGAAGGAGGCGCAGCAGATCACCAGCCCCACGCCGCGCGGGACCAGCACATAGGTCTTTTCCAGGGTGACCTGCTCACCGGCGAAGGTGCGGCGCCAGGTCGCCGACGGCGCCACATCGCGCATCGCCTTGGCGGCATAGGCGAGGGCCTCGACGCCCCGGTCCAGCGCATTGGGGCCGGAGCCGCTGAACGCCTGGGTATAGCTCTGGCCGGCGACATGCATGACCGCGTGGGCCATCTCGAAATTTCGATCGTACAGACGCGCCGCCATCTCCAGGCAGAGGGCGATGCGCAGCTCGAAATCGGCCTCGCGCCAGTCGCCCATGGCACCGACGGCGGCGGCGACCAGGGCCTCCGGATCGCTCTTCGGATAGAGGATGCCGAGCGGCTTCTGGGTAAAGGGCGATACCTCCTCGCCGACCTCGCCGACGACGCCGGGCTGGCCCAGGTCGAAGGTCGTGCCCAGACGCGCCTCGAACGCCGCCTTGCCCGCGCCCGGCTTGTCGGGGCCGTGGATCTTCGTGGACGGACTGTCGCTGTAGGGGCTCCAGCTCTTGCGGGTCTCGACCGCGTCGATGGCGGACGCCAGCGTCGGCGCATGACGCGCGATCAGCGCGATGCGACGGTCGTCCAGACTGGTCGCGGACCCGTCCATCAGCCCAGTCGCTCGACAATCATCGCCGAGCCGACGCCCTGGGCTCCGTGCGCCACGACTATGCCGTAGCGTCCTTCGCAGGCGTCGAGCGCATCCAGCAGCGACGACAGCAGGATGGCGCCGGTCGCCCCCATCGGGTGGCCCTTGGCCATGTGGCCGCCGCCGACATTGACCTTGTCGGGGTCGGCCTTCCGCTCGCGCATGAACTTGACGATGGTGACGGCGAAGGCCTCCATGAACTCGATCCGGTCCATGTCGTCGAGGCTCAGGTTCGCCCTGGCCAGCGCCCGGTCCATGGCCGTGAACCCGGCGGTCAGGGACGCGGCCGGGTCGCCGCCTGCCTCGGCATAGGCGACGATCTTTGCGCGCGCCCCGGCCGCCTCGCCGGTGACGATGGCGAGGCCGGCGCCGTCGCACATCGGCGGGGCGTGGGCGACGGTGTGTCGGTGGTCGATGACCCTGCCTTCCAGAGCCTCGGCATACTGTTCGCCCAGCGCGCCGAAGGCGGCGGGCATGGCGGCCAGGCTCTCGGCGGTGGTCGAGCCCCGGGCCGGTTCCTCCTTGTCGAGGCCGTTGAGCGGGATTCGGGATTTGACCAGTGGCGTGCCCTCGGCAGCGGCCGTCCTTTGCTGCGAGGTGAGGGCCGCGGCGTCCATCTCCTCGCGGCTGACGCCGAGGTCCTCCGCCAACCGGTCTGCGGCGACGACGACGGGGATGTAGCGGGTGCGCGGCGGGAAGCTGGCGTCCTCGTAGTAGTCGGCCTTGTCGCCCATGAAAGGCACGCGCGACATCATCTCGACCCCGCCGGCCAGAGCGGTTTTCGCCCCGCCCGCCTCGATCATCTGCGCCGCCTGCCCGATCGCGGTCAGGCCCGAGACGCAGTAGTTGTTGATCGACCAGGCATAGGCCTCGTCCGGCAGCCCGGCGTACATCTTGGACACCAGGGCGACGTTCGCCCCCTGCGCCCCGACCTGGCCGACGGCTCCCAGAATCAGAGCGTCGACCTTCCGCGCCGCGCCGCCGTTGCGGGCGTCCAGGGCGTCGATCAAACCGCCGATCAGCTCATGCGGCTTCATCGAGGCCAGGCCTCCGTCGGGGCGGGCCTTGGCGCGCGGCGTGCGCACGGCGTCCAGAATGTATGCGGTCACAAGCTACTCCCCGAGGTTCGGATCAGGCCGCGATCTGGTCGCCGGGCGCCCAGGTTCCGTGGAATCCGGCCGGCACGCGCACGGGCAGGGGGATGCGTGCGATCGGGCCCTTGTCGAAGTCCTGGGCGTTCAGGACCTGCACCTCCGAGGTTCCGTCCGGCGCCGTGGCGAAGACCACGACATAGCCGTCGTCTTCGGACGTCGATCCGACGCGGGGTGCGAACACGGGCTCGGACCCGCCGATGCCGCCGCCGAACTTGTATTCCTGCGCCTGACCGGTGCCGAGATCGTACTTCAGCAGACCATCGAACCGCTGCAGTTCCTCCGGCGCCATCGACACGTGGTAGGACCATTTCGACCTGGCGCCGGTGTGGTCGAGGTTGATCACAGGGAATTCGCCGATGCGGTCGTCGAGCTGGCGTTTCTTCACCTCGCCCGTGACCATGTTCATCCGCCACTCGACCGGCACGGCGTTCAGCGCCAGAACGTTGACCATCGAGGCGTAGGGGCCATAGGCCGGCTTTGGCGGGAAGCCGTTCGGCTGCATCATGCAGGCGGTCATGACGACCTCGTCGCCGTCCTCCCAGGCGTTGACGACGTGATAGATGTAGCAGGTCTCGGTCTCGAACCATTTGATCTGGTCGCCCGTGCCGTATTTGGGCGCGATGCCGAACCGCGCCGGCTGGTCCGCCACCTTGATCTGCCACATGTGGTTGCGCAGCCCGCCCTCGGTGAAGACCACCGGCAGGTCGTGCAGGATGACGTAGTTCTCGGTCAGCCCCATGTCATGCGGCAGACGCGGCCCGGGCAGGTCGACGCGCTGGAAATTGGTCAGGACGTTGTCCTTCGACACCACGCCCCAGGTCATCCACGGCTCGGTCAGGGAGTAGTCGAAGAAGCAGAACTCGCCCGTCCTCGGATCGACCTTGCCGTGGGCCGAAACGTGGCGTGACAGGGCGCCGCCGAAGGTCTCGTTGCCGAGCGTCTCAAGGGTGCGCGCATCGACCCGCACCGGCTTGCCGGAGATGTACCACAGGGCCATCAGCGAGCCGTTATGGAAGACCAGGTCGGTGTTGGCCGTGTCCTTGTAGACAAGCTCGCCCCGCGTCGAATCCGGCCGCGACTTCGACGACGGCATCAGGACGCCGCCGGCACCGATCGCCTTGCCGGCCTTCTCGGCGCGATAGTCGTCGGTGCCGACATAGCGGTTGCGGTACTCCGCCTTGCCGTTCTCGAAATAGACGGCGTGGATCATGCCGTCGCCGTCGAACCAGTGGTGCATCCCCTCTGGCGCCTCATGTGGATTCGGGCCATTGCGGACGAAGGACCCGTGCAGATCCTTCGGGATCTCGCCGATGACCGGCAGTTCCAGCGCCGTCGTCTCGGTCGCGACGGGCTCGTACAGGCCCTGCAGATAGGGGTTCAGGGTGTTAAGGCCGGTCAATTCGCCGGTCGAGATCCTGCGGGCTACGGCGGCGTCGTCGGCCATGGCTCAAGCTCCATCCATCCAGAAAGGCAAGTTACGCGTGGTGGTATCTTAACGCAAGTCAGGTCTCACGCCCTGGGAGGCGTGGCGGCCAGGAACTCCTTGAGAGCGGCTATGCCGTCATGGGGACGCGTCCAGGTCTCGACAGACATCATCGCCTCGCGGCCCGCGTCGAACCGCTCCAGCAGCATGTCCGGATCCCGTCCGAAATCCAGTCCCGGCCCCTCGATCCGCCAGGCGGGCCGTACCTTGCCGGCCCCGGCGACCAGGGTCTCGCCGTTCAGTTGACAACCTGCACTCACCAGCCAGCTGACCACAGGCGCGACCAGTTCGGTCGGCATGGCTGCGCCGGTGGCCTCGTCGACGTATTTCTCGGTCATGGCGGTCAGGGCGTAGGGGGCGACAGCGTTGGCGTGGACGCCTTTGGGCCCGCCCTCCAGGGCGATGACCCGCATCAGGCCGATCACTGCCGCCTTCGACGCCGAATAGGCCGCCATGCCGTGCACTCCGTGCAGGCCGGCTGCCGAGGTGGTCATCACGATTCGGCCCGACCCTTGTTCGCGCATGTGCCGATAGATCGGCAGGGTCGCCGTCAGGGTTCCGAAAAAGTTGATGTCGAAGACGCCCCGCACCTGTTCGATGCTCTGTTTGTGCAGGCTCATCGCCTCGGGCACCCCGGCGTTGTTGATCAGCCCGTCGATGCGACCGAACCCGTCCAGCGCCGCCGCAAGGAGCCGGTCTCCGGCTCCGTCCTGCTCGACGGCCAGGGCGCAGGCCACGGCCTTGCCGCCCTCCGCTCGGATTCGGGCGGCTACCGCATCGGCTGAGGCCGGTTGGCCCTGAGCCCTGGGTCGGGTGTTGACCACCACACTCGCGCCCCGCGCCGCCAGATCCAGCGCATAGGCCAGACCCAGGCCGCGCCCAGCGCCCGTGACGATGATAACACGGTTCTCCAGCGATCGGTCGGCCATGAACTCTCCTCGCTCAACACTTGCGTAAAAGGACTTGCAAATCTGGTCTGTTGGCGCAAGCCTCTCGGCAGAGCTTCCGGCAACAGGGGGCCAATCATGGGAACGGGACCGCCAACATGAAGACCATCATCGGGAAGACCGCGTCCGCCGCCGTGCTGATTCTGGCCGCCGGCCTGGCCACGCCGACTTTCGCCCAAAGTACTGGAACGCCCGCGCCGCAGGACGAGGCCGCCTCGCTGGACGACATCATCGTCACCGCCCAGCGTCGCGCACAGTCGCTGCAGGACGTGCCGATCGCCATCACAGCCTTCGACGCCGAGACGTTGGAGCGTACGGCGGCCCAGGGCATCCAGGATGTGGCGTCCAAGGCGCCGGGCGTGACCCTGACCCAGTTCAATATCGGCGAGCCCCAGCTCTACATCCGCGGTGTCGGCACCACGAGCGACTCGGCCGCCAGCGACCCGTCCGTCGGGGTCTCCATTGACGAGGTGTCCATCGGTCGAGCTGGAGCCAGTTCCCTGGCCTTCCTCGACATCGAGCGGGTCGAGATCCTGCGCGGGCCCCAGGGCACCCTCTACGGCCGCAACGCCTCGGGCGGCGCGCTGAACGTCTATACCCGCAAGCCCCAGCTTGAAGACACGACGATGGCGCTGCTGCGCTATGGCAGCTTCAACGAATGGGGCGGCGAGGCGGTGATCAACCGCATGATGGGCGAGGCTTCGGCCGCCCGCCTGGCCGTCCGAGTCAACTCCAACGACGGCTATGCCGAGAACGTGCCCTCAGGGCGAGGGCTGGAGGGCGGCAACCAGTTCGGTGCGCGAGTCTCGCTGATGACCGAGGCCGGTCCCTGGACCCTGACCGGATCGGTCGATGTTTCTCGCGACCGGATGGACGGTCACGCCCGTATTCCGGTCACGACGCCGAGCACGGCTCCGGCCTTTGTCGCCCTCATCAACGGCCTTCGCACCGGGCTGGATGTTCGCCAGAGCTATTCCTCGCCCGACAACTATCAGGACCGCGACAACTGGGGCGCCACGGTGCGGGCCGAGTATGCCGCCGAGGCGTTCGACGTCGTCTCCCTGACCTCCTATCGCAACAACGAATACAGCTGGCGCGATAACCTCGGCGGGCTGCCGTTCCCTAACTTCCCGCTGGCGGTCGATGACCGCGCCACGGAAGACGCCAGCCAGTTCAGCCAGGAGTTCCGCCTGGTTTCCAAGCCGGACTCGGCTGTCAGTTGGGTCGCCGGTGTCTACTACTTCAGCGAGGACGTGGACCGCTCGGAGCGCTTCATCGTCCAGGCCGCCCTGCCGATCGCGCCGCCGTCGTTCGGCGGTGACACTACCTTCAACCAGACGGCCGCGAACTCGAGCTACGCCGCCTTCGGTCAGGCGACCATTCCGTTCGCCAATATCTGGGAACTGACCCTCGGCGCCCGCTGGACCCATGACGAGCGCGAGATCCATCAGGTCGCGCTGGACAATGACCTCGGTCTCAACCCGCCCGTCGGCATCCCCCTGGGGCCGACCGGGTCCCCCTATAACGTCCGCGCCGAGGCCAGCTTCGAGGAGCCGACCTGGAAGATCGCCCTTGCGGTCGAGCCGTTCGACAACGTGCGCCTCTACGCTTCCTATGACCGGGGCTACAAGGCCGGGTCCTTCCCGTCAGGCGCCCAGACGGGCGTCCAGGCCGGCACGCCGCTGCGCTCGGAACTGCTCGACAACTACGAGCTCGGAATCAAGTCGACTGTGATGAACGGCCGGCTGCGCTTCAACGCCGCCGCCTTCAAGCTCGAGTACGACGATCTGCAGGTCTATGAGCTGCTGGGTCTGAACCTGGTCACGTCCAACGCCCAGGCCGAGGTCAATGGCTATGAGATCGAGAGCGCCTTCGCGGTCACGAACAACCTGACGATCGGCGGTTCCTACACCTCGCTCGACGCCCACTACACGTCCAACGCCGTCTCTGGCGCTTCGATCCTCCGCTACAACGGCCTGATCCTGCCGCGTTCGCCGGAGAGCCAGTACACCCTGTACGCCGACGGCGAGTGGGATATGTGGGGCGGCGAGCTGGCTGCCCGCATCGACTATCAATGGACGGACGACTTCTTCTTCGACCCGTCGAACAATCCTGAGGTCCGCTCGCCGGCCCACAGCCTGGTCGGCGCCTATGCGTCTTGGGAGGCCGCGAACGGGGTGAAGATCGCCGTCTACGGCAAAAACCTGGGCGACGAGGAATACCAGCAGCACATCATCAAGAACGTCGGGGTGGGCTTCAGCGTCTTCGGCCCGCCACGCTCCTACGGCATCGCGATCAGCCGTAGTTTCTGATCGGACTCAGGCGGCGCTGGTCTCGACCGGCGCCGCCGCCTCGACCTCCCAGCGGATGTTGCGCGGGTCAATCTTCCGCCCGGTCGCGATGTCGCAGACCACTGCCGAGATCGGGTCGCCCGTCCCGGTTTCGATCAGCCGCAGCGGCGAGCCGTCCGGGCACAGCCATCGTTCCGACCAGCCGTGCATGGCCATGATCATCGGATAGAGGTCGCGGCCCGCCTCGGTCAGCCGGTATTCGAACCGCGGCGGCGCCTGCTGATAGAGGCGCTTCTCCAGCACCCCCTGCAACACCATGATCTTCAGCCGGTCGGCGAGGATGTTGGTCGCCACGCCCAGCGCTTCGTGGATTTCGTCGAACCGCCGCAGGCGGAAGAAGGCGGCAGCCAGCACGGCCCAGCTCCAGTAGTCGCCCATGATGTCGGTCGAGCGATCGATGATCGCCCGGTCGGTCTCGATCGGCTGGGTACGCCGCCGCCGCGAGGTCGGCGGGGCGATGGGGACCAGGCCCTCGCGTGCCTCCCAGCGGACGTGATGCGGCTCGATCGGTCGACCGCCCTCATGGTCGAAGACCGCTGGCGTGACCCGGGCGCCCGTCTCCCGGTCGAAGAAGGCCATGGCGTAGCGTTCCTGCAGCGGCGAACGCGCCCATTTCCGCTCCCACTGACCCTGCATGACCGCGACCCCGAACATGTCGAGACCCATCTCGGTCAGCCGGTATTCCATCCGCGTCGCCGACCCCCTGGCCTCGCGCTGTTCCAGCAGGCCCGCGGCCGTCAGCCGGTTCAGCCGGTCGGTCAGGACGCTGCGCGGCATGCCCAGCCGATCGCGCCAGTGCGAGAAGCGCCGCGCGCCATAGAAGGCCTCGCGCAGGATCAACTGGGTCCAGGCGTCGCCGGTCACGGCGAAGGCGCGGGCCACGGGGTTGCCCATGATCAGGTTGCGGGTGGGGGGAAGCGTCACGCGGACTGGTCTTTGTCTTCAACCCGATCTGCGCTGGGCCGAGTCGATCCTAGCACCAGATCGCGCCACGCGTCGCCCGTCGATAAATCCTGATTTGCAAGTGACTTGGCCGGGCTTAGGATCGCGCCATGACCGACGCGCTTTCCGCCATCGACCTGACCGCCGCGCCCTGTCGCCCGGTGCGGTTCGGAGAGGTGGGGGTGGAGATCGAGCGTCGTCCCGACGGGGTGGTCATCGTCTCTGCCAGGGCGCTGCTGAAACCCTACGACCCCAACCTGGCCGCCACCTTCCGGCGTCATGCCGATGCGACGCCGGACAGGCTGTGGCTGGCGAGGCGAGAGGGTCCGGAGCGGGACTGGACCCGACTGACCTACGGCGAGGGTTGGTCGCGCGTGGCCTCGGTCGCCGCCTGGCTGATGGATCGCGGGGTGACCGCCGACCGGCCGATCCTGGTCCTGTCGGAGAATTCGCTGAACCATGCGGTCCTGATTTTCGCCGGAATGGCGGCGGGCGTCCCGGTCACCTCGGTCAGCGTCAACTATTCGCTGCTGTCGACCGACTTCGAGCGGCTGCGTCACGTCGTCGACCTGATCCGGCCAGGCCTGGTTTACGCGGAACAGGGCGGGCTCTTCGCCGCAGCCATCGCCGCCGTCGCACCCGATGACGCGATCATTGTCACCGCCGCGCCGGGGATTCCGGGCGCCGTCGACTGGAGCGAGGCTGTCGGCTTCCCGGCGCCGGACCTGTCCGCTCACATCGCCGCCCTCGATCCGACGAAACCGGCCCGCTACCTCCTGACTTCCGGCTCGACCGGACGGCCCAAGGCGGTGATCCACACCATGGCCATGGCGACGGGCAACACCCATTCGGGCTTCCAGGCCATGGGCGACGCCTTCGCCTGGGACCGTCAGGCGCTCGACTGGCTGCCCTGGAGCCACATCGCCGGCTCGTCGCTGATGACCAATATCACCTGCCTCGGCGGCGCCCTCTACATTGACGACGGGCGACCGATGCCCGGCAAGTTCGACGAGACGATCCGGAATCTGAAGGAGATTCCGCTTCGCTACTACGGGACCATGCCGAACGGCTATGCGATGCTGGCCGATGCGTTGGAGGCCGATGGGGACTTCGCTCGCCACTTCTTCACCGAGCTGCGCGCCATGCTGTTCGGCGGTGCGGGCCTGCCCCAGGCGCTGCATGACCGGCTGCAACGGATCGCGGTGCGCGCCACGGGACGGCGGTTCGTCTTCGTCTCCGGCTACGGCTCAACCGAGACCGGTTCGGCGATCAGCTACACCTGGTGGGAGGACACCCGCGTCGGCATCGGCCTGCCCGTCCCGGGCGCGGCGTTCAAGCTGGCGCCCTGCGACGGCGTCTATGAGGTGCGGGTCAAGGCGCCGTCCGTCACGCCCGGCTATTTCGCCGACCCGGACCAGACCGCTGCGGCCTTCGACGAGGAGGGGTTCCTGCGCATGGAGGACCTCGCCGACTTCCACGACCGTGACCGGCCGGAGGGCGGACTGTATTTCGCCGGCCGCCGCGCCGAACAGTTCAAGCTTATGAACGGCACCTTCGTCATCGCCGGTCGCCTGAGGGATTCCCTGATCGGCCGGCTCGCCGGGGTGGTGCGCGAGGTCGTCATCTGCGGTGATGGCCAGGCCGAGGTCGCCGTCCTTGCCTGGGCGGACGGGGAGGGCGTGCGTCGCCTGACCGGCGGGACGGACACCGGACACCCCGCCGTCGTGTCGGCCGTCGCCGGGGCGCTTGCCGCCCACAACCGCGACAATCCCGGCCAGTCGAGTCGCATCGCCCGCCTGCTCTTCCTCGCCGACCCGCCGGACCCCGAGGCGCACGAGGTCTCCGACAAGGGCTCGATCAATCGCCGCATGGTGCTGAACCGTCGGGCGGACGACCTGGCGCGGCTGTTCGCGAATCGGCCCGGCTGCATCTCGCCCGCGCCCTAGATGTCCCGTGCATCCTCGCCTTTGCGGGATGCACGGATTGAAAGAGCCTAACCCAGCTCCGGTCCGCCCGTCGGGTCCCTCGGATCCAGCGGCAGCCCCGCCGCCTGTCTCGCCTTCAGCACCCGCAGCCAGCCGTGCATGGCCTCGCAGTCCAGACCGTGCATCATCAGCCGGAACCCCGCCTGCAGCGTCGACAACGTCACCAGCGGGTGGCCGTTCTTGACGAAATGTATGTGGTAGTCGGTGCCCAGGATCCGCCCGATATAGATGCCGACGATCTCGTCCAGCTGCAGCGAATGGCTGGCCCGCATGAAGTCGGCGCGGGGCAGCATCAGGGCATAGAGAGGTGTGTAGAACTCCACCGCCGTCTGGATGTCGATGCGGTTCAGGAAGCCGGTCGGGAAGGTCTCGAAGTCCGGCTCGATGTCCGACAGCATGGAGAAGTCGACCCGCTCCGGCGGGGTGATTTCCTTGCCCGCCGCCCGCAGCGCCATGTTCAGCTCGATGATGAAGTTGAAGATGTTCAGGTCGTGCTGGAGGAAGACATTATCCTCCAGATCCTTCAGCGTCAGAGGCTTCAGCGGCACAGTCTTGACCAGGGCCGGGTCGATCCCGGCATTGGCCTTCATGAAGGCCAGCAGCTCCGTCCCGACGTGGAAGTGCCGCAGGATCAATGTGTTGCACTCCGGCGACCCGAAGGTCCGCAGGCCCCAGTGGATGGACTTGTGGAGCAGGCCGTTCAGGTTCGGGTAGCGCGGCGATATCGCTCTCAGCACCTTCACGAGGCCGAAGAACAGGAAGACCAGCGGCCGCGAGACCGGGAACAGCCAGCGCCGGGACCACGACCGCGCGCCCAGCAGAAGCGCCCGCTTGGCCTGCGGATCGATCGGCAGGGAGTGGTCGAGATAGAGCGCCAGCCACGGGTCGGGATCGTTGGCGTCATAGCGGCGCGCGTCGAACGGATCGGTCTTCCACTCCGCCGTGTCGCCCCCGTCGGACAGGCTCACGCGGCGATCTCCTCGATCTGCAGGGCATAGAGGCGGGCGGTCACCCTGGCGGTCATGACGATCCGCTCGGCGACGGCCGCGTCCGGCAGGACCATGCGCAGCATCTCTTCGAATTCCTGCATGTGTTCGGCGTCGTTCTCACCGTGGTAGAGCAGGAACCGCACCGCTTCGTCGGGCAGGCTCAGCCGCTCCTTGACCAGCCGGCCCCAGGGCGCGGCCTTGATCGAGCCCAGCCCCTCGATGATGAACATGGCGCCCAGCAGGCCGAAGGGATCGGGCTTCGACGCCTCATGGAACATCCAGGCCGAGAGGGCCTCGGAGCCGACGTTCTTGGGCGCCGAGCGGATCACCTCGACCTCGCCGCCGGAACAGACGAAGTCGGCTTCCAGCAGGCGGAAGTCGCGATGTTCGGTCACCGCATGGCGCATCAGGGTCGAGCGCAGTTCCAGATGGGCCTCGCCGACGTTCGACGCCGCCCGGCTCATCCACAGCGCCCCGTCCTTCACCTGCTGGCGCAGGTTGATCAGGAACAGCTGATAGTCGGCCAGTTCGAACCGGCCGCGCGTCAGCTTTCGGATCAGCGGCGTCGCCTCCAGCCGCTGTTCGAAGTCAGCAAAGACCACCGCCAGCTTGCGCAGGGTGTCTGAAACTTGATCCACTGCCGGTGTTTGCCCGTCAGCCATTCTTTTCTCCGTGCATCCCCGCGAAGGCGTGGACCCAGTGTTTTTGTGAGGCACGGCGTCGGGGATCAACAGCAACGCACGCGGACCAATGGTCAACGTCCACAGAACTGGGTCCCCGCTTTCGCGGGGATGAGCGGACATTGTGGTTCATCACACCACCTCGCACATCATGAACCCCACCATGGCCCGTCCGCTCTCGGGCACGATCAGCAGGACCTTCTCGCCCCGCTTCGCCCGCCCCGATTTCATAAATGCGTCCAGCATGACCCAGATCGAGGCCGCGCCGATGTTGCCCACGGTCGGCAGGTTCGAGAACCACTTTTCCTCGGGGATCATGGCGGCGGTGCTGTTCAGGACCGAGACGATCTCCTCCCGCAGCGACCGGGCCGAATAGTGACACAGCAGGTGGTCGACCGCGTCCGGCACGATCCGCCCGTGATCCACCTTCTCCAGCCAGACCCCGATCCAGGCGCGGATGACGATCTTCAACAGCTCGAAATCCTGCACCAGGGCGATCGACCCGGCGGCATGGGCCGCCACGGGTCCCGCGTGGCTCCACGCTGACTTCATATCGGCCCGGTCGGCGAAGGTGGAGCCCGCCCACATACAGGGATCGAACCGTCCTGCGAGCGAGGTCAGGTCGATCCATTCGACCTTCAGCGACAGGCCGTCGGGCTTCGGCCTCGGCTCCATCACCACAGCGCCCGCGCCGTCCGACAGGGTGAAGCGCAGGAAGTCCGCCTCGACCCGCGCCCGACCCTTGGCGTCGACCAGCGACGTGCCCTCATAGAACTCTGGCCGGAACCAGCGAGACGAGAACTCGCCCGCCGCCGCCGCCGCGACCTCGGCCTCTCCGGCCCGGACCTGCAGCCACGCCCCCTTGGCCGCCATCAGGGCGGAGGCGCAGACGGACTGGTAGCTGGCGATCTCGATGGGGCCGGCGCCCAGTTCGGCGTGCACGGCGCTGGCGTGGCCGGGCACGATATAGTCGCCCTGGGTCGTGGCCGTGGCGAGGTGGCCCAGCTGGCCGATCGACAACCCTGCATCCTCCAGCGCCGCCTTCGTCGCCTCCGCCGTCATCGAGGCGTTGGAATGCAGCGGGCGCCCCTCGCGCGCCAGGGCATAGTGGCGCGTCTCGACCCCGTTCCAGCGCAGGGCCCGCCGACCGACGGCGGAGCTGCGCCCGCCGATGCGGCCGATGAAGTCCTCCATCGCCTCGACGCCGACAGGTTCGCCGGGCAGGAACGCGCCGGTTCCCGTGATGTAGACGTCGCGAAGCAGACCCGGAGACATGGCTCCCAATGCGCACGATTGCGCATCCGCCCGCAAGCCGACGATCCCTGACGAGGCCATGAGTGGAACGTCAGACACAGGCCGAACGCTATCAGTTGTGAAGCCGAAGAAGCCGCCCCGCGCGCGCGGCCCGCCCGATTTGCGCCGCATTGCGTGTGCTAGCCGGGCGGGCATGAAATACATCATGCTCGCCACAGCCATCGTCGCCGAAGTCATCGCCACCACAGCCATGAAGCAGTCGGACGGCTTCAGCCGCCCGCTGTGGACCGTGGTGACCGTCGTCGGCTACGCGGTCGCCTTCTACTTCCTGTCGATCACGTTGAAGTCGATTCCGACCGGCGTCGCCTACGCCATCTGGTCGGGCGCCGGCATCGTGCTGATCTCGGCCGCCGCATGGGCCTTCAATGGCCAGAAGCTGGACGCGCCCGCCGTCATCGGCATGGCGCTGATCATCTCAGGCGTGGTGGTGATGAACGTCTTCTCAAAGATGTCCTCCCACTAAAGCCGATCATCCCTCGATCGAGACCACCGCGCCCTGTTCGACCGGTCGGCGCGAGGTCCGGCCGCGCGCCAGCCGGCGCTTGATCCAGGTCTGCATCGGGTCGTCGATCACGGCGTGGAAGGCGAAGGCGAAGCCGACGGCGGCCAGCACTCCCGCGCCCCAGATGGCCCATTGGATCTCGGTCGACAGGGCGTATTTCGCGATCATGACATTGGCGACGCCGAACCAGGCGATGCGAACCACCTCGTTGGTGATGAACATCGAGAAGGACACCACGCTGGCCCGCTCGACCAGCTTCGACGGACGCAGCACCGGGATGGCGCCCGCCGCGAGGATGATCAGGGAGATGAAGGTCAGGCTGATCAGGGCGTTCTTGCCGTAGAACTGCACGATCGCCAGCCCCACGGCCGCCACGACGCCGACGATCCGGGCCAGGCGCGGCGCCACGAACACCTTCTCCGAAAACACCGCCAGCCCCATGCCGAGAATGAACAGGGGCAGGGCCCGCAGGAAGCCGAACTTCAGGGGCATCTGATAGACGGGGTAGCCGAGGAAGGCGTGGCAGGCCTCGTTGGCGACGAGATACAGCAGGATGACGCCCGCCAGCGCGCCCCACGGCCCGACGCTCTTCAGCGCCCGCAGGATATAGGGGAACAGGACATAGCAGCCCACGAGGGCCGAGACCGACCAGCTCGGTGCGTTCCAGCCCAGGCCGCCGTGAATGCCGAAGGCCTGGGTCAGGGTCAGCTGCGCCGGCAACTGGTCCCAGGCGAACCATTCCGGATTGCGCGGCGACATGCCGAAGGCGGCGCTCAGCAACACCAGCGCCACCAGCGCCAGACCCATGATCAGGTGCGCCGGATAGACCCTGAGGAGCCGCTTGATGAAGAAGTCGCCCGGCGACATCGCGCCGCGTCCCACGGCGCCGCCATAGACGCGCATGAGCACATAGCCGCTGTCGATCAGGAAGAAGTTGGTCAGCAGGAAGCCGCCGCGCTCGAACACCGGATGCAGGCTTTCCGCCAGCGGAACCGGGCCCGCCGCCTGGAAGTGATGCAGGATGATCATTGAGGCCACAATGAAACGCAGGGCGTCGAGCCACCCGCCGCGCGCGATGGGCGGTGTCTCGTTTCGGGTCGAAATCGCGGTCCAGACCATGGGAAATCTCTCTTCCGAGGCGAAATCCGCAAGGACCGGGCCGCTTTGCCGCCGCCGAACATCGGTCTAGTCTGGCGTCTTCAGGGGGCTGGATGACCGACGAAGATCCGCGCGAGGGACGCATCCGGCTGGGCCGGCGTCGCGACAAGGCGACCGAAAGCCTCGACGCCATCGAGATGGCCGAGAACGCCATGGAGGCCACGGAAGAGGCCATGGGTCCGCCCGACCCGGCCGTGCTTCTGGTCGAGGAACAGCGCCGCCTGATCAAGGCCCAGGTGTCCAACGAGCGGATGGGATTCGTCCTGCGGGTCATGACCGCCCTGGTCGGGGTCGCCTTCGTCGCGGGCCTGGCCATGATGGTCTGGACCGCTGCCCACTCGCGCGCTGTGGTCGTGGATCCGTTCGATAGCCCCTATGGCCTGACGCGACGCGGCCATACCGGTCAGGTGATCGCCCGCAGCGTCTCCGACGCGATCACCACGATCGGCGCCGACGCCCGCAACTCGTCCCAGAACCGCAGCGTCGCCCTGAACTGGACGCGCGACGTGCCTGTGGTCGTGCCCTCCACAGGCGTGTCGATCGGCGAGATCGACAAGCTGCTGCGGGGCTGGTTCGGCAAGGAGACCCATATCGGGGGGGCAGTGACAGTCAGCATCGACGGCGAGGTCTCCCTGACCATCCGCGCCGACGGCGTGCGTGGCCGAACATTCACCGGGCCGGAATCGGAGATGCCGCGCCTGATCATCGAGGCGTCGGAATACATCTATGGCCGGTTCGAACCCCGGCTGTTTGCCAGCTACCTGCTGGAGACCCAGCGCTACGAGGACGCCGAACGGTTCATTCCCGGCGCCTATGCCGGCCACCCCGGGTCGCGCGGCGAGCTCGCTTATGACTGGGCGCTCCTTCTGACCAGCACAGGACGTCAAGCCGAGGCGGTCGAGAAGCTGCGGCTCGCGTTGCGCGATCTGCCGAAGGATCAGGCCGTCTGGGACATGCTGATTGCGAACCTGTTCGAGGCAGAAGGCGAGGAGGCCGCCGCGCGCGCGGGCCGGCAACTTGTGCGGTTGAAGGACGAGAACGACCGGCCGATGCAAAGCGCGGCCTATCTGATCCTGCTTCAGGACTGGACGCAGACGATCGAGGACGCGCAGGCGGACATCGATGAAACGGGCGGCGAAGGCGTGCTGGGCGGTCAGGAAATCAGTCTGGCCGACTCCGAGGGGCGGCGGCACGATTTCGCCGGAGCGCTTCGCCATCTCGCCGCTGCGTCTCCGGATGCGGTCATGACGACGGCGACGCGTCACATGGTGGAGGCCTATCGCGCGCTCGGGAACGAAGATCGCGAGGGCGCCGTGGCGGCGGCCGAGGCTCTGGACGCCCTCTGGCAGGCTGACGACGATGTCGCCTTCACCTTCTACGAGGCGCCCTGTTTCCTCGGTCTCGCCGAAGGGCTGTCGGGCCGCTATGCCGAGGCCGAGGCCGCCTTCGTGCGCGGCGACCGCTATGTCGCCTGCGCCGCCTTCCGCGCCGATGTGCTGGAGGCGCGGGGTCTGCACGCCGAAGCGGACCGCCAGTACGGCGTCGCCATCCGACTCGCCCCTTCACTGCCGTTCGCCTACCAGCGCCGGGCGCTGGCCCTGCTGGGGCGTGGCGACACGGCCCGCGCCGTCACCCGCTTCCGGGACGCCCACGAGCGCGGCCCGCGCTGGGCCGATCCTCTCAAGGGTTGGGGGGATGCCCTGGCCGCCCAGGGCCGCTGGGCCGAGGCGGCAGCGAAATACGCCCAGGCCGAACCCTTCGCCCCCGAATGGCGGGAGCTGCATCTGGCCCACGCCGCGGCGCTGGACCGGCTCGGGCGACGGCAGGACGCCGAAGCGCAACGCGAGAAGGCGGCGAGTTAGCGCTCCGGCTATAACCAGGCATTGAGGCCGACGAGGAAGCGTGTGTCGTCCGCCTCGTTTTTCGGAGTCTGGTCGTTCGTCACGCTAACCTCCCGTTAACCACGCTCCCGGCATTTTCTGCCCAGTAGTTTTTCCAGGGTTGGACAATGAGCGGCGCGGAAGTTCTGGATGTGGGCCGCGACGCCCTGTGGCTGACGATCCAGCTGTGTGCGCCCGTGCTGCTCGTCGGTCTGGTGGTGGGCGTCGGCATCGGTCTGTTCCAGGCCCTGACCCAGATCCAGGAACAGACCCTGGTCTACGCCCCCAAGATCATCGCCATCTTTATCTCCCTGCTGCTGTTCCTGCCGCTGATGGGAGGCCTTCTCGGCGCCTTCATGCGGACCATCGCGGCGCGCATCTCGGGCATGTAGCGGGGCTGAATGGAGCCCTATGCCACCGCCGATCAGGTCTGGGCCGGCGGGCTGATCTTCGCCCGCATCGGCGCGATCATCGTGACCCTGCCGGGCATCGGCGAGACCTATGTCCCGCCGCGCATCCGCCTGTCCCTGGCCCTCGTCATCTCGCTTTGCCTGTGGCCTGTCATCGGCGGGTCCCTTCCGGCCCTGCCCGACAGCCTCGGCGCCACGGTCGGCTGGGTCATCCGCGAGGTGATCACCGGCCTGATGATCGGCTCCATCCTGCGGATCTTCACCAGCGCCCTGTCGACCGCCGGCGAGATCGTCTCGCTGCAGACCACGCTCAGCTTCGCCCAGACCGCCAACCCGCTCATGGGCGGCCAGAACACCACCATCGCCGCCTTCCTGATGCTGTTCGGCACGGTCCTGGTCTTCGCCACCAACACCCATCACCTGTTCATCGCCGGGCTGGTGGGGTCCTACGAGCTGATCGCCCCGGCGCGTCCCCTGATCGCCGCCGACTTCGCCGAGCTGGCCATCCGCACGGTAGGCGACAGCTTCATGCTGGGCGTCCAGCTGTCGGCGCCGGTGATCGTCTTCGCCCTGATCTTCAACCTCGCGGCGGGCCTGGTCGGGCGGGTGATGCCGGCGTTCCAGATCTTCTTCGCCGCCGCCCCGCTCAGCATCATCCTGGGCCTGTCGATCTTCGCCCTGTCGCTCGGCGTGCTGGGAACGGTCTTCATCGACCGCTACCGCAACCTGGCCAACCTGTTCGTCTCGGGAGGGGTCGGTGGCTGACGACAAGGATCCCGACTCGAAGACAGAAGAGGCGACACCCCAGAAACTCGAGGAAGCGCGAAAAAAGGGCGACGTCGCGAAATCCGCCGACGTCGCCCCGGCCCTCAGCCTCCTCGGCGCCACCGCCGTCATCGTCATGGGCGGCGGCTATTTCGCCACCTCGATCGGCGAGGCCTTCATGCCCTTCATCGCCTCGCCCCACCTGCTGATCGGCGGGCTGGAGGCGGGCGCCGGCGTCGAGATCGGCATGAACGCCGTCTGGGCCGTGGCGCCCTTCCTCGGCGCGGTCATGCTGGCCACCATCATCGGCGGGGTCGGGGGCAACGTCTTCCAGCACGGACTGTTGTTCTCCGCCGAGAAGATGAAGCCCAAATGGGAGAAGGTCAGCCCGATGGGGGGGCTCAAACGCATCTTCGGCCCCGACGGCCTGATGCAGTTCGCCCAGACCTTCGCCAAGCTGATCGCCGTGTCGATCATCTGCTGGATGGTCCTGGAGCCGCATATGCGCGAGTTCGAGAACATGGCGGCGATGTCGCCCGCCGCGATCCTGCCGCTCGCGCGCGACCTGATGATCGCCCTGATGGCCTCGACCCTGGTCTTCCTGGTTCTGGGCGCCGGCGCGGACTTCATCTGGCAGCGGATGCGGTTCGCCAAGCGTCAGCGCATGACCAAGGAAGAGGTCAAGGAGGAGTACAAGAACACCGAGGGCGACCCCCATGTGAAGGCCAAGCTGAAACAGATCCGCATGCAGCGCAGCCGTCAGCGGATGATGCAGAACGTCCCGAAAGCCACGGTCATCGTCACCAACCCGACCCACTATTCGGTGGCCCTGCGCTATGAGGCCGGCGACGCCGCCCCCGTCTGCGTCGCCAAGGGCGTCGACGCCCTGGCCCTGCGCATCCGCGAGGTCGCGCGCGAGCACGACGTCCCGATCGTCGAGAACGTGCCCCTGGCCCGCGCCCTCTACGCCGCCGTCGACATCGACGAGACCATCCCGCGCGAACATTTCGAGGCGGCGGCCAGGATCATCGGCTTCGTCATGCAGAAGCGGAAGCGGCGATAGCGCTGTATGATCAGCCCACTGATTCGCGGGGCTGACTTGCCATGACCGTTTCCAACGCGCCGTCGGCGCCGAAGTTCGACATCACCGTGATCCTGATGGCGGTCGGTTTCGCCGTGGCCATCGCCGCCCTGGCCTGGCCCGCCTTCCAGGCCGGGCCCCTGACGACGCCGCACATGATCCTGCTGGTCACGGTGGCCGCGGTCGCCCTGATGGGCCTGTTCGCCTTCAACCGGATCGATGTCCACAGCCGCAGCGACCGGCCCGACGGCGACGTGGCGGTGGAGATGCTGGACGCCATGGCCGAGCCCGCCGCCCTGGTCTGGGCCTCCGGCGCCGTGCTGGCCTATAATGGCGCCTGGGCCTCCCAGAATGGCGCGACCGTCAATCTGCCCAAGGGCAAGTCCGCCCAGGCCCTCTACATGGCCTTCGCCCAGGCCCGCAAAGGCGAGCAGGGCCGCGCCATCGTCCTGATCGGCGACCGTGAGATCGAGGTCCTGATCGGCCAGGCCGGGGAGGGGCGTTTCCTGGTCCGTGAGGCGCCCGAGGCGACCCTCAGCAACACCCTGACCGCCGTCCCCGCGCCCGCTTATGCCGCCTCGAACGGAGACGCGCGCGCCATGGCCGCCGGCGCTCCGTTCGGCTCGGCCGTCATCGCGGGGGACGACATCTTCGCCGGCCGCGCGGAGGAGCCCAATCCGGCGCTGGCGACCCTGACCGGCCCCGCCTCGGCCCGCGACGCCGCCTTCGGCCATCTGTTCGATCCCGCCGGAGTGACCGAGGCCCGCGCCCGCATCGCCGCCGGCTCGACCGGCCCGATCGAGCTGGTCGCTCGCGCCCATCCCGACAGGATGCTGCACCTCTATGTCGCCCCGGAAGGCGACAAGCGCCGCGTCTGGCTGTTCGACGTCTCGGCCCAGAAGTCGATGGAGCTGCAGCTGTCGCAGGCCCAGAAGATGCAGGCCGTGGGTCAGCTGGCCGGCGGCGTGGCCCACGACTTCAACAACCTGCTGACCGCGATCCAGCTCCAGCTGTCCGAGCTGCTGGAACGTCACCCGGTCGGCGATCCGTCCTATGACGGCCTGAACCAGATCCGCCAGACGGGCATCCGCGCCGCCGACCTGGTGCGCAAGCTGCTGGCCTTCTCGCGCAAGTCCACGGTGCGTCGCGAGCGGCTCGATCTCGGCGAGCTGGTCGGGGAGTTTGCGGTCCTGCTGCGCCGCCTGCTGCGGGAGGACGTGCGGCTGGAGACGGACTATGGCCGCGACCTGCCAGTGGTCATGGCCGACAAGTCCCAGCTGGAGACGGCGGTCATGAACCTTGCCGTCAACGCCCGCGACGCCATGCGCGGCGTGGTCGAGCCCGGCGCAGGCGTCGTCACCATCAAGACCCTGCGTCTGACCCAGGCCGATGCGCGGACCCTCGGCTGGCTTGAGGCGCCCGACGGCGAGAGCGCCTTGATCGAGGTCTCCGACACCGGCCCCGGCGTCCCGCCCGAGCTGCTGGACAAGATCTTCGAACCCTTCTTCACCACCAAGGCGGTCAATGAGGGCACCGGCATGGGCCTGGCCACCGTTTACGGCATCGTCCAGCAGGCCGGGGGCCATATCGGTGTGACCAATCTGGAGGGGGCGGGCGCGGCCTTCCGCATCTTCCTGCCCGCCGCCTCGGAACAGGAGCTGATCGAGGTCGGCCCGGTCGAGGCCAAGGTCAAGAGCGCCCCCCGCGACCTGTCGGGCAACGGCCGCATCCTGTTCGTCGAAGACGAAGCCGCCGTGCGCGGCATTGCCGCCCGCCTGCTGCGCCAGCGCGGCTACGAGGTCATCGAGGCCGCCGACGGCGAGGAGGCCCTGTTGCTCGCCGAGGAGTGGGCCGGCCAGATCGACATGATGATCTCCGACGTCATCATGCCGGGCCTTGATGGGCCGAGCCTGTTGAAAAAGGCGCGCCAGTACCTCGGCGACGCCCCGGTCATGTTCATCTCCGGCTATGCCGAGAGCGACTTCTCGGACCTGCTGCAGGACGAGGCTGGCGTCTCCTTCCTGCCCAAGCCGCTGGACATCAAGACGCTCGCCGAACGGGTGAAGCAGGAACTTCGGCCGGGGTGAGGCCTCATGTCTCCTCCCTGTCGCGCAGCGATGGGGAGGTGGCAGCGAGCTCTTCGCGAGCTGACGGAGGGGGCGATCGGGTCTCCACGAGCGAGCACCGGCCCTCTCACTTCACACGTCACCTCGCCCCCTCCGTCACGACGCCAAGCGGCGTCGCGCCACCTCCCCATTCGCCAAGCGGCGAACAGGGAGGAGACATGCACCGCCCCCCTTGCCTCGCCGCTCCGCTTGCGCCCCTATGCGCCCGTCCCAGTTCCGGAGTTCCCATGTCCGTTCGTCGCCTGCTGACCGCGTCCGCCTGCTTTGCCGCCCTGACCTTCGGGGCCGGCCTCTCACACGCCCAGGATTACGACGTCAGCTTCGACAACGCCGTTCACCACGAGGCGCGGATCACCGTCACCTATCGCGAGGTCGGTTCGGCCCCGGTGCGGTTCCAGATGTCGCGCTCCTCGCCCGGCCGTTATGCGATCCACGAGTTCGCCAAGAACATCTATTCCGTCTCCGCGGTCGACGGGCGCGGTCGTCCGCTGACCATCGATCGGACCGATCCCTACGGCTGGACCGTTCCGGGCCATGACGGCACGGTCAGCCTTTCCTACACCCTGTTCGCCGATCGCTCGGACGGCACCTATTCCCAGATCGACGCGAGTCACGCCCACCTGAACATGCCCTCGACCCTCGCCTGGGCGACGGGCTTCGACGACCGGCCGGTCACCGTGCGGTTCAAGCCGTTCTCGCCCGACTGGATCGTTGCGACCCAGCTCCAGCCGCAGGCAGAGCCCCACACCTTCGCCGCCCCGAACCTGCAGTATCTGATGGACAGTCCGACCGAGCTCAGCGCTCACATGGTGCGCGAGTGGACGGTCGATGACGCGGGCGTTCCCCGCACCATCCGCATCGCCATGCACCATGCCGGCACGGACGCGGAGATGGACACCTTCACCGAGCGCGCCCGCCGCATCGTGGACCAGCAGATCGCCGTCTTCGGCGACGTGCCCGACTACGATTTCGGGACCTATACCTTCATCGCCGACTACCTGCCCTGGGTGAACGGCGACGGGATGGAGCATCGCAACTCCACCATCATCAACGACACCCGTTCCCTGAAGGACGCAAATTTCGACCAGCTGGGAACCCTGAGCCACGAGTTCTTCCACTCCTGGAATGTGGAGCGTATCCGCCCCGACGAACTGGAACCGTTCGACTTCACCCGCGCCAATCCGACCCCGTCCCTGTGGTTCGCCGAAGGCTTCACCAGCTACTACGGCCCTCTGACGATCCGCCGGGCGGGCGTGGCCAACACCGACGCCTTCCTCGGTGAGATGGGCGGCCAGCTGGACGTCGTTCAGAACGCGGCCGGCCGTCGCTTCGGTTCGCCCCAGGAGATGAGCCTGCGCGCGCCGTTCGTCGATGCGGCCACCTCCATCGACCCGACCAACCCGAACATCTTCGTCTCCTACTATCCCTATGGCGCGGTCATCGGCTTCGGTCTGGATCTGACCTTGCGCCAGCGGTTCCCCGGCGTGACGCTGGACGACCTGATGCGCGCGATGTGGCGCACCCACGGCGTGCCCGAGCGGCCCTATGCGCCCGCCGACATCGAGGCCGCTCTGGCCGAGGTCACCGGCGATCCCGGCTTCGCCCGGAACTGGTTCGCCCGCACGATCGAGGGCAGCGACCTGCCCGACTTCGGCCCGCTGCTGGCCCAGGCGGGCATCCTGATCCAGCCCGTCCGTCCGACCGCCGCCTGGGCGGGAGCGGTCCGCCTTCCGGCAACGGGCGCTCCCGTCATCGCGGCCGCCCTCGCGCCCGGCACGCCGCTGTACGCCGCCGGCCTGGATCGTGGCGACCAGATCGTCGCGGTGGGCGACAAGGCCATCGCCGGCCAGGCGGACTGGACCGCCGCGCTCGCCGTCGCGAAGCCCGGCGACGAGGTCTCGATCCGCTTCCTCCAGCGCGGGGTGGAGCGATCCGCCATGTTGCGCTTCGCCCCCGATCCGTCGTTCACCCTGGTGCGCGTCGAGGCTGGCGGCGGGCTTGTTACGCCCGCACAACTGGCCTTCCGCGAAGCCTGGCTCGGCGCCGCGACGGAATGACGGGTAAGGATTTTATTCCGCTTCCACCCTTGCGCCGACTGGGACCGACAGCCATCTGAAGGCGAGTGATCTTTGAAACGTCCCAAGGTTTTCCGTCTGTCCGTTTCGTCCGAAAATTTCGGATAATTCCGCCGCAGGCCCCTTCGCGCTCGGCCAAGTCTTTGATTTTAATAAAACGGCTCGTCAGTTCGTCCGTTTCGTCACCCTGTTTTTGGTCCGGATAAAGCCGCCGGACCCGCGTTCTGGAAGGTTCTCCCATGCTTGATCGTCGTAGCCTCATGCTCTCCGCCGCCGGCGCCGGCCTCATCGCCGCCCTGCCGGTCGCGGCCTTCGCCCGGTCGCAGCAGGACGCTGCGCTCGACGCCCTGCTGACCGATTGGTTCTACGACAACGTCGAACGCAGCCCGACCTTCGCCACCAGCCTGGGGATCGACAAGGACGACCGCGCCCATCTGGCGGGCCGTCTCGGCGACCTCAGCCTCGAGGCGGAAGCTGAGGACAAGGCCCGCGACATCGCCCGCTGGGAGCGGCTCAAGGCCTGGTCGAGCGAGGGCCTCTCGGACAGCATGAGAGTCACCCTGGCGGTCTCGCAATTCCAGGCCGAGACGGCCGCGATGCGCGCCGAACTGCCCTTCGTCGGCTCGCCCTATATCGTCGCACAGAACGGCGGCGCCTATTTCAGCGTCCCCGACTTCATGACCAACCAGCACCGGCTGGAGACCACGGCCGACGCCGAGGCCTTCCTGTCGCGGCTCAAGGCCTTCGCGGTCCAGCTGGATCAGGAGAACGCCCGGCTTGAGGCGGACGCCGGGGCGGGCATCACCCTGCCGGCCGTGATCATGGACAAGACCCAGACCCAGCTGAAGACGCTGCGCGATACGCCCGCCGCCGAGATGGCCATGGTCCAGGCCCTGGTCCGCAAGACCGGCGAGAAGTCGCTGGCCGGAGACTGGGGCGCCCGCGCCGCCGTCATCGTCGACGAAGAGATCAGGCCGGCCCTGACCCGCCAGATCGCGGTGTTCGAGGCCCAGCGCCCGAACGCCTCGACCGACGTCGGCGTGTGGCGGCTGCCGCAGGGCAAACGGCTCTACAACCTCGGCATCCGGGGTTACACGACCACCACCTACACCGGGGCCGAGATCCACGAGATCGGCCTGCAGCAGGTCGCTTCGATCCAGGCCGAGATCGACACCATCCTCAAGAGCCTCGGCATGACCGAGGGCACGGTCGGCGAACGGGTCAATGCGCTCGGCCAGGACCCGCAGCACCTGTGGCCCAACACCGACGAGGGCAAGGTCGCCCTGATCGCCTCGCTGAACGACATAGTCGCGGCCATCACGCCGCGCCTTCCGGAAGTCTTCTCGACCCTGCCCCAGGCGCCGGTCGAGATCCGGCGCGTGCCGGTCTCGATCCAGATCGGGGCGCCGGGCGGCTACTACCAGGCGGCGTCGCTGGATGGCTCGCGGCCGGGCGCCTATTACATCAACCTTCGCGACACGGCGAACCGGCCGAAATGGTCGCTGCCGACCCTGACCTATCATGAGGCGGTGCCGGGCCATCACTTCCAGATCTCGGTCGCGCGCGAGGCCGGGACCCTGCCCATCTATCGTCGGACCAGTGGCTTCTCGGCCTACAATGAGGGCTGGGCCCTGTATTCCGAACGCGTCGCTGCCGACGACCTGAACATGTACGAGGGCAACCCGCTGGGTCGAATCGGCTACCTCCAGGCCTACCTCTTCCGCGCCGTTCGGCTGGTCGTCGACACCGGCCTGCACGACAAGCGTTGGAGCCGCGAACAGGCCATCGCCTATATGATCGCCGAGGCCGCGACCCCGGCCAACTCGGCCCAGTCCGAGGTCGATCGCTACATCGTCTGGCCGGGCCAGGCCTGTTCCTACAAGCTGGGCCAGACCGTGATCGAGGGCCTGCGTCAGGAGGCGCAGGCGAAGCCCGGCTTCGACATCAAGGCCTTCCACGACCGGATGCTCCTCAACGGCTCGGTGCCGCTGGCGGTGCTTCAGGGCATCATGCGGGCATAATCCTCCCCCATCGGGGGAGGGGGACCACGAAGTGGTGGAGGGGGCCGGCCTCAAACTCTGGCGTCTGGGGCGAGCCCCCTCCGTCTCTACGCTTCGCTTCGAGCCACCTCCCCCGACGGGGGAGGAATAAGAGCGATCTCGGCGGCGATGTCGGGATCGGCCGCCGCCTCGGCGAGCAGCCAGTCGCGGAAGCGGGCGATCTTGGGCGATCGCCGGCGGTCTTCCGGCCAGGCGATGAAATAGCCTTCGGACAGTCTCACCGTCTGCCGGAACGGCCGGACCAGCAGGCCCGCCCTGATCTCCCGGGCGAACAGAATGGGCGACCCGAGGGCGACGCCCTGACCGCCCATGGCCGCCGCGACCTCCAGCCCCTGGATGTCGGCCCGCAGCCGGGACGCGGGCGTCGCGGCCGTCGTGACCCCGGCGCAGACGAACCAGGCCGCCCACTCCTTCTCATCCCCGACGCGGGGCGCATCGACCAGGTCGGCTGGAGTCTCCAGCCCCAGCCGCTCGCACAGGGCCGGACTGCAAAGGGGGGTGAACACACTGGGCATCAGCATGGCGCATTCGACGCCCGGCCAGTCGCCGTCACCGGACCTCAGGGCGATGTCCATGTTTTCGCGCGCCAGGTCGATGATCGTTGGACTGGTGTCCAGCCGCACCGCCAGCCCCGGATTAGCGACCTGGAACGCCCCCAGCCGGGGCGCCAGCCACTGGGTCGCGAGGGTCGTCAGGGTGGTGATCGACAGCACGCCCTGATCCGCCTCGGTCACCTCGGCGAAGGCGCGGCGGAGAAGGGTCATGGCCTCGGTCGCGGCCCGCGACAGCCGCTCGCCTGGTTCCGTCGGCTGCACCTCCCTCGGCAGGCGCCGGAACAGGCTGAATCCCAGCCGCGTCTCCAGCGCCCTGATCTGCCAGCTGACCGCCGCCTGGGTCATGCCCAGTTCCTCCGCCGCGCGGGTGAAGCTGTTCAGACGCGCAGCCGCCTCGAACACGCGAATCGACGAAAGCGGCAGGCCGGAGAGGGAGTCACGCATAAGGTCACCTAGGGCTGACCCGTTATACTACTGGTTTGCGAACGAGCGTTGTCAAGCTGATATGTCATACATCAAAGGCAATCGGCACAGGAGTCCGCCATGGAAGAGGTTCATCGTACACATAAGGAAGCCGCATGAGGATGGCTCGCCGTGGTCCTCGCGGTTCTGGACGGTTTCCCCAAGCACCGCCCCCGGGCCCGGACGGCGCGTCGCCGGGCTTCGGAGGTGGTGACGCCGTGGAACCACAATTCGCCGAGCGGCTGGTCGGCCTGACGGATTTGTAACGACAGAGCGCTTGTCCAGAGGGCGCGGTTGGTGACCAATGCAGCCCGACGTTTTCGGGAGCCCGCCATGATCGACCGCCGCCGCCTCATGTTCACCGCCGCCGCCGGAGCCAGCCTGCTGGCGGCCGGGCAGGTCATCGCCCGGCCCCAGGCCGGAACGGCATCGGCGGCCTTCACGGCGGTCATGAATTCCATCGTTCAGGAGACGCTGATGACGTCTCCAGAGCTGCTGACCTCGCTCGGCTTCGACAAGGGTCCGAACGCGCCGATGAAGGCCCGGCTCGACGACCGGTCCCAGGCCAAGATCGATGCGGACAAGGCGACCTTCCGCCGGCAGATGACCGAGCTGAAGGCCGTCGACCGCGGCGCCCTGAGCACCGACGAAAAGGTCTGGTACGATTCGCTCGAGTATTTCGGCGACACGGCCATGATCGGCTACGACTTCCCCTACGGCGGCGGATTTAGCCCCTCGCCCTATAGCGTCAGCCAACTGACCGGCTCCTATCAGGGGATTCCCGACTTCCTCGACAGCCAGCACTCGATCGAGACGTCGGAGGATGCCGAGGCCTACCTCAGCCGCGTCTCGGCCTTCGCCACGGCCCTGGATCAGGAGACCGCGCGAATCGAGGCCGAGTTCGAGGCCGGGGCGGTCCCGCCCGACTTCATCATCGCCCGCACCCTGAGCCAGATGGAGTCGCTTATGTCGCCTGGCGCGGCGGGGACGACCCTGGTCCAGTCGGTCGTCCGCCGGACGGGTGAGAAGTTGATCTCCGGCGATTGGGGCTCGCGCGCCGAGGCCATCGTCAACGACGCCGTCTTCCCGGCCCTGAGCCGTCAGGCGGATGCGCTGCGGGCGCGCCAGGCCGGGGCGACCCATGACGCCGGCGTCTGGCGCCTGCCGAACGGCGAGGACTTTTATCGCTTCGGCATCCAGAGCTACACGACCACCAATCTGTCGGGCGACGAGATCCACGAGATCGGCCTGGCCCAGCTGGCCGAGCTGTCGGCCCGCGCCGACGAACTGCTGAAGGCCCAGGGGCTGACGCAGGGATCGGTGGGCGCGCGGATCAAGGCGCTCGGCGAAGAGCCGGCCCAGCGCTATCCCAATACGGACGAGGCCAAGGAGCAGCTGCTGCGCGACCTCAATACGCAGACGGAGGAGGTCCGCCGCCGCATGCCGCAGTATTTCGGCCGCCTGCCGCAGGCCGCCGTGGAGATCCGGCGCGTGCCCAAGGCGATCGAGGCCGGTGCGCCTGGCGGCTACTACAACGCGCCCGCGCTGGATGGGTCGCGGCCGGGCATCTACTACATCAATCTGCGCGACACGGCGGAGTGGCCGAAGCTGCAGCTTCCGACCCTGACCTATCATGAGGCGGTGCCGGGCCATCACCACCAGATCAGCCTGGCGCAGGAGAAGGCGAACACGCCGCTGCTGATGAAGGTGCTGGGCTTCTCGGCCTATTCGGAGGGCTGGGGTCTGTACGCCGAACAGCTGGCCGACGAGATCGGCATGTACGAGAATAATCCGACCGGGAAGATCGGATACCTGCAGTCGCTGATGTTCCGGGCCACGCGTCTGGTGGTCGACAGCGGCATGCATGCCAAGCGCTGGAGCCGCGAACAGGCGATCCGCTTCATGGTTGATGCCCTGGGCGACGCCGAGAGCGCGGTGACCACGGAGATCGAACGCTACTGCGTCTGGCCGGGCCAGGCCTGCTCCTACAAGCTGGGGCACACCAAATGGGTCGAGCTGCGCGAGACAGCGAAGGCGACGCTGGGCGACAGGTTCGATATCAAGGCCTTCCACGACACGGGCATGAACACCGGCGGGGTTCCTTTGACGGTGCTCGAGCGGGTCATCACCGAATGGACGGCGGCCCAGGCGGCCGCCTGATCCTCGAAACTCAAGGATACCGACATGATCGACCGTCGCCGCCTGCTCGGCTCCGCCGCCGCCGCGGCGGGGCTCGCCGCCCTGCCGACCCTTGCCTTTGCTCGTCCTGCGGATGAGGACGCGCGCCTGGACGCAATCCTGTCCCGCCAGTTCGAGGCCGACCTGAACGACGCCCCGCAGCAGGCGACATCGCTCGGTCTGGATGTCGGCGCGCGGGCCGGCCAGCGCGCCCGCCTGAACGATCGCTCCCTCGCCCATGCCGAGGCCGGCCGGTCCGAGGCGCGGGCGCAGCTGGCCGAACTCCAGACCATCGATCCGGCCGCCCTCTCGAACGCAGGGCGACTGAGCTACGACATCCTGGGCTTCCAGAAGGAGGTTGCCGCGGCCGCTGCCGACTTCCCGTGGCACACGGCCAGCGGCTGGCGGCGAACCCCCTACGCGGTCAGCCAGATCAACGGCGCCTATATCGACGTGCCGAGCTTCCTCGACACGACCCATCCGGTGAAAACCCGCGAAGACGCCGACGCCTTCATCGAGCGGCTGAACGCCTTTGCAGGCGCGCTGGACGGCGACACCGAACGCAGCGTCGCCCACGCCGGGATGGGGGTGGTCGCGCCTGACTTCATCCTCGACACAACGATCCGGCAGTTGACGGCGCTGCGGGACCAGCAGGGCGCAGACCAGGCCATGGTCAGCAGCCTGGCCCGCAAGATGTCGGAGGCCAGGATCGAAGGTGACCACGTCGAGCGGGCGACGACCCTGCTGGACGGACCGGTGCGCGCCGCGCTGGAACGCCAGATCGAGGCCCTGAAGATCCAGCGCGTGAGCGCCGTCCACGACGCGGGCATCGGACGGCTGGAGCGCGGCGACGCCTACTACGCCCTGAACCTGAAGGCCTTCACCACCACGACCTCGACCGCCGCCGAGATCCACCAGCTGGGTCTGGAACAGGTCGCCGAGATTCAGGCCCAGGCCGATGAGCTGTTGAAGGGCGAGGGCTATTCCCAGGGGTCGGTCGCCGAGCGGATGGCGGCCCTGCGGACCGAGGCCCGGTTCGTGTGGCCCAATACCGACGCCGGTCGCGCGGACCTGCTGGCTTACGTGAATGCCGAGATGGCCCGCGTCCGCGCGCGCATGCCCGAGGTCTTTGCCCGGGTTCCGACCAGCGAGTTCCTGGTCAACCGGGTCCCGCCCGCGATCGAGGCCGGGGCGCCCGGCGGCTATGCCCAGGGCGGCAGCCTGGATGGGACGCGGCCGGGCATCTACTTCATCAACCTCAAGGACACGGCGGACTGGCCGCGCTGGACGCTGAAGACCCTGACCTATCATGAGGCGGCGCCGGGTCACCTGTTCGAGGGCGCGCTGGCGCTGCAGTCGGCGGACCTGCCGCTGTATCGCAAGACGGTGGGCTTCTCCGCCTATGGCGAGGGCTGGGGTCTGTATGCGGAGCGGCTGGCCGATGAGCTGGGTCTGTATGACGGCGATCCGTTCGGCCGCATCGGCTATCTGGAGAGCTTCCTGTTCCGTGCCTGCCGTCTGGTGGTCGACACCGGCCTGCATTCCAGGGGCTGGAGCCGCGAACAGGCGATCCGCTTCATGGCCGAGAACGTCGGCGATCCGAACGAGACGGAGATCGACCGCTATTGTTCCGCGCCGGGTCAGGCCTGTTCCTACAAGATGGGCGAGATCGCGATTACGGCCCTTCGCGAGGATGTGAAGGGCCGTCCGGGCTTCGACCTGAAGCGGTTCCACTCGGCCGTGCTGGACGGCGGGCGGATGCCGTTGACGGTCCTGGAGCGCCGGGTGAGGGCAGCCTTCGCCTGATGCTTCCTGGAGCGCTACCGCTCGACGCGCCACCCGGTCCGATCTCCGATCGGCCGGAGGACAGGCTCTGTCTCGCTGCTTGAGCGCTTTGTCCGGATCATCCGGACGAAAAACAGGATGACGAAACGGACGAACCGGTCAGTCGGTTGAGAGAAATCAACGACTTGTGCGGCCTCGAATGTCCGCTTCGACCGCAGTCCCGGCATTTGCCACCGGTGCTGGATTTAACTGTCAAAGATCGATCCCGGACGTGGGGAGCAGGGTCAAGCTGCGCAAGGGGCAGGTAAGAATAAATTCCTTATCCCGCTTTTGGCAGAGAAACTGGAGCGTTCGGCGGTCAAAGAGACTCAAAGGAGCGCGGACCTCCAGGTCCGCTCTTCGGCGGCGCAAAGAGCGGACCTGGAGGTCCGCGCTCCAAGAGCGCCGCAACTCGCCCGTCGAACGTTCTACACCGTCTGCCCATCCGCCTGACGAAGGGTGTTGTGGATGTCCGTGGCGGCGACGGCGGCCTCGGCGGTGGCGACGGCGATCTGGTTGAGGCCGCGCACGACGTCGCCAGCGGCGTAGAGGCCGGGGACGCTGGTCTTCTGATGCAGATCGACCTCGAGGCGGCCGTCGTCGGCCAGTCGTGCGCCCAGCGCCTGGGCCAGCCCGGCGTTCGGCGACGTGCCCAGCGCCGAATAGACGAGGTCAAACGATCGGTCGGCGCCGCCCCAGCAGAAGGCGGTGACCCGGTCGCCTTCCAGCCGAACGGCTTCGATCGTCGTCTCGACCAGTTCGATGCCCAGACGCACCAGCGCCTCGCGCTCGGTCAGGTCGCCGGGCGGTCCGACGTGGATCAGGGTCACCCGGTCCGAATAGGTGCGCAGAAAGGCCGCCTCGCTCGCGCCTTTGTCGCTGTGGCCGAGGACCGCGACCGCCTTGTCGGTGGCTTCATAGCCGTCGCAGATCGGACAGATGCGGACGAGCGCCCGCTCGATGGCGCGCTCGACGCCTGGCAGATCGGGGTGATGGTCGACGACGCCGGTCGCCAGCAACACAGCCCGGGCCCGGACCTCGCGGCCGTCGATCGACGCAGTGAACCCCGCGCCGTCGCGGACGAGGCCCTGCACCCAGCCGGGCTCGATTCGCGCCCCATATTCCTCGGCCTGTTCGCGCATCCGGGCGAGGATGGCGTCGCCGCTGATCCCGGCAGGAAATCCCGGCGTGTTGTGGCTGAGGGGGATCCAGCTCGCTCGGGGGCAGCCTCCGTCCGCGACAAGGACCGAGCGACGGAAGCGGGCGAGATAGTTGGCGGCCGTCAGTCCCCCAGGGCCCGCGCCGATGACGAGGACGTCGATGTCCGTGCGAGCTGTCACTCGCTGACCCAGGTTGTGGGCCAGTAGTCGCCGGGCACGCCCCAGCATTCGGACATCTCCGACGACGACTTGAGGACGAAGCCCTGGCCGGTCCAGGTCCAGCTGTCGGCCATGCCGCAGTCGCCGAGGCCGCGCCCCTTGTTGAAGGCGTCGATAACCCGCGTCGCCGGGTCATAGGCGGCGTTGACCAACTGATCCTGAGGCTCGCCGGACGCGGTGGGGAAGGTGACCCGGCGCGGGTTTGCGCCCTGGGGCGTCGCGGTGAACCAGGCGCTGGAGAAGTTGTAGGCCCCGGCGCCGCACGGCACGCTCCATAGTATGGTGTTCGCGTCCAGCCGGGCGGAAGAGATCACCTTCTGCAGGTCGAGGTTGAAGTCGGTGTCGGCGCGGCACTGGACCACGGCAGGCAGGGCCTCGATCGCGGCCGGCAGGGTCTGGCCCTCCTGATCGCCGTATCCCGTCTGGGACACGGCCGGCGCCGGCGTGATGCGGGGGACGGGAGCTGCCGCGGGGACGGCGGAGGCGGGGCGCGACCCCTTGCGGATCAGGGCGGTGGTCGTGTCCAGCCGCCCCTGATGTTCGTCGATCCACAAGAGGGAGGCGGCGGCGCCGCTCAGGGAGATCGGTACGGTCTCGGCGCCGGCGTTCAGGGTCATGGTCTGGCCCTGAGCCATCTCATCGACCAGGGCGCGGGCCATCCCGGGACCGACCGTGGCGAGGGAGGGAGCGTCTTCGCCGGTCGCCGCCGTCAAGCCGTCGAAGGTGGTCGTGTCCACGCGCACCGTCACCGGCCCGCCGAATGTGCCGTTCTCGGGCCAGAAGCCGACGGCGATCCGGAGCGTCGCCTCCGGTCCGGCGGCCATGGTGATCCGAACCCAGCCGGTTCCCTCGGTCGCATGGCCGAAGGCGTGGCAGGTCCCGATGTTGTCGCAGACGACCAGCCAGTCGCGGAAGGTGCGCTGGTTCGGGTTGGGGGCATCAGCCTCGGCGCCCGCCGACGCGCCGCGCACGCCGCCTCCGGGATCCGCCATGGCGGACTGGCCATCGCCACAGGAGGTCAGCAAGGCGGCCATGGCCGTCAGTGGGATCATACGCATCGTTCTTCCCCCCAATGCGCAGAGGCTGCCTCAGGCCTTGCGCAGTTCCGACGTCCTGTGTGCGGCGCGGGCGCCGGTCTTGCCGCTTTCGACCAGATATTCGGGGTTATCGCGGGAGGCCGCAACCTTGCGGGCCTTGACGGCTGCGGGCCGGGTCAGCTTGTGGACGATCCTGCCGGTCGCGGCCCCCTGGCTGTGGCCTGTTCTGTCCGTTCGCCGGCCTGAAGGTCTTTTCAGTCATGGGTCCGTGTCTCCTGCTTCGCTTCGACTTCGGCAAGCACAGTCCGCATCAGATCCGCGTCGACCAGGATCGGCACTTCGCAAAAGGCGATGATCCAGCGTTGAATCAGGCGTTCGGTCTCTGTGTCCACGTCGCGTATCCCTCTGGAGCAGGGCACGCCCTTCCACCGCGGAAAACCCACCTGTCAGGATCGGGTTCAGCTTGACCGCAGGCGGCTTTTTTCAGGCAGGGTTAATCGCCGGCGTCTGCCCCTTTGCCTCGCGCGCTCGCTCTCGCTATACCGCCGCCACCTCCGGAAACTTGCAGAACAGGACGAAGCCGCATGGCCAAGATCAAGGTCGCCAATCCCATCGTGGACATCGACGGCGACGAGATGACCCGGATCATCTGGCAATGGATCAAGGACAAGCTGGTCTTCCCGTTCGTGGACGTCGAGCTGGACTACTATGACCTGGGCATGGAGCACCGCGACGCCACCGATGACCAGGTGACGATCGACGCCGCCTACGCCATCCAGAAGCACGGCGTCGGCGTGAAGTGCGCCACGATCACGCCTGACGAGGCGCGCGTCGCCGAGTTCGGCCTGAAGAAGATGTGGAAGTCTCCGAACGGCACCATCCGCAACATCCTGGGCGGCGTGGTCTTCCGTGAGCCGATCATCTGCCAGAACGTGCCCCGTCTGGTTCCGGGCTGGACCCAGCCCATCGTCGTCGGCCGTCACGCCTTCGGCGACCAGTACAAGGCCACCGACTTTTTGGTGCCCGGCCCCGGCAAGCTGACCATGAAGTGGGTCGGCGCCAATGGCGAAGAGCTGAACTACGATGTCTTCGACTTCCCGTCCTCGGGTGTCGCCATGGGCATGTACAACCTCGACGACTCGATCCGTGATTTTGCCCACGCCTCGTTCAGCTACGGCCTGGCGCGCAACTATCCGGTCTATCTGTCGACGAAGAACACGATCCTGAAAGCCTATGACGGTCGCTTCAAGGACATCTTCCAGGAGATCTTCGACGCCGAATACGCCGACAGGTTCAAGGCCGCCGGCCTGACCTATGAGCACCGTCTGATCGACGACATGGTGGCCGCGGCCATCAAGTGGTCGGGCGGCTTCGTCTGGGCGTGCAAGAACTACGACGGCGACGTGCAGTCCGACATCGTCGCCCAGGGCTTCGGCTCGCTGGGTCTGATGACCTCGGTGCTGCTGACCCCGGACGGCAGGGTGATGGAGACCGAGGCCGCCCACGGCACCGTGACCCGCCACTATCGCCAGCACCAGAAGGGCGAGGCCACCTCGACCAACTCGATCGCCTCGATCTACGCCTGGACGGCCGGCTTCAAGCACCGCGCCAAGCTGGACGACAATGCCGAACTGGCCCAGTTCGCCGAGACCCTTGAGAAGGTCGTCGTCGAAACCGTCGAGGCCGGCTTCATGACCAAGGACCTGGCCCTGCTGGTCGGCGATCAGCAGTCGTGGCTGACGACCGAGGGCTTCCTCGACAAGGTGGCCGAGAACCTGAAGAAGGCGCTGCCGTCGGTCGGCTAAGCGAACCCGGTTCGAATCTTTCGACCCCGCCGGAGCTTCTCCGGCGGGGTTTCGTTTGAGCGGTGAGCCTCGACGTGCATTGATGGCGTCTACGTCGGAGGAGGGGAGACCACCGCGTGAGAAACGTATTCGGCAAACTGGTGCTGGTCGCTATCGCTCTGGCGGTGGTCAGCTTCTTCTCGGCCCCGGCCGTGGCGTTCTTCGGCATCCGCTCGGCGGCTCAGTCGGACGATGTTGCGGGGCTGCAGAGACTGGTCGATTTCGACGCGGTGCGGGCCTCGCTGCGGCCCCAGCTGTCGGGGCGGCCGGAGGCCCTGACGCCGCCGCCGTCCTTCATGAACGACCCCATCGGCGCCGTCCGCCGCCAGTTCGAGGAGGCCGCCGCGCCCCAGGGGCCGAACCCGGATGCCTATCTGACGCCCGACGCCATCGACGGCCTGACGCGCGCCGAAGGCCGCTACGCCGCCGTGCGCGCGGCCCGGCCGGGCACGGATGACGCCTCGGCGCCCTGGCCGAGGCCGATCTACTGGGGGATCAACCGCGCCCGGATGGCGGTCACGGACGAGGGCGGGTCGGACACGGTCTTCACCTTCGAGCGCAAGGGGCCGTTCGAGTGGAAGCTGGTCCACATCGGCCTGCCGGACGGCTCGACGCCGCAACCCGTCGCGGCAGTTGCCGCGCCTGTCACGCCCGCCCCGGAGACGACACGATGAAAGGCTTCATCAAGGGGGTTGTCGTGCTGGCGGTCCTCGCCTTCCTCGTCGCCTATCTGGCCTCGCCGATCCTGACGGTGAACGCCATCGTCGCGGCGGCCAAGGCAGGCGATGAGGCGGCGCTGGAGCGGATGGTCGATTTCCCGGCCTTCCGCGACAGCCTGAAGGATGAACTGACCGCGCGCCTGATGGCCGAGGCCCAGGCCGATCCGGACGTGCGCAACAGCGGCCTGGGCGGGCTCGGCATGATGCTGGCGCCGATGCTGGTCGGCGGGGCGGTGGACGCCCTGGTCAACGCCCCGACCATCGCCGCCATGGTGCGCACCGCCGAGACGCCCGATCCGATCGACGCCGCAACGGCGACGACGCCCGAGCCAGAGAGCGAGGACCGGGACATTCGCCAGAGCTACGCCTATCGCGACCTGAACACCTTCGTGCTGGGCCTGACCGATCCGGACCGGCCGGACCAGAAGCTGAAGCTGCTGTTCAAGCGCCAGGGACTGTTCGGCTGGAAGTTGGCGGGGATCGACCTGCCCAATCCTCCCCCGTCGGGGGAGGTGGCACGGAGCGCAGCGGAGTGACGGAGGGGGCTCGCCCCATACTCCGCGTCTGCGGCTAGCCCCCTCCACCGCTTCGCGGTCCCCCTCCCCCGATGGGGAGGATTACTGCTGCGTCGCGATCCAGGCGTCCATGCGGCGGTCGAGCAGGTCGAGCGGCAGGGGGCCGTCGACCAGCAGGGCGTCGTGGAAGTCGCGCAAGTTGAACCGTTCGCCCAAGGCCTGTTCCGCCCGCGTGCGGACGGCGCGCAGGCGGATTTCACCGATCTTGTAGGCCAGGGCCTGACCCGGCCAGCCGATGTAGCGCTGCAACTCGGTCTCGATGTTGTGCGGTGACAGGGCGGAGTTGTCGGTGAAACAGGCGCGGGCCTGTTCGATGGTCCAGCCCATCCAGTGCATGCCGGTGTCGGCGACCAGACGGCAGGCGCGCCACATCTCGTAGCTGAGGCGGCCGAACCGCTCCTCAGGCGTGCGGTAGAAGCCCATCTCCTCGCCGAGGAACTCCGAATACAGGCCCCAGCCCTCGGTGAAGGCGGTGACGCCGGCGTTGCGGCGGAAGGCCGGACCCGCCGCCGCCTCCTGCTGCAGGGCGATCTGGAGATGGTGGCCGGGGACCGCCTCGTGCAGGGTCAGGGCCGGCAGTTCGTAGAGCGGCCGCTGGTCCAGCTTGCCGGTGTTGACGATATAGCCGCCGGGCACCCCCTCCTCGAGCGAGCCGCCGTTGTAGCGGCCGGTCGTGTAGTTGTCCTCGATGTCCAGGGGCACGGGCCGGACGTTGTAGGTCAGGCGCGGCAGGGTGCGGAACAGGGCGGGAAGGCCGCCGTCGGCCCGCTTGGCCATCTCCGAGGCCTTCTCCAGCATGTCCTCGCGGGAGGTGGCGTAGAACTGCGGATCGGTGCGCAGGTGGTTGAGGAAGCCGGCGAAGTCGCCGGTCCAGCCGGAGGCGATCATCTCCGCGTCCATGCGGGCGCGGATGCGCGCGACCTCGTCCAGGCCGATCTGGTGGATCTGGTCGGGGGTCAGGTCGGTCGTGGTGTAGCGGCGCGCCTCGAAGGCGTAGAAGTCGCGGCCGCCGGGCCGTGAGCCGATGCCGACCTCGGCGGGGGCGGCCGGCAGGTATTCGTTGGCGGTGAAATCGACCCAGGCCTGGCGACGGGGGACGATCTCGGCGGCGACGATGGCGGCGGCGCGGGTGCGCAGAGCGTCCTGGTCGGCCGCAGGAATGGACGGGGGCAGGCTGGCGAAGGTCCGCAGCAGGGGGTCGGTCGCAGGCGTGAAGGCCGCCTCGTTGCGGAAGATGGCGAGGGCGCTTTCGACCACGGACTTCGGCTGGACGAAGCCGGTCGCCAGACCCCGGCGGGCGTCGGCGAGGCCTTCGTCGTACCAGGCGGACAGGCCTTCGAGGCGACTCAGCCAGGCGTCGGCGTCGGCGCGGTTGGTGATGCGCGTCCCGGCAGCGAGAAAGCCCGCGCTCTGGCCGGGCCCGCCCTCGGAGTTAAAGGCGAGACGGCCGCCGTCGAGACCGATGGACTCGATCGACCGGTCGACGATGATGGCGAGGAAGTCGCGGTTCAGGGCGTCGTTCGAGGACAGGGTCGAGACGTCGACGGCGGCGAGGCGGCGCTTGAAGGCGTTCAGCGGTTCGAGGCGGGCCAGCTCGGCGGCGCGTGACTGGTCGGACAGGCGGGACTTGGCGGCCTGGTCGCCCTCGCGGCCGGCCTGGATCGGGTTCAGGCTGAGCTGCCAGGCGTCGTAGTCGGCGATGATCGAGGCGAGGGCGGGGTTCCCGGCCATGACGGCCGGGGGTGCGGGGGTCTGGGCGGAGGCGGTCATCGCCGAGGTGGAAAGAAGCAGACCCGCGACTGCGGCGACGACGAAGCGATTCATGGAGACCCCCGAACTGACGGCGGCATGGGGGATGAAGAGGGGCCGGGCGTCAATGCCCAAGGTCTCCTCCCTGTCACGAAACGATGGGGAGGTGGATCCGTAGCGAAGCGGAGGAGACGGAGGGGTTTTTACCGCCGTCCAGAACCCCTCCGTCGGCTCGCGAAGGGCTCGCCGCCACCTCCCCCTTCGCCAAGTGGCGAACAGGGAGGAGACGTTATCGTCTCACCCCGCCAGCGCCGCGCGAATGGCCGCGAGGCCTTCCTCGGCTTTCGACCCGTCCGGCGCGCCGCCCTGGGCGAAGTCGGCCTTGCCGCCGGCGCCCTGGCCGCCCATGGCGATGACGGCGGCGCGGGCGAGGTCGGCCGAGTTGACGCGGTCGGTGACGTCAGAGGTTGCGGCGACGGTGACCGCCGCCTTGCCGTCGGTGACGCCGATCAGGGCGACGACGCCGGAGCCGACCTGGGTGCGGAACTCCTCGGCCACGCCGCGCAGGCCCTTGCCGTCGACGCCGTCGAGGATGCGGGCGATCAGCTTGATGCCGTTGATTTCCTCAGGCGCGGCATTGGCCGATGCGCCGCCGCCGCCCAGGGCCAGCTGTTTCTTCAGCTCGGCGACCTGTTTCTCCAGCGCCTTGCGTTCGGCCGACAGAGCCTCGACGCGGGCGGGGACGTCCAGGGGCTGTACCTTGAACGACTGGGCGAGCGTCCTGGCGACGCCGGCTTGGGCCAGCAGGTATTGGCGGGCGGCCTCGCCGGTCACGCCCTCGACGCGGCGGATGCCGGCGGCGATGCCGGTTTCCCCGGTGATCTTGAACAGGGCGATGTCGCCGGTGCGGGCGACATGGGTGCCGCCGCACAGTTCAACGGAGTAGGGACCATTGTTGTCAGTCAGGGCGCGGCCAAGGGTGACCACGCGGACCTCTTCGCCGTATTTCTCGCCGAACAGGGCGACGGCGCCGGCCTCGATGGCGTCCTGGGGCGTCATCAGCTGGGTCGTGACCGGGACGTTCTGGCGGATGACCGCGTTCACCTCGGTCTCGATGGCGGCCAGCTGGTCCTCGGTCACCGGGGCGTTGTGGCTGAAGTCGAAACGCATGCGTTCGGCATCCACCAGCTGACCCTTCTGGGCCACGTGCGGACCGAGCACATTCTTCAGCGCCGCATGCACAAGATGGGCGGCGGAGTGGTTGGCGCGGGTGGTCAGACGCTGTTCGGCATGGGCGCGGAGCTGGGCGCGGGCGCCGATGGTCAGGGTCCCGGACTCGATCTCGATCTTGTGGGCATAGAGGTCGCCGCCGGCGTGCTTCTGCACGTCGAGCACCACGCCGAAGCCCTGCTGGCCGCTGGCGTCGGTCCATTCGACCTCGCCGCGATCGCCGGTCTGGCCGCCGCCTTCGCCATAGAAGGGGGTCTGGTCGAACAGGACCTCGGCCGTCTGGCCGGGCTCAAGGGCGTCGATGGATTCACCGCCGCGGACGAGCGCCAGGACCTCGCCCGAGCCCTCGATGGCGTCATAGCCGGTGAAGACGGTGGGTCCGAGGCGGTCGCGCAGGGAGAGCCATTCGCCGGCCGAGGCCGTCTGGCCGGAGCCCTTCCAGTTGGCCTTGCCGCGTTCGCGCTGCTGGGCCATCGCGGCTTCGAAGGCGTCGTTGTCGACGGTCAGGCCGCGACGCCGAGCCTCGTCCTGGGTGAGGTCGAGGGGGAAGCCGTAGGTGTCATAGAGGCTGAAGGCGGTCTGGCCGGAGATGACGCCGCCTTCGGACAGGCCCGAGGTCGCCTCGTCCAGCAGGCCCATGCCGCGGCCCAGGGTGGTGCGGAAGCGAATTTCCTCCTGCTTCATCGTGTCTTCGATAGAGGCCTGGGCGCGGGCGAGTTCGGGGAAGGCCTCGCCCATCTGGTCCACGAGGGTCGGGACGAGGCGGTGCATCAGGGGATCGGCGGCGCCGAGCAGGTGGGCGTGACGCATGGCGCGACGCATGATGCGACGCAGGACATAGCCGCGCCCCTCGTTCGAGGGGGTCACGCCGTCGGCGATCAGGAAGGACGATGAGCGCAGGTGGTCGGCGATCACGCGGTGGCTGGCGGCCTGTGCCCCTTCAGCCTTCGTCGAGGTGGCGTCTTCGGAGGCGGCGATCAGGATCTGGAACAGGTCGGTGTCGAAGACCGAGTTCTTGCCCTGGAGCACCGAGGTCATCCGCTCCAGGCCCATGCCGGTGTCGACCGAGGGTTTGGGAAGGCTGCGAACGATCTCGTCGTTCTCCTTCTCGAACTGCATGAAGACGTTGTTCCAGATCTCCACATAGCGGTCGCCGTCCTCATCCGGCGAACCGGGAGGGCCGCCGGCGATATGGTCGCCGTAGTCCCAGAAGATCTCGGTGCAGGGGCCGCAGGGGCCGTTGTCGCCCATGGCCCAGAAATTGTCCGAGCCGGCGATGCGGATGATCTTGTCGTCGCCGAAGCCCGTGATCTTCTTCCAGATCGCGGCGGCCTCGTCGTCGTCGATGTAGACGGTGACCAGCAGACGGTTCGGGTCGAGGCCGTAGTCCCTGGTGACCAGGTTCCACGCGCGCTCGATCGCGTGTTCCTTGAAATAGTCGCCGAAGGAGAAATTCCCCAGCATCTCGAAGAAGGTCAGGTGGCGGGCGGTGTAGCCGACATTGTCCAGGTCGTTGTGCTTGCCGCCGGCGCGGACGCACTTCTGCGAGGAGGTGGCGCGCGGGTAGGGCGGCACGGCGGCGCCGGTGAAGTAATCCTTGAACGGCACCATGCCCGCGTTGACGAACATCAGCGTCGGGTCGTTCTGCGGCACCAACGGGGCCGAGTGGACCTTCGTGTGCCCGTCGGCCGCGAAATAGTCGAGGAAGGTCGAGCGGATCTGTTTCAGGCTGGCCATGGTCGGTTCAGTCGTTTGCGCGTCGGATATCGGGGAACGCGCATATAGAGACTGGCGGGGCCGCGAGCCAAGAGTTTCCGGTCAAGGCGGGTCAGTCGGGCGTGACGGTCTCGTCCACCGCGTCGTCTTCGTCCGAGAGAAGGGCGTCCAAGGCCTCGATGATGGCGTCGATCTGTTCGGCGCTGGCGGCGACGCGAAGTATGGCGCCGTCGCTGCCGGCGATCTCCAGCAGGTAGCCATCGTCGCTTTCGGCCAGGTTGAACTGGGTCAGGGTCGGGATCTCTTCGGCCATGGGGACTCTCCTCGGCGAATGAACCGCCGGCAGGCGGAAGGCTGGCGTTCTAGGGCGTCGGCGTGACGCGGGGCAATGACGAGGTGGGGTGCTATGCTGGGAAATGTCCACGCTTGAAGTCTGGTTCGATGGCGATTGCCCGCTTTGCCGGCGGGAGATCGCCCTGCTGCGGCGTCTCGATCGACAGGGTGCGATCGCTTTCACCGATGTGGCGACGGGTGAGGGACACTGTCCTATCGATCGCGCCGTCTTGCTCAGCCGGTTTCACGCACGGGAGGACGGGCGTCTGGTGTCCGGCGCCGAGGCCTTCGCGGCGATGTGGCGGGCGATCCCCTTGTTGGCCCCTCTTGGCCGCCTGGCGAGAAACCGGCACGTGCTGGCCGTTCTTGAGCGGCTCTATCTGGTGTTTCTGAGGGTGCGGCCGGGCTTGCAGCGCGTACTGGGGGGACGGGGCTGAGCGCCGGTCTGCAGAGGCAGGCGGTCAGCTGACCGGAACAGAAAAGAGCCCGCCCGGACGAACCGGGCGGGCGGCTCCGTCCAGCCCGAGCCCCGCGGGGGTCGGCGGCGGGTCGCAGGGACCGGCCGGGCGGAGTGTCTCGTTGGTCCTCCCCCGTCGGGGGAGGTGGCGCGTCGCTTCTTGAGCGACGTGACGGAGGGGGTCGGCCGCGGACTCGGTGTCTGGGGTTGCCTCCTCCACCGCGAAGACGCGGTCCCCCTCCCCCGATGGGGGAGGATCTAGCCGTCGAGATCCTGACCTTCGTCCGGCTCGGGCGTGCCCAGGAGCTCGTCGGCGATCCTGGAGGTCGACTTGCGGACCTTGTCCTCAATGGCGTCGGCCATGTCGGGGTTGGCTTTCAGGAAGGCGCGGACGTTCTCGCGGCCCTGACCGATGCGGGTCGAGTCGTAGGAGAACCAGCTGCCAGACTTCTCGATGATCCCGGCCTTGACGCCCAGGTCGATGATCTCGCCGAGCTTGGAGATGCCCTCGCCGTACATGATGTCGAAGATGACCTCGCGGAACGGCGGGGCGACCTTGTTCTTGACCACCTTCACGCGGGTGGTGTTGCCGACGACCTCGTCGCGATCCTTGATCGCGCCGGTGCGGCGGATATCGAGACGGACCGAGGCATAGAACTTCAGCGCATTGCCGCCCGTGGTCGTTTCCGGCGAGCCGTACATGACGCCGATCTTGTGACGGATCTGGTTGATGAACAGGACGATGCAGTTCGACTTGGAGATCGAGGCGGTCAGCTTGCGCAGGGCCTGGGACATCAGACGGGCCTGAAGGCCCGGCAGGCTGTCGCCCATCTCGCCCTCGATCTCGGCGCGCGGCGTCAGGGCGGCGACCGAGTCGATGACCACGATGTCCACGGCGCCCGAACGCACCAGGGTGTCGACGATCTCCAGCGCCTGTTCGCCCGTGTCGGGCTGCGACACCAGCAGGTCGTCCAGGTTGACGCCGAGCTTCTGGGCATAGCCGGGGTCCAGCGCATGTTCGGCGTCGACGAAGGCGGCGGTGCCGCCGGCCTTCTGGATCTCGGCCACGGTGTGCAGGGCCAGGGTCGTCTTGCCGGAGGATTCAGGACCGAAGACCTCGATGACCCGACCGCGTGGCAGGCCGCCGATGCCGAGCGCCATGTCGAGGCCGAGCGAGCCGGTGGACACCGAGGGGATCACGTCGGCGACCCCGCCCTTGCCCAGCTTCATGACCGAGCCCTTGCCGAAGGCGCGGTCGATCTGGGCGATCGCCGCCTCCAGCGCGCGCTGCTTGTCGCCGTCGTCCTTGCCCACCAATTTCAGATTCGCCTGAGCTGCCACCTTGCCACTCTCCCTTGCCATGATTCCCGTTGAGACCCTGGGGAGAGGCCCGCCTTCGGTCCGATGACCGTGACCCGCTCCCTGTGAGACTGGACAGTACACGTTTTGTTCCGGTTGCCAATATGTTCTTTTCGGAACGGCGGACGCAGCCGTGAGGCTACGTCCGTTTCTGACGCCTACTCCTTGAGATGGGCATCCAGCAGGGTGTACCAGGTCGAGGTCAGGCGCTCGAACTCGGCCGGGCACTGTTCGGCGCGCGCCTCGGTCAGCCACTCTTCTTCGAGGAGGTTGGCGTATTTGTCGGTGTCGGAGCCGTAAACCAGGCAGGTCAGGGTATAGTAGCGCTGCTGGCTGAGGGAGTGCTCGTCGGCGAAGTCGCTCTCGTCGACCTCGGCCGCCTCTTCGGGGTCGGTGTAGAAGCTGAGGGCACCGGCGATGGCCGATTCCTCGCCGTCATCGCCGTCGATCAGCCACCAGGCGGCCAGGCTGTCAGCCGTGTCTTCCTCGCGGCCGGTGAAGGGAATTTCGAGAACGTCGACCAGGGCGTGGCCGACTTCGTGGAAGACGGTGAACAGGAAGGAGCCGTTGACCGCGTCCTCGATCTCTTCCTCGGTTTCGTAGTAGGCGGCGAAGTTCTCGCGCTCGCCCTCGAACATCTCGATGCAGATCTGGATCTCGCGATCCTCGGGGATGTAGTAGGCGTTGTTCTCGCCGCACTCGGCGAAGCGCAGGCCGATATCGACGGGCAGGATCAGGCTCTCGTTCAGAACGTCGGCGACGTCCTCCAGCCAGCGCTCCTCGCTCAGTTGGGCGGCCAGATCGGTGTAGTCATCGCTTTCCAGCACGGCCGGGCGCACGACGAAGTCGCCGCGATCCTGGGCAGGGCGGGCGGCAGAGGCCTCGGCCGAGGCGGTCCCATCCTCGCAGGCGGAAATGGCCAGGGCCGCGAAGGCGATAAGCGTGAACCGACGCGCGTGCGTCCCGATCGACATGGACATGGTGTTCCCCCTGAACGCAGGCTGTCTAGCGCCGCAGGCGCGCTACGCCAACGTCCGGGAACGGAGCGTCAGACTCCGTCAGTGCGAGGTGGGGTCGCGCACCGCGATCAGGGACTTGGTCAGGCCGGCCACGACTTCGTCGTGGTGGGCCGCGTCGGGATAGAGAAAGCGGAACTGGGCCTTGTCCAGCAGGCGTGCGTGCTGGACGTCGCGCATGGCCGCGCCCATGTCCGGGGCCTTCTGCGAGAAGCCGTGGCGGCGTCTGAGCAGGGAGCGGGCGCGGCTCTGTTCCGAACGCCAGTGGAAGAAGGGGGCCGAGAAATGCGGCTCCACCGGGAACCAGAAATAGGGCGTCTGGACGTAGTAGCGCGGGGCCAGGCGGCGGCATTCGGAGGCGAAGGCCTCCATCCGCGTCCAGTCGCCGACGTGTTCGATCACCGAGTTGGAGTGGACCATGTCGAACGCGTGGTCTTCGTATTGCGGCAGGGCGCAGGCGTCGCCGTCGATGACGGTGAACAGGCGGGGGTCCGCGACCTCGTCGATGCCGCCCGGATTCACAAGGGTGATCCGGACCCTCGAGGCGTCCAGGAACTGACGATCGAACAGGGTCCAGTAGTTGGCCTCGCCGCCCAGATCGATGATGTTCACCGCGCCCTTCCCGGCGTGGATCCTGGTGATCATCGCAATGATCCTTCGTGCGCGGGCGCGGCGGAACCGCGAGACCAGCGAGTTGGGATCGGTGTTGTCCTGGAGGGCGTGGATCAGGTTCATGCGCCCCTCGTACAGGACCGGCTTTGCCGTCCGCTTAAGTGGCAGGGTTACCGGAAGCCTAAGTGGGGCCGTCGGCGGCAGGCGGGGGCGCGGGCTCGGCGAATCGGGCCGTCAGCGACAGGCCGCAGGCGAGGATCAGACAGGCCGCCGCGGCCGCCGCCAGCCTGCCCTTCGAGCGCGGGGCGAGCGGGACGAGGAACAGCAGCACCAGCACAGTCATGAGCGCGAGGACGCCGGGCAGGTCCATGCCGACGCCGAGGAAGACCTGGTGCGACAGGTTCAGGATCCAGGCCCCGCCGACGACCGTGGCGACGACTGCCGGGATCAGGGAGCGGGGGCTCTCCAGCCGCGCGCCGGTGAGGGCGCAGGCCGCTGCCGCGATGGCCGCGAGCAGGCCCGGCCAGATGAAGACCAGGGCGGCTTCCGGCGCCGCAGCCTGGGCCATGAAGCCGAAGACGAAGATCAGGGCGATCAGGCCGAGCCAACCGCCCCAGACCGTCCTGGGCGCACTCTGCGACCAGACCGTCAGGACCAGAGGCACGACACCGGCGCCGAGCACCACGGGATCGAAACCCCCGAGGATCTGGACGGCCGCGACCGCCACGATGATGACGCCGGCCAGCAGTTTCGGCCCGAAGGCTTGACGACCCGCCAGCAGGGCGAGGGCGACGGCGGCCATGGCAAGGCCCGTTCCGGCCTCCATCCACGGCAGGCGGCGGAGCAGGGTGTAGTAGACGTCGGCGGACTCGGCGCGTGACGACATCGGCCCGGCCAGCACCCGCACGCCGTGGGCGACGACGATCCCCACGGCCACGACCCACAGGCCCGACAGCATCCCGCGTCCGACGTCGGGGGCGGTCAACCCGGTCGCATGGCGCGCCCCCCAGGCGGCAAAGGCGCCGAGCACCGCAGTCAGCGCCAGCAGGATCCAGCCGAGATCGAGCGAATGAACGATGGTGAACAGGCCCAGATAGTCGCCGTAGACGACATTGCGCCCCGTGACCGGCAAGGCGTCGGCGCGGAGCAGGGCGTCGGTCGCCTCCAGCGCCTGGGAGCCGATATGCTGGACCGCGCCCTGGTCGAGGTTGTCCGGGGTGGCGGTGGGGGAGTGGTACTGGGACGGGCGGCCGATGAAGGCGAAATTGACCCCGCCAATGCCCCGGTTCTTCGGGATGGTGAAATCGGTCCCGTTCGGCATGTTTTCATAGACGAAGATCGACAGGGAGCTGGACGAAGCGCCGCCGTCGGCCCGCCGGGCAGCCCGGCTGAACAGCTCGATGGTTTCCGCGTTACCGCGTCCGGTCTCGAACATTAAGGCGCGGCCGCCGCCGCCCCGGGCCTCCAGATTCACCACGGCGCCGATGCGGTCGCGCAGGGGGTGTTCGGAGAAGAAGATGCGGGCGCCGTCCAGATTCAGCTCTTCGGAATCGGTGAACACAACGACCAGGCTGCGATCGGCAGGGCCACGCGCCTTGATGGCGCGCACGGCTTCGAGGATCGCCGCGACGCCGGCGCCGTCATCGGCGGCGCCGGGGGAGTTCCAGGCGCTGTCGTAGTGGGCCATCAGCAGCACGGCCGGGGCCGAAGGATCGCGGCCGGGCAGGACGCCGACGATATTGACAGCCATATTGCCTGTTGCGGCCGGATCGCCGCCCCAACGGTGCAGACGCTCGATGGCTTCGGGCGACAGCACCCCGGCCTGCAGGGCCGGGTTGAGCCCCAGCGCCGCCATGCGACCGAACAGCCAGGATTGCACCCGCGCGTGGTCGGCCGAGCCGACGGGGTGGGGTCGGGCGCCGATGACCCGAACATCGGCCATGGCGCGGACGGCGGAGAAGTCGGCGGCGGGCGTGTCGGTCCCGCGCGCGCCGGGAACCTGAAGGGCCCACACGCCGATCAGCAGAGCGACTGCCAGCGATCCGAGAAACAGAGCCCAACGCATCGTCATCCCCTCCGACGTTGCGGCGACCATAGGGGGCCGGGCGTGGCCGTGTCGACCGGGATCAGGCGGCGCGGCTGAGGGCTGAGGGCGCCTTGACGAACAGGCCCTTGCGGCCGGTCACGGGGCGGAAGGCGACGGTGTCGGCGTCGATTCGCTCGTCGGCTCCCAGAATCAGGACGCCGTCGTCCACCAGCCGCCGCTCCAGACCGTCCACGACCTGGCCGCGCCTGGCCGGATCCATCTCCGAGAGGATGTTTCGGCACAGGATGACGTCGAACCGGGCGGCGTCGGCCGGGGCGTCGAGCAGGTTGTGGCGGGCGAAGCGGACGGCGTCGCGCAGGGCCGGCTTGGCGACCCAGGCGTCGTCCGCCGGATCGAACCAGTTCAGCATCGTCTGGGCCTGCAGGCCGCGCTGGATCTCGAAGGCGGTGTAGGATCCCGCCCGGCCGCGCTCGATCGCGCGCTGTGACAGGTCGGTGGCGACGATCTCGACATTGGCCCCGACCTCGAGGCCGGCCATGGCGAGGGAGTAGGGCTCCTGGCCGTGCGAGCAGCCGGCGGACCAGACGCGCACCAGACCCTCGGGCCGGGCGCGGGCGATGGCGGGCAGCAGCTCGCGCGCGAAGGTGTCGAACACCGTCCGGTCACGGCGGAACCAGGTCTCGGGGTTCAGCAGGGCCTCGATGACCGCCCAGCCGAGGCTGGCCACCGGCTTGGCCCACAGGCTGGCCAGCATGTCGTCGACGCTGTCGAAGCCCTCGCGCCGTGCGACCGGGGCCAGGCGGTGCTCGGCAAGGTGGATCCGATCACGCCCCAGCCGGAAGCCGGCGCGAGAGGCCATCAGGGCCTGCAGGCGGTCGAAATCGTCCTGGATCATGTGACGGCTACAGCGCGGGTCATGGCTGGGCTTCAGACCGCTCCGACTTCACTGAATTTGGAGTGCAGGATTTCCGAGTCGAATGGCTTCATCACATAGTCGTCCGCCCCGGCCGACAGGGCCTCGGCGATGCGTTCGGGCGCCGTCTCAATGGTGCAGAACAGGACCTTGGGCCTGTCCCCGCCGGGGGTGGTGCGCAGCCGACGCAGGAAGGCCAGCCCGTCCATGACGGGCATGTTCCAGTCCAGCAGGACGACGTCGGGCATCATGCCGGTGCAGTAGGACAAGGCCTCGATCCCGTCGGCGGCTTCGTCGACCTCGAACCCGAGGCCTTCCACGATGCGGCGCGCGACCTTGCGGATGATCCGGCTGTCGTCGACGATGAGGCAGGTACGGACGTCCAACGCGGTCTTCTCCAAACGGCTCGAATCAAGCGCCGCTTCAACCGTCAATATCGCTTCCGGGCGGTTAACGAGGCGTTGGGATTCGGGATTAAGACGGCATCCGTACGGTCATCGACACGCGGCCTTCCACAGTTTCGACCGTGAGCGTTCCGCCCGCCTGATCGGCTGTGAGCCACAGCCAGTAAGGCTGAATCCACTGGCCCGCGAGGCCTTCGGTCAGCCGCAGGCCGGCCAGACCCGTCGCCGCCTCGGCCTTCAGCCGGGCCCGCGCGCCCTCGGCGACGCCCTCGATCACCAGTTGGGCGCCCTCGCGCCGCACAGCGACCGTCGCCGCGCCGCCCATCGGCAAGGCGCCGACAGTCAGATAAGCCAGATTGACCAGGGCGCGGGCCTGGGGCTTGCCGAAGTCGCCGTCGCCGAGGCTCCAGGCCAGGGTCGCCCGACCGCCCGCGACCACGTTATCGACCAGGGCCGTCAGTTCGGCGCCCGTGAACCGTTCGGCCGTAGTCGCGGCCCCGAAGGCGACGCGGCAGAACTGGACCAGGGCGACCATCTTTCTGGCGCTGTCGGCGATCAGGCTCATGGCGTCGTCGCGCATGTCCTGGGCCGTCGGATCGTCCAGCAGGTCCAGCCCCGACATGATCGCGCCCGAGGGCGAGATGAAGTCGTGGCAGAGCTTGGCGGCGATGAGGCTGGCCAGTTCCTGGCCATCGACGGGCAGTTCGGCCAACTGCGAACCAGACTGGGCGGAGACGGCGGCGTCGGTCATGCGGGGCTCGGGCTCTCGAGGGGCTTCAAGATCGGCCGCCACCCTCGCGTGATTTGCGCCGTCGCGAAACCGCCCGCGATGGTCTATCCCCCGGCAAATGACCGACAGACTGTCCTCCGACCTCGCCTCCGGCGCCCTGCACGACACCCTCGCCGACATCGCGGAGGAGGCCGCCGCCGTCATCCTGCCCTACTGGCGGGCGGGCGGAGAGGTGTTCTCCAAGGCGGACGACAGCCCGGTCACTCTGGCGGACCAGAAGGCCGAGGCCCTGATCCTGTCGCGCCTCGCCGCCTTCTATCCCGAGGTCCAGGCCGTGGCCGAGGAGCAGTCGGAGGCCCAAGGCAAGCCCGAGAGCGCCGCTGATCGCTTCTGGCTGATCGATCCGCTGGACGGCACCAAGGGGTTCGTCCAGGGCAAGGAGAGCTTCACCGTCAACATCGCCCTGATCGAGGGAAACCGTCCCACTGTCGGCGTTGTCTCGGCGCCCGCGACGTCGCTGACCTGGCGGACCGCGCCCGGCGGTGGGGCCCAGATGCGGCGCTATGGCGACGCGTGGCGGACGATCCGGGTGCGCAACCGGCCGGATCAGGGCTTCGCCCTCTTGAGCCACAGCGTCACCGACGAGGAGGCGGGGCGCCTGGCCTCCCGCTACGGCTGCACCCAGTGGCAGGGGACGGATTCGTCGCTTAAATTCTGCCTGATCGCCGAGGGGCGGTTCGACGCCTATCCGCGCACCGGACCGACCTCGGAGTGGGACACGGCCGCGGGGCAGGCGGTGCTGGAGGCCGCCGGAGGGCGGGTGCTGGGCCCGGACGGCCAGCCGCTGGCCTACGGCAAACCGGGGTTTCTGAACGGGCCGTTCGTGGCGATGGGCGGGTAGGTTTTCGTCAGGGATCGACAGCCGCGCCGTCCTTGTAGAGCCGCCACGGCAAAGCTAGACAGTTCACTCAAGTTGCCGATCCGGGGGGATCATGAAATTTCGCCGTGACGCGCCCGTCGCCCTGATCACTGCTGTTGTGCTGGTGGTCGGGATCCTGACCGTGGCCTCCAACCTGCTGTTCGGGGGCATGACCACGGCGGTCGAGCGCAGCCAGGTCCAGCTGATGAGCGCCATCATCACCTTCAACCTGGACGGCGCGGCCGGCAACGCCCTGGCCCGGGCCGAGATCATCGCCGCAGAGCCCGAGGTGCGTGCGGCGCTGGCGCGTCAGGACCGGCCGGCCCTGCTGGCCGCGACATCGGGCATGTTTGCCACCCAGAAAGACAAGTACAGCGTTACCCAGGTGCAGTTCCACAGGGCGCCCGCGACCTCCTTCCTTCGCCTTCAGGCGCCCGAGCGGTTCGGCGACGACCTGTCCAGCTTCCGGCCGATCGTGGTGGCAGTGAACCGCGAGCAGACGGCCAAGAAGGGCATGGAGACCGCACGTTCCGGTCCCGCCATCTTCGGCGTCGCCCCGATCGCGGCGCCCGACGGGACTCATGTGGGCTCGGTCGAGGTCGGCATGGATTTCGGTCCGGTGCTGGACCGACTGAAGGCGGCCTATGGCCTGGACCTGACTCTGTTCCTCGACGAGGCGCCGCTGCGCCAGACGGCGACGGCGATGGATCCGACCGTGCTGGCGGAACAGAACCGCGTCGGCTCCACGATCAAATATTATTCGACCGACTGGGACCTGATGCGGACCCTTGTCACGTCGGACGACCTGCGCGTCCACGACGAGCCGTCGGACTATGTTCGGAAGGCGGCCGGCAAGCCTTACGGCGTCATCATCGTGCCGCTGCGCGGCGCGTCGGGCGAACTGCTCGGCGCCGTGGCGGTGACCCAGTCGTTCGCTCCGACGCGCGGGGCGGCGGGGCGGTCGCTGGTGCTGCAGATGCTGTTCGCCCTGTTCGCCATGATCGTGCTGGTCGGCGTGGTCCTGGTCGTGGTGCGCGGATTCCTGCTGCGTCCGCTGCGGGCCATCTCGGCGCGGTTCGCCGCCATCGGCACGGACGAGACCGTCGAGGAAGACGAGGACGACGATCACCTGGCCGTCGAGATGGCTGAGCTCGCAGCCGAGCAGAGGCGGATCGCGGCGCTGGTCGCAACCAAGCGAGGCCGGGGGTCGTGAGCGTCCGGCGTCTGATCGCGATCCTGCTGGTTCTCGGCGGGTTGCTGGTCGTCGGCCTGCTTTTGCCCGGTCTGGGCCAGACCCAGAACGCCGCCCAGCTGCCTGAGCCGCCGCTGTCCGCTCCCGCGCCTCAGGGGACGACGATCCCGCTGGGCACCGGCCTGCCGCTCGTCGTGCGTACCGGGCTTTCGTTCGTCGATGTTGAATCCATCGACGAGAACGAACAGACCTATGTCGCCACAGTCGATCTGCGCCTGCGCTGGACCGATCTGCGGCTGCGCTATGCGGCGTCAGAGGCGGCCGTCGGCTATCGCGAATGGCGCGGCGAGCCGGCCGTCGAGCAACTGGCGACGATGTGGACGCCTGACGTCAATATCGCCAATCTGGTCGGCGATGCGGACGCCGACAGCCGCTCGTTACGCATCTTCCCGGACGGTCGTGTCGAACTGCTGCGGCGGGTGACCGCGACGTTCAAGGTGCCGCTGGACGTAACGCGTTTCCCCTTCGACCATCAGGCGTTGAGCATCGAACTGGTGTCGCGCGGCGAGCCGGTGGACCGCGTCGCCCTGGATTATCGCCAGGAGGATCTGGAGTTCAGCCGCGCACGCGCCGGTCTGGCGCTGGACGGCTGGGATATTGGACGGGTCAGCCTGACGCGGGATCCGATCGCCGGCTGGTATGGCGAAACCTATGCCCGGCTGCGCGCCTCGCTGGACGTCGGGCGGGTTGCCGGATCGACGGTGGCGGGGCTGTTCATCCCGCTGCTGGCTTCGCTGCTGATCCCGCTGCTGGCGACCTGGCTGAACTCGGTCAAGGACGGCGAATTCCAGACCGAGGCGTTCGAGCTGACCAATATCGTCATCGGCGGCCTGTTCGCGGTCATCGCCCTGAACTTCACGGTGAACACCGACCGCGCCAGCCTGGCCAACGGTCAGAACACGGTCGCCCTGCTGTTCGGGCTGAACTACATCACCCTGGCGCTGGCTCTGGCGATCAACATCGCCCTGTTCCGCTTCAATGTCGCGCGCAGCCTGGCCGGACGCCATGTCCAGCACGAAGTCTTCCTCTACATCACCTGGGCCATGCCGCTGACTGTAGCGGCGACGGCGGCGGCGATCGTGCTGATCGCGGCGGTCAGCTAGGCCCGGACGGGCAAGCTCATCATCAGGCCGCTGGCGCGGTCGGCGATGACCGGAACCCCGTGGTCGCGGGCGGCCTCGGCCGCCTCTGCGAGGACGAAGGCGGCCTGATCCGGGTCGGAGCCCATCAGCTCGCTGCGGGCGATCATCAGTCGGGCCATGGCGATCTGGTCGACGGCCCAGTCGATGACCGAGGGGGCGCCGGTGCGGTCGGCGAGGCGGCGACGGACGCGCGTCTCGATCTTCGTGAGTTCGGTGAGGTCGCCGGCGGTCGCGGCCGTCTCGATCTCGCGCGCGACCAGCAGGTCGAGGGCGAGGGCGCCGAGGATCGTGCCGTGGCCGGTCGTCAGGGCGACGGACTGGCGGATCGGTTCGATGGGGGCGACCGGGTCGATGGAACGCGCGATCTGGATGGCGACCCAGTCCAGGGGGCTGTGATCGACGAAGAACTGGTCGGCGGCGGCGTCGAACATCTCATGCCCGGTCTGCATTGCGGCTTCGTCGTCAGCCATGGCGGCGAGGGCGGACAGGCCGGCGGCGCACAAGGCGAGCGCCCGGGCGCGGGTCAGGGGGCGGGTGTCCGGCGAGGAGGTTTCCACCAGGGCGGTCAGGTCGCGTCCCGCCTGGTCCAGCAGGCGGGCGTCGCGCTGGATGATGCCGCCTTCCAGCGCCAGCGCCGCGCTGTCGAGGCGCAGGTCGTCGGCCTCGAGCGGATTGTGCTTGGTGAGGGCGTGCAGGGCCGCGTCCATCAGGGCGGCGGCGTCCTGACGGTCGACGGTCTTTTCGCTCAAACGGGCCTGACGCGCGCGGATCCGGGCATGGACCCCGGCGCAGGAGGCCAGGGTCGGCAGGCGTTTCGAGGTCGCTTCGCGGGCCCACTCCGCCGCCTGGACGATGGCGTTGCGGTCTCCGAACAGGTCGAATTTCGTGATCTGGGCCTGGGCGCCGGACAACAGGGCGCGGGCGCGTTCGTCCTCGGTGCGGGCGGCCTTCAGCGCGTCCTCGGCGGTCGATAGAGCTCGGGCGATGCTGTCGGGGGAGCCGCTGCGACGGGCATGCTCTCGCCACAGGATCGAGGCGCGATGCCAGGTCTGCGACGGCCGCGAACAGGAGACGCGGCCACCGTCGGTGGTCAACGCCTTCGCCTCGCGCGCCAGCAGGTCGATGCCGATCAGCTCCAGCCAGCCCAGGTCGTCGCTTTCGCGCGCCTGAACGAAGAGACGTCTCAGATCCTTGCCGAACTCGAACATGGCCACGTCACTACTCTCCGGTCGTCCCGCATCGGGACCGTCTCAGGCGTTCATTCCCTTGTCTAGCAAACCCGACGCCGCGACCGGGTTCCATGCCCGCCCTGTTGCGCCGCACAGTTGGGGCGCCTACCTCTTCGCGACCGCAACACCAGGTGTTTCACATGACGACCCTCTTCGACCCCATCGACCTCGGCGCGATCCATCTGAAGAACCGGATCGTCATGGCCCCCCTGACCCGCAGCCGGGCGATCGAGGGCGAGGTTCCGAACCCGCTGGCGGTCGAATACTACGCCCAGCGCGCCTCGGTCGGCCTGATCATCTCCGAAGCCACCCAGATCAGCCAGTCGGGTCAGGGTTATCCCAACACGCCCGGCATCTTTACCGAGGTGCAGGTCGCGGGCTGGAAGTCGATCACCGAGGCGGTGCATGCCAAGGGCGGCAAGATCGTCGCCCAGCTGTGGCACGTGGGTCGGGTGTCGATCCCCGACTATCAGCCCGACGGCGGCCAGGCCGTCGCGCCGTCAGCCATCGCCGCAGCCGGCAATGCGATGAAGCGCGACTTCTCGATGACGCCATTTGAGACGCCTCGTGCGCTGACGGCCGACGAAATCCAGGGCATCGTCGGCGACTATGTCCACGCCGCCGGGATGGCCAAGAAGGCCGGCTTCGACGGGGTCGAGGTTCACGGCGCCAACGGCTATCTGATCGACCAATTCCTCAAGGACGGCTCGAACCAGCGCGACGACAGCTATGGCGGCTCGGTGGAGAACCGCTCGCGCTTCCTGCTCGAAGTGGTCGGTGCCGTAGTCGCCGTCTGGGGCGCGGACCGGGTCGGAGTGCGGCTGTCGCCGTCCAACGGATCGAACGGAACACGGGATTCCAGCCCGGAGACGATCTTCGTCCACGCGGCCGGCGCCCTGAAACCCTTCGGTCTGGCCTATCTGCACATCATCGAGGGCGAGCCCGGCACGGCCATGGCCGGCTGGGAAGGCGCGCCGAAGCTGGCGGCGAAGATGCGCGAAGCCTTCGGCGGTCCGGTGATGCTGAACGGGGGCCTGACCCGCGAACTGGCCGAGAAGGCCATCGCTGAGGGTCGCGCCGACCTGATCAGCTCGGGCGTGCCGGTCCTGTCCAATCCCGACCTGGTCGAACGCTGGAAGCGGAACGCGCCTCTCAACGCTCCCGACAAGGCCACCTTCTACGGCGGCGGGGCCAAGGGCTACACCGACTATCCGTTCCTGGAGACGGCGGAGGCGTAGGCCTTCAGAACACGTCCGGCTCCGGCGTCTTCGCGCGCCTGGCCGGGCGGTCGCCGATGCGGCTCCAGGCGTCCGCCAAGGTATCGATCGCTGCTTCTAGCTCCGGCACCGGCAGGCAGTAGGGCAGGCGGACGAAGCGCTGGAAAGCGCCGTCGACGCCGAAGCGGGCGCCGGACGCGATAATGACCCCGGACTTTTGAGCCTCGACAACGAGCGCCCCGACGACGGGGCGGGGCAGGGCGACCCACAGAGAGAGGCCGCCTGTAGGCCGGGTCGTCTCCCAGTCCGGTAGAACATGCTGAAGGCGGGCATGCAGCGCCGCTTCTCGCGCGGCCAGGGCGGCGCGACGTTCCACGACGGGCGTCTGATCCCCGGCCAGCAGGTGGGCGGCGGCGAGTTGCTCGATCACCGCTGCGCCCAGATCGAGCGAAGCCCGCGCCCGGACGGCGGCGTCGGCGACCTCGGTTTCCGCCCGCATCCATCCGATGCGAAGGCCACCCCACCAGGTCTTGCTCATCGACCCGACGCGGACGACGTGCGGGCCGGGCGCGGCAGGGGCCGGGGGCGGCTGGTCAAACCAGAGCTCGCGCTGGGTGTCGTCCATGACCATGAGGGCGCCAACGCGGGCGACCGCGCGGGCCACCACGGCCTCGTCGTCGGCGGCCATGACGTGGCCGGTCGGGTTCTGGTGCGCGCCCAACAGGTAAACGAGTCGGGGCCGGACCCGCTCGATGGTGGCGACCAGTCCGTCGATGTCCCAGCCGGCGGGGGTCAGGGCCACGGGCACGGGCCGCATGCCGGCGCGCACGATGGCCTCGATGGCGTGGGGGTAGGTCGGGTGGTCGATCACCACCGCGTCGCCCGGTCGCCCGAAGGCGCGCAGCAGGATGGCGAGACCGTTCTGGGCACCCGCTGTGACAACGATCTGATCGGGCGTCGTCGGCAGGCCCGCGCGGTCATAGGTCTCGGCCGCCGCGCGCCTGAGCGGCAGCAGGCCGATGGGGTCGTAGCCATGTCCCGGCAGGTGGGCAGGCAACGAGTCCAGAGCCCGGGCATAGGCGACATGGACATGCGCCCCGGCGGGAAGGACCGCCGTCGCCATGTTCACCACTTCGGGTCCCGGGGCGACGTGGAACAGGCCCTCCAATCGTTCGGCGCGACGGAAGGGCAGGGCGGTGTAGGTCCCGGCGCCGACGCGACTGGTCAGGAAGCCGTCGGCGCGCAGCCGGTCCATGGCCGCGCTGACGGTGATGCGGCTGACTCCGAGGGCCTCGGCGAGGCGGCGTTCGCCGGGAAGGCGGGCGTCGAGCGCCAAACGTCCGTCCAGCACCAGACCTTTCAGCGCATCAGCAAGGCTGCGATAGGCGACGTCCTCCGCGCCGGACGCGCGCCAGTCGCCGAGGTGGCGGGACAGGCTGATGAGATTGACGACGGACATGAGGCCACCGTCGCCAAAGTGGCTATGGATTACAAGGCCGGTTGTTCTAGCGTAGCCGCATGTTCATCCGTCGCGCCATCCAGCTCCAGATCGGCCTCCTTTTGTACGGCGTGTCGCTGGCCCTCATGGTCCGCGCCGACCTCGGTCTTAACCCGTGGAGCGTCTTCCATCAGGGTCTATCGGAGATGACGGGGCTCAGCCTGGGTCTGGTCGTCAATATCGTCGGCGCCCTGGTGCTGCTGATCTGGATCCCGTTGAGGCAGAAGCCGGGAGTGGGGACGATCTGCAATGTGCTGGTCATCGGCACGGCGGCGGATGTGAGCCTGCATTTCCTGCCGGAGATCCACGGGCTGGGGCTGCAGATCGGATTCCTGATCGGGGCCATCCTGCTGAATGGCGTGGCGACGGGGGCCTATATCGGCGCGGGACTGGGACCGGGGCCGCGCGACGGCCTGACCACCGGCGGCGTGCGACTGACGGGCTGGGAAGTCCGCTGGGTGCGGATGGCGATCGAGGGGCTGGTGCTCAGCATGGGCTGGATGCTGGGCGGCACGATCGGGGTCGGCACGGTGGCCTACGCCCTGTCGAACGGGCCGCTGCTGCAGATCTTCCTGCCGATGTTCGAGATCCGACTTGATAGAGCGCCCGTCTCCGCCCCTACTCGGCACTGATCAGGAACCGAACCGGGCGTTCTCCGGCACGTCTTCCAGACGGCAGAAGTTCCACAGGTCGTCCTCGGCGCTGTCGACATCGTCGCCCAGCCGGGCTGTGCGCTTGATGACGTCCGTGCCGATAACCTCATAGGTGACGTTGTAGGCGCCCGCGTCGCCGCCGCGTTCGGTCCTGCAACGCTGGGCCTCGCCCCAGCTGTTCGGCCCGGTCTGGAGGAACTGGCCCGGCTCGCAGCCGCCGAAGTCGATGGTGAAGGCGTTCGGGGTCACGAAGGCCAGGTCGCCCTCGCCGGGCCAGACCTGGTCGCAGTCCTTGTCGCCCCGGACGTAATAGCCGAGCGTCATGGGGATAGGCTCCGGCTCGGTCTGGCCGGGGGCCAGGGTGACGCCAGCGGGGCGTTCGGCGACTTCAGGGGTCTGGTCCCGTGTGGAACCCAGCAGGTCTTCCAGAGTGCGGTCGCTGGATGGCGTGGTCGCCGGCCGCGTGGGTTGGGGAGGTGCGGGTTGCGGGCGTTCGGCGACCGTCAGCGGCGGCTGGGCGTTGGGACGGGGTGACAGGGTCGATTGCGCCGGTGCAGTGTTCAGTGACCGGGTGGTCGCCGAGCCTTGGCTTTGCTGAGCCGATGCGGCGCTCGCAATCAGCAGGGCGCTGCCCGCCAGGGCGAGGGTCGTTCGGCAGGTCTTCGCTCGTTCGATCATGTCGTCCTGTCGATCATGCCTGAACGACAAAACGATGGCGGGCGACAGAGGTTCAGCCGCGTTCCTTCGTCTTGGTGAACGCCACCTTGGGGAACCGCTCCATCACATAGCCGGTTTCCCAGCTCGACTTGGCCAGGAAGACCGGGGCCTGGTCGATGTCGCGGGCCATCTGGCCGCGGTATTTGCCCATGAAGTCCTCGACGTCGGCGGGCGTGCCGTCGATCCAGCGCGCCTCGGCATAGGGGCTGTGTTCGAAGATGACTTCGAGGCCGTATTCCTCGCCCAGCCGGTCGGCCATGACTTCGAACTGCAACTGGCCCACGGCGCCGACGATGAAGTCCGCGCCGATCTCGGGGCGGAACAGCTGGGTGACGCCTTCCTCGGCCAGGCCGTCGAGCGCCTTCTTCAGGTGTTTGGCCTTGAGCGGATCCTTGACCCGGACGCGCTGCAGGATTTCGGGCGCGAAATTGGGCAGGCCGGCGAAGCGGATCAGGCCGCTCTCCGACAGGCTGTCGCCCACGCGCAGCACGCCGTGGTTGGGGATGCCGATCACGTCGCCGGCGAAGGCGTCGTCGGCCAGTTCGCGGTCGGAGGCGAAGAACATGATGGGGGCGTTCACCGACAGCTGTTTGCCGGTGTTCTGGACTTTCAGCTTCATGCCGCGCTTGAAGCTGCCCGAGGCCATGCGGAACATGGCGATGCGGTCCCGGTGGTTGGGGTCCATATTGGCCTGGACCTTGAAGACGAAGCCGGTGACCTCGGCATTGCCCGGCTCTACCGTCAGTTCCACGGAGGCGGGGGCGTTGCGGGTCTCTGGCGGGGCTTCCTTGCGCGCCGGCATGGTCTTGGGCGGCGGCGCCCAGTCGCCGATGGTGGCCAGCAGTTCGTCGATGCCGAAGTGGCGCAGCGCCGAACCCCACAGCACGGGCGTCATATGGCCTTCGAGGAAGGCCTTGCGGTCGAACGCCGGGTAGCCGCCCTCGACCAGTTCTTTGGCGTCCATCAGGGCCTGATGCTCGCCCGCCTCGAAATACTCACCGGCGTCGGCCAGCGGCAGGGCGTCCGGATGCGGCACCTCATCCTTCGAGCCAGCCGGCTTCTTGGCGTAGGGCTGGAACCGGCCGGTTCCCATCTCGACCATGCCGCGCAGGCGGTTGCCGCTCTCGGCCGGCCACCAGATCGGGGAGGGATCGAGCTGCAGGCGCGAGGCGATCTCGTCCAGCAGGGCCATCGGGTCCTGGGCCTCGCGGTCCAGCTTGTTGATGAAGGTGATGATCGGGATGTCGCGCAGGCGGCAGACCTCGAACAGCTTCAGCGTCTGCGGCTCGATGCCCTTGGCGGCGTCCAGCACCATGATGGCGCAGTCGGCGGCGGTCAGGGTGCGGTAGGTGTCTTCCGAGAAGTCCTCGTGCCCGGGCGTGTCGAGCAGGTTGAACATCTTGCCGTCGTGCTCGAACGTCATGACCGAGGCGGAGACGGAGATGCCGCGCTCCTTCTCGATCTTCATCCAGTCGGACTGGGTCCGACGGTTCTCGCCGCGTGCCCGCACCGCGCCGGCCGCCCGGATGGCGCCGCCAGACAGCAGGATATGCTCCGTCAGCGTCGTCTTGCCGGCGTCGGGGTGCGCGATGATGGCGAAGGTCCGCCTGCGGGCGGCCTCCTGATCGAGGGTCAGTTTCGACATGGGGGCGGGAGGTAGCGCGCGACGGCGCCAAAGTCACGCGGGCGGGCGCCTTCGCCGGCTCTCGAAGATGTGTCGATAATGCAGGCTAATTCCCCTCGCCAATCAGGGACTTTGGAGTCATCGTTCGAATGCGAGACGTTCCGGACATGAGCCGGACGCCGCCGGGAAGAAGGAAACGGCCATGGCTCTGCTGGATTCAGCCCACCGCGTTTCGACCGTCCGGGCGCCGTCCAAGCGGTTCACGGAACGCGAGTTTCATCCTGCGATCTGCCTCCTCGCGGGCTTCGGCGTCATCATCGGCGCGGCGGGCTTCGTGCATGTGGTGTTCAGCGTCCTGATGTAGGGACGTCAGTCGGCCGGTTCGGTCTCCTCGACCGCAGGCGGCGCCTCCGTCGATAGCGGCTCCAGACCGGCGCGCTCCCGTGCCTGCGCCAGAAGATCGCGCACCGAGGTCAGGTCGCCGCCGTCGTGCGGGTTGTTCGCCAGCGGCGACAGGACCTGAACCGCCTCGAGATACTTTTCCCTGGCCATCAAAACCTGAGCAGCCCGCATCGCCGTTGAACCCAGTTGGGGCGCCAGGCGATAGGCGGACTCCGCGATCGTGAGGTCGTTGTCGCTCGGGTAGCCGGGCGCGCCCTGGCGGTTCCGCGACATGGCCATGTAGATCCTGAAGTCGAACGGATCGGCCTCGTAGGCGGCGCCCAGACGACGGAGGGCCTGACGCATCAGGGCCGTGCGCGCGGCGGCGTCCTCGGTATCGTCGGCGACGTCCATCTCCGCGCTGGCCATCAGCCACAGCGCCTCCGCATCAGCAGGGTCCGCGGCGATCACCGGTTCCAGTGTCCTGATCGCCTCGGCGGGCAGTTCGGCCTTGATGAGATATTTGGCCAGGGTCACCGTCGGCAGCCGCTCGCCCGGATGCCGCGCGGCCATCGCATGAACTCGCTGGAGCAAGGCGTCCTTGTCATCGCCGAGCGGGCGCATTGATCGCAGGTCGAGCCAGATCGCGTCCTCCGTGCTCGCCGGCAGGGCGGTCACGGTCACCTCCGCCACCGGGAAGGCCTGGGTCAGCGTGTAGACCGTCACGCCGCGCCCCAGATAGGAACGCAAGCTGGTCGTCAGTTGCTCTGGGGTCTGACCCGTCTGTTCCTCGAAGGCGGCGACGGACTCCTCGCCTCGTCCGACGGCGGCCAGATAGGCGCTGAACTGGCGTTTCCGTTCCGGCGTGCCGAGCATGTAGTGGGTCAGCAGCCAGGCTTGGGCGTAGTAGGCGGAACCTTGCCGGGAGCCCAGATTGGGCCGCGCGCTCAGTACGGTGCGCATCGGGATCCAGCCGTTCGTCTGGGCCAGGGAATTCAGTCGCCCCTCGCTCCACAGACCGTACCGCATGCGCCCCATCCGCAGGTCCGAGGGCGCCAGGTATTCGGCGAAGCCTTCCACGAACCAGGCCGGGTAGGCCTCGTTGTGGTACTGGAACATGTAGTGGTGCGCGTATTCGTGGAACAGGATCGTGTCGCTGTTCTCATTGCTCAGATCGACGACCGCATAGATCCGGCCGTCGTTGCGGCTGTAGAAGCCGCCGACGGTCGTCGGCACGCCGGGCCAGACCTGCCGCATCGTCGCGTTGTTGGCCGCCAGATAGATCCACAGCTTCGGCGCCTCGAGCTCGTCGGTCTCGGGCGGCCGGAACATTTCCAGCATCTCGTGGAAGCGTTCGACCTTGCGGGCGTATTCGGTGATGTCGCCCCGGCTGACCTCGCCCTGGATGACGAAATGCTCGGTCTCGGCGCGCAGGAAGTCGGCGCGGGCCGGCGCGGCGGCGCAAAGGATGAGGCCCAGGGCGAGCGAAAGACCTCGCAAGGCGACCGAGATACGCATGGCTGAACTCCCTGAGAGGGTTCAACCTAGCGGGGCGTGTGTCCGATAGACAAGCGTAGGCGTTGCCGGTCTGGCCTCAGGCGGCCATGCGACCCCAGACGGCGCGGTCGGCGGCGACCGCGTCCAGCTTTCCCTTGCCGCCGCGAGCGTGAAGCTGGCGCATCACGTTGTCCGGCAGGGCGCAGAACAGGGGTTCGACAAGCGCAGGGTCGCAGTCGGTCTCCGGCGCCGCGAACAGGGCGGCGTTCACGTCCGGCGAGCGGTCGTGGATCAGCCAGGCCAGACGCCGCGCCCGTTCCGGATCGTTGCGGTGCAGCAGCGGGTCCTCGGCGAACAACTCGCAACCGAGTTCCATCAGATAGTCAAAGCCCAGTTTCTCGAACCGGCGCGCGTCGGCCGACGTGACCGGGGAGGCCTCGTTCAGGTCGAACACCACGTCGTTCATGAGAAACAGCATATTGGGCACTCGCCTGACGCCGACGTTTCTCGCCGACACCCTGACCCTAGACCCGAGTGGTTTTCGGTTCCGTTCCCGAACGTCGTTAAGGATTTGCGACCAGCGGCGGGCGGCTCAGTCCTGGACCTTCTCGACGATGAAGTGCCGGCCATGCCTGTCCTCGATCTCGACGACCCAGAGGTCGGGGTCATATGCGCGCTGGCGTTCGATATAGGCGTCCAGCTCGCTCTCGGTCCCGGTCACCGGCTGGATCCACAGGCGTTCGCCTTCGCTCCCGAACGCCTCGCTATAGAGATGCGCCGTCCGCTCCGACGTATTGTAGGCCTTCACGATCACAGTGCCGGCGCGCATGTCGCCCTTGCGCACGACGGTGGCGTTGGCCCCCTCGATCTGGGCGCGGCGGATCAGGGCGCCGACCCACAGGTCTGAGTTCAGAAGCAAATCGGTAACCCTGCTCGGAAACGGGACCGGAACGACGTGGCGCTACGGTGAGCTCATGAGGATAGGCCTTTCAACCCGCATCGCCAGAGCCATCACCGCCGCCGTGATGATGGCGGGGATACCCGTGGCCGCCTTCGCCGACGGCACAGGGACGTTCTACGACCGGACCTTCGTCCTGGCCGCGCATGAGAAGTGCCACCTGTTCCGCGCGCCCGTCGCCGGAGCCCTGTCGGCCGCCGCCCTGCAGTCGCGCGGCGCGGCCCTGCGCGCCGGCACGACCGAGGCAACGCTTCTCGCCACCGCCCAGCGGGCCCAATCGCGAGCCCGCTCGGTATCCTGCTCCAATCCCGAACTTGCCATGGTGCGCGACCGGGTCGCCGACGCCTTCGCCGGCTGGCAGCGTGTCCCGCGCAGGGACTACAACGGCGACCGCGCCACCTGGACCGCCGACCGCGTCCGGCGAGAGACCGCGACATGGCGGCTGGTGCAGACCTCGGTGACCGGCGCCTCGCCTGTGCGGTTCGGCCTTGGCGCCTCGGCTGAGGGCCAAGAGACCTTGTCCGCCGTCGTCTCCTTCGTCGGACGCCCGCGTCCCTATGCGGCGCGGATGGTGATGCGCGACCCGGCCCTGGCCGCGCGTCCGTGGCTGACCGCCGCCGGCCGCGCCGTCCTGCCGCCCGAGAGCGCGCGCCAGGAAGTCTGGTCCGCCGGAACCGCCCCGGCCGCGGCGACGCTGCTGGCCACGGGCAAGACCCAGGGCGAGACCTGGACCTTCCCCGCCGCTGCCGGCGACCGCCTGTCCCGCCTCGACCCGCGCGAGCCCTTCCTGATCGAGTTCCTGTTCCGCGACGGCAGCGTGGCGACGGCCACCTTCGAGGCCGGGGACTTCGCGGCGGCGCGAGCGTTCGTGGCGCTGGGGACGGTCTAGGCGCCTGCGTTGAACGGGATGACCTCCGCCCCGCCTTCCGGCGCCTCCGGGCGGACAGCCACCGCGACCGGCAGCCGCACCGTGACCGCCGTGCCTTCGCCCAGGGTCGAGTCCAGGCTCATCCGGCCGCCGTGGAGTTCGGCCAGGGATCGGACCAGCGACAGGCCGAGGCCGGTGCCCTGCACCTTCTGCTCGACGGCGCCGGCCTGTTCGAACGGACGACCCAGCCGCTTCAAATCCTTGGCGGCGATGCCGACGCCGGTGTCGGAGACGACCAGCTCCAGATAGGGGCCGATGACCTCGAGCGTCAGGGTCACCGATCCGCCCGCCGGAGTGAATTTGATAGCATTGGACAACAGGTTCAGCGTGATCTGCTTCAGCGCGCGGCGGTCGGCTTCGACGGCCAGGGGTTCGTCCGGGACCAGACTGGACAGACCCACACCCTTGTCCGTCGCGGTGACCCGCACGAGGGCGACGGCCGCCGAGACCACTTCGCGCGCGTCGAAGGACTCGCGCGAGAGCTCGTAGCGCTCGGCCTCGATCTTGGACACGTCCAGCACGTCGTTGATCAGGTCCAGCAGGTGACCGCCGGCCTCATGGATGCTGTCGGCGTAGTCGGCGTATTTCTGGGGCAGGGGACCGAAGAGGCGCTGGCGCATGATGTCGGAGAAGCCAAGCACGGCGTTCAGCGGCGTCCTCAGCTCATGGGACATATTGGCGAGGAAGCGGGTCTTGCCGGTGTCGCGAGCCTCGGCCTCCGCGCGGGCGGCTTCCAGACCGATCTCGGTGGCGAACTGGCGGGTGGCGTCGAAGGCCTGGGCGATCACGCGCGCGCCGCCGTCGCCGTCGTCCATGCGGCGGATGATCAGATTGACGCGGCGGTCCAATGCGATGCGAGGGGCGAACTGGGCCTGACCCTCCTGTCCTGCCAGGGCGCGGTCGATGGCGGTGAGGATCGCGGGGCGGTCGGGGGCGTGGACCGCCGCGAACAGACCGGACTGGAACAGGGTCCGAGGCTCCAGCGCGGGCGGGGCCGAGCCGTAGGCGGCCAGCACCCGGCCCGACGGCTCCAGCACCAGGGTCAGGCCGGGCTGGGCGGCCAACAGGGTCTCGACACGCAGGGTCATCGCCTCGGCGGCGTTCAGCCTGTTCTCGCGTAGACGCCAGGCCAGCGTCACGGCCAGGACGGCGGCGACCGTGGCGAGGACGACGGAGATCGAGGCCGGCAGCGGCCGGCCTCCCGGCGGCCCGATCAGCAGGGCCGACAGCTGGCCGCCGAGGGCCGCGACGCCCGCGCCGATCGCGCCGGCCTGTGCCAGCCGCACGCCGTGGCGGGGTCCGCCCAGCGCCAGGGCCGCGACGAACGGCATGATCACATAGCCCACCAGCGGCCCGGCCGGCCCGCCCGACAGCATGGCTGCGGCGAGGGCCGCCAGGGTCCAGACAACCAGCAGCAGCGACCGCTCGCCCGTGCCATCTCGCCACAGCAGAGCCAGTCCCGCCAGTCCGGGCACGACCATGGCCGTCGCGCCGAAAATCGCTGAGCCGCCGAACCAGCTCAGGCTCGCGCCCGCCGCGGCGGACAGCGCGGCGCCCACGGCCCAGGCCGCGTGCCAGGCCGTCAGGGCGGACAGGCCCTCGCCCACCGCGCGCGCGGGCGGTGGAGAGACGTCCGGGTCAGGGTTGGAGACAGGGTTCAAACAGGTGTCCGGGCGGCCTTGGCGAGGAGCCGGTCAGGGGAGCGCGCCGACCGCGTAGACTAGCGTCGCAGCCGAGTCGTCTAAAGCCCGCACCCGCAGGAGGCGACTCCGTCAGTAGGGGGCGAGGCTCGCAACTGGGGATGGACGGGCAGGTTGTCGTTAACCGGCGCGCGGCCTATCTGGCGACCCATGACCGAACCCGCCGACAGCATCGACGCGACCCTGGACGAACTGGCCGAGGACTTCGAGGTGCTGGAGGACTGGGAACAGCGCATCGCCTACGTCATCGACCTGGGCAAGGACTTGGCCCCGCTGCCGGACACCGACCGGACCGAGGCCAACAAGGTGCCGGGCTGTGCGGCGCAGGTCTGGCTGGCGTCGGGGCGAGACGGCGACCGGCTGACGTTCCACGCCGACTCGGACAGCGCCATTTCCAAGGGCAATGTCGCCCTGTTGCTGAAACTCTATTCGGGCCGTCCTGCGACCCAGATTCTGGCCTTCGACGCCAGGGCGGCGCTGGACCGGCTGGGCCTGCCCCAGGCCCTGACCCGACAGAGGGCGAACGGCCTCAATGCCATGGTGGGGCGGATCCGGCAGGAGGCCATGGCGGCCGGGTAAGCTCCCGCAGGCACTCCGGGCGGTCGGCGCAGAGGCGTAGTGACACGATACAGGGTGACCAAAGGCGTCTCTTTCCGATCATCGGGTCACCCGATCCGGTAGTGGTCCGCGAGCCTTCGCAGTCCTGCCTTGACAACCGTCTTCCCCTCACGTCGGCGAAGGCCTGCCTCCCGTTCGGCGAGTTGCAGGCTGCCCTGGCGGATGCAGACCTGTTCGATGATCGCGTGCGTTCGCGGATCCAGTGATGCGAGCGCCCGCGCCAGCCGCCGACCGGCGGCGATGGCCCGGTCGCCGGGTTCGACGCGGGCCGACGAGCCGCTGCCGCCCGTGCGCGGGAGGGCGTCCCAGCGCATGGTCAGGGAGGGGCCGGACCGGGCGAGTTCGTCGTCCAGCCTGAGGCGTTCACCCGCGGCGATCTCGGCCGGGGTCAGCCAGGGGCGGCCCGCGGCATCCTTGCGACGGGCCAGCCAGACGATGGGGCTTTCCCCCAGGTTGGCGCGACGGAGGGTGAGGCGGCCGTCGGGATCCATGATCGGCCGCTCGCCCTCGATCCGGCCGGGCGCGCCCGGAGGCGGCGTCGAGGATACTGTCGGGGCCGGCCGCCCGATCCAGCCGCCGCCGGCGCGCGCCTTCAGGCCGGGGGTCTCGATCAAGTGCCGGAAGGTGGTTTCATTGAGCGTCATCGTCGCACGCGCTCGCCGGTCGCCGCCGACGCGCAGGGCATAGGTTCCGTCGGGCCCCGCGACGTCGATCCAGCCACCGCGCGCCAGAAGGCCTCGCGCCCGCGCCGTCGGGCCGCTCACGCCACCTCCGGCAGATCGGTGACCGGCGGCGTCTCGCACAGGGTCTGGATGGTCTCGGCCAGCTGATCCAGCAAGTCGTTCAGATGCGGCGCGTCGCGCGCCTGCTCGATCCGGGTGCAGGCCGTCCCGACCGTCTGGCGGTTGATCCCGAAGGCATGACCAACCCGTTCCAGCGGCCAGCCGAGCGCCACATGGGCCAGGTACAGAGACACCCGCCGCGTCCGGAGAGCCGACTGTGTCAGCCGGGACTTGCGTTGCAGGGTTTCCATCGGCGTGCCAAGCCGCAGGGCCACGATCTGCTGAACCAGGTCGGCCCGGTCGCGATCCTCCGACGACACGATGATCCGATAGGGTGTGTTCAAGACGTCTCTCCCGATCCCGATGCGCGCGACGTCCCATTCTGGGGCCGTAAAACGGGATGGTAGGAACATTATCCTGTTCGACGTCAGAAGCGGTCGTATCTCCAGTCGTGGCGGCGCGCGCATGGACAGGACCAAGGCGAATCCAGCCTGCCGAACACCGGCCTTTGAAATAATTCGAATCGTTGACTCGTGACTCTCGACGCCGATTCGCAAATCAGCCTAGATTCGCCTTCATGGGGTGCCGTTAACGGTTCTTAAGGTTTTGACCGGTTAACTCCAGAACAAGGTTACCCGGAGCTGCACACCGGGCCATATGGTCAAGCTTTTGCCTGGGGGCATGAATGCGCGTTCTGCTTATCGAAGACGATCATGCGACGGCGCAAAGCATCGAACTGATGCTGAAGTCCGAAGGCTTCAACGTCTACACGACGGACCTGGGCGAAGAAGGCATCGATCTGGGCAAGATCTATGACTACGACATGATCATGCTGGACCTGAACCTGCCCGACATGAGCGGCCTCGAGGTCCTGCGCCAACTGCGCGTCGGCAAGATCAATACCCCGGTCATGATCCTGTCGGGCTCGACCGAGATCGAGACCAAGGTGAAGACCTTCGGCGGCGGCGCCGACGACTACATGACCAAGCCCTTCCACAAGGACGAGCTTATCGCGCGCACCCACGCCGTGGTCCGTCGCTCCAAGGGCCATGCCCAGGCCATCATCCATACCGGCGAGATCGCCGTGAACCTGGACGGCAAGACGGTCGAGGTGCACGGCCACCGCGTCCATCTGACGGGCAAGGAATACCAGATGCTGGAGCTGCTCTCGCTCCGCAAGGGCACCACCCTGACCAAGGAAATGTTCCTGAACCACCTGTACGGCGGCATGGACGAGCCCGAGCTGAAGATCATCGACGTCTTCATCTGCAAGCTGCGCAAGAAGCTGGCCACGGCCGCCGGCGGCAAACACTATATCGAGACCGTCTGGGGCCGCGGTTATGTGCTGCGGGACCCGTCGGAGACGTCGGCTCCCGCGCCGCAGAGCGCCGCCGCCTGAGCCTTCAGGGAAGAAGCTGCCAGAACATCCACGCCCGCCGGGAAACCGGCGGGCGTTTTGCTGTCCGGAGCGGTGGGGCAGCTGTCCGTGCCGTGCCCGACTCTATTTCGGCTCGACCCTGACCGCGACCTCGTTGCGGCGCATCGGCGGCAGGGTCCAGGGCGGGTCGTAGAACCAGACGACCGGCTCCCCACGGACGGTCCATCCACTGCCGGCCAGTCCGGCCAACAGCTGGGCCTTGTGCGTTTCCACGGCGCGCACCGAGCCGACGCCGCTGAATCTCACCACCGCATAGGTTTCGGCCGGAACGACGACCAGCTCGACCGTCGGGTCGTTCGGAACCGGCAGTTCGGCCATCGCATAGGCCGCCGGCATGAAGAACTGGACGGTCCAGCGGTCGACCCCGGACGGTTCCTGGGCCACGGGCGCAGTCATGGCGATCGTCTGCGACCCGCCCGTGCCGGCCTGTGAGACCGGGGCTGTCATCGCGATGGAGGCTCGCTGCGCATTGCCGCCGAAGATGTAGCCCGCCAGACGCCGAAAGCCCTGGTTGCGGGCCGCGTCGCTGTCGCCCGTAACCTCGGTTTGGGCGGCAATCCGCTCGCCATACAGGCGGATGTCGATCCCCCCGACGCTGGCCACGCTTTGATAGGCCGGTTCTTCCGTGCCGGATCGCACGCCGACCGTCGAACAGGCCGTCGTCATCAGGGCCGCACCTACGGCCAACAGCGAATGTTTCACAACCATGTCCTCGTCGGGTGGGCGGGGCGACCACGGCCACCCTTAACGCACGGATCAAGGTTCCGCTGCGTTAGGGTTCCTCGTCGACCGGTGATATCTTATCCGACGGATATTCAGCCCTTGAAAGGCATTCCGATGAAACGCGGCGCAACACTCCTCCTGGCCTGTACATTCCTGTCTATGGCGACCGGGTCCCAGGCCCAGGTCCGGCTTCTTCCCGGCCAGCAGCTCCGGACCCTCCCGGACAACGCCGTGCTCCAGGATCCGCGCATCGCCGACCTGGAGGCCCGGATCGCAGCCCTTGCGGCGCGTCTCGAACGCGCCGAGACGAATGCTCAGGAGGCCAACTTCAGGGTGGGGGCCGCAACCGCCTGGATTGAAAGCCACGGCGACGCGCTTCTGAACCACAGCCACAGCTACACCGACAAGACGGTCTGGTTGAACCACACCTGCGAGAACGGACATTCAGGATCCGACACGGTCCCCTGTTCCCAGATCACCGGCTCCCAGGTCGGCACGACCAGCGGCCCGCAATAGGCGGCAAAGGCCCTAGACCTCAGGGCCTGATCGCCCCAGCAACCGCTTCGAACATCGGGTTCGGCCTACCTGCCGGGTCGAACAGCAGGGGACTGTCCTTGCCGTCATCCCTTGCGTCACGCCGCAGCCAGCTGTCGGTGTCGCGCATCCCCCAGAGCGTGAAGGCGAACCGCTGCCCGTGGGGCAGGGCCATGAAGGCTTCGGTCAGTTCGGTGACGCGGGCCGTCTGTTGCTCGATCTTCTGACGCCGGGAGCGGGTGTCGATCCGGCCCTCTGACCGAAGCGACGCGTCCAGTTCCGACACATGGATCGGCAGGCCGAACTGAGCAGCCTCGCGGAAGAAGGCGGCGGTCTGGCCGGCGGGGATTTCGATGTCGAGGTGGGACTGGGTGCCGATGCCACCGATAGGGACGCCGGCCGTCAACAGCCGTTCGACCAAGCGCAGGAAGGTCGCGCCCTTGGCCGGGAGGTTCTCCAGATTGTAGTCGTTGAGGAACAGGACCGCGTCCGGATCGGCCAGTTTCGCCTGTTCAAAGGCGCGGGCTATGTAGCCGTCCTGGCCCAGGGCCTCGGACCACAGGCAAGTGCGCAGGCCATTGCCGTCCTCGGCGACGGCTTCGTTGACGACGTCCCAGCCGGTAGCGCGGCCGCGATACCTCTGGGCGACGGTCTGGATGTAGCGGTCGTACTCGGTGCGGAACCGCTGCGGGTCGAGCGAGCGGAAAAAGGCGCTGTCCTGTGAATACCAGATCAGGGTCGTGCCAAAGAGGCGCAGGCCGTGGGTCGTGCAGAACTCCGCGATCCGGTCGGGCGCGTCCCAGCGGTACTCGCCGGTCTCCGACAGGATGTATTCCATCTTCATCTCCCACTCGGGCGTGAGCTGGGAAATGTGGGTCAGGCAAAGGTCGACCCAGACCCGGTCCTCGAACTGGCCGGTCATGGCCGAGGTCCCGATGGGAAAGGGGGCCATGGATTTGAGTGGTGTCGCGGCGATGGCGGGGGCTGCGGCGGCGTTCTTCTCACACGCGGCCAGCGCGAGGGCGGAGGCGAGGAGGGCGCGGCGGTCGATCATGCCACGCAGGCGATCAGGCGCTGCGGCGGCGCAGGCCCATCTCGTCGAAGGCGGCGGTCTCGCGCTTGCCGGCGGCGATGAGGGCGTTCAGGCGGGTGGTTTCAGCGACGTGTTCGAACTTCTTCAGCTCGGAATAGGCGTCGGTCAGGGCGTCGCGGGCGCCTTCTTCCTCAGCGTCGAGGGTGATCAGATCGGTTTCGGCGGCGCCCTTTCGGGCCTTCCAGCCGGCCATATAGGCTTGAAGCAGGAGGTTGGCCTCGGCGTCGGCCCGGGCGCGCTCGCGTTCCACCTCGACCTCGGCGTCGAGGACAGCCAGGCGCATCTCGGCGGTGACCTTGCGGCTGGAGATCTCGGCCAGGCGCTTCTGCAGCGTCTCGACCTCGTAGTTGGAGATGCGGATCAGCGAGTGGGCCCAGGCGGTCATGCGTAAAATCCAGTCACTACTGCGGGACCATGCCCTGATTCAGAATTGCCTCCAGGCGGGTAAAGGAATCGGAAAGACGCGTGGCGTCGTCCTTGTCCTGACCCAGGAAGGCCTCGAGTGCGGGGTTCAGGGCGATGGCCCGGTCGGTGATCGGGTCGGCCCCGGCGCGATAGGCGCCGATCTTGATCAGCTCTTCCATCGAGGCGTAGGCCGAAAGGCACTGGCGGGCGCGCTTGTTCAGCTCGCGCTCCGGAGGCGTCTGGCAGGCAGGCATGGTCCGGCTGACAGACTTCAGCACGTCGATGGCGGGAAATCGGCCACGTTCCGCGATCTTCCGGTCCATGACGATGTGGCCGTCGAGGATGCCTCGCACGGCGTCGGCGATGGGCTCGTCATGATCGCCACCGTCCACCAGTACGGTGAACAGGGCGGTGATCGGCCCCGCCGTCGTGCCGTCGGGGCGCACGGGGCCGGGACCGGCGCGCTCCAGCAGCTTGGGTAGTTCGGTGAAGACGGTGGGTGTGTAGCCCTTGGTCGTCGGAGGCTCGCCGGCGGCCAGGCCGATCTCGCGCTGGGCCATGGCGAAGCGGGTGACCGAGTCCATCAGGCACAGGACTTCCAGATCCTGGTCCCGGAAATATTCCGCAATGGCCAGGGTCATATAGGCGGACTGGCGGCGTTTCAGCGCGGGCTCGTCGGAGGTGGCGACGACGACGACGGCGCGGCGCAGGCCTTCCTCGCCCAGGGTCTCCTCGATGAATTCGCGGACTTCTCGGCCCCGTTCACCAATCAGGCCGACCACGACGACGTCGCAGGTCGCCTGTTTGGCCAGCATCGACAGCAGCACCGACTTGCCGACGCCGGACCCGGCGAAGATGCCCAGGCGCTGGCCCCGGCAGGTGGTGGTGAAGACATCCATCGAACGGACCCCGAGATCCAGCCGCTCGCCCACCCGGCCGCGCGAATGGGCCGGCGGCGGCGAGGCGCGGAGGGGGTACGGGGCCGGGCCTTGCGGCAGAGGGCCCTTGCCGTCGATCGGCTGGCCGAAGGCGTCGATGATGCGGCCCAGCCAGGCCTTGGTCGGATTGACTGCCGCCGCCTGGCCGATGATGTGGATATCGGCGCCGGGGGCCACGCCCTCGACGGGGCCGAACGGCATCAACAGGGCCTTGGAATCTCGGAAGCCCACGACCTCGGCGGCCAGGGGCGTCGTGCCGCGCCGCCTGATCTCGGCCCGGGCGCCCACGGCCAGTCGCGACAGGCCGCCGCGCGCCTCGATCAGCAGGCCGCTGACGCCCGCCACCTTGCCGGTGACGACCAGCGGATCGATCGCTTCGACGGCGGTGACGAGGTTAAGCAACGGGGGCCTGCGAGAGGAAACGGAGGCGTTAACCTCTGGTCCAACGTGGTTAACGCGGGGTGAAGCCCGGCGGGTCGCCTGTGGACGGTGATCGATGATCAGGCGGGCCGGAAGGTTGTGATCGGGCCATGATCGGGGCAACATCGAACGGCGTTAGGGGAGTACTGTCATGTTCGAACGCGCCAGACTGCGCCGCGCCCTGCGAGCGGCGGCCGGCATCTTGTTGATTCTGTTCAGTGCCTTGCCGCCGAGCATAGCCCTGGCGTGGAAGCCGACCACCCATATGCAGTTGGCGGAGATCGCACTGCAGGACGCGCTCGACGACGGGCGGGTGACGATCATGCGGGTCGATCCGCGCACGGGGGGGATCCTCGGTCCGCTCGGCGACTTCCCGGTCTCGCCCCAGATCCTCGCCGCCCTGAAAGCCGCGCCGGATCGATATCGGGCGGGCGTTCTGGGCCCCGACGCCTATCCGGACATCATGACCGGCCAGCAGATCATCCACCCCGAGGTCGCGAAGGATGACAGCGGCCGCGTGATCGGCAGCGACGCCTGGCTGAACCATATGTGGACCCGGTCCTATGGCGCGGACGCCTCTCCCGAGGTGCGCGCCTTCGTCAGCGGCTTCCTGACCCATGCGGCCGGCGACAGTTTCGCCCACACCTACGTCAACCATTATTCGGGCGGAGCCTTCACCCTGGACCCGCGCCAGAACGCGATCCGGCACATCGTTATGGAGGGCTATCTGGACAAGCGCGCGCCGGAGGTCCGGCACGACCTCGCGGTCAGCATCTGCGGCGTCGACGGCTTCATTCATGACGAGATGATCGCGGCGCGTCCGGGCAGCGTGCTGGAGCGGCAGCTGCTGCTCGGCGACGCGGAGGCGACCAACGTGTCCGCGCCCCTGATCTTCTCGCGGCTGAGGAACAGGCTGCAGGCCGATGTCGATGCAGGCACCGAGAGCTGGGCGACCCTCGCCTACAAGCGGGCCTGGATCGAGGACATCGACGACGGCCTGCGCGCCTGGCCGGCGGTCAGCGCCGAGATTTCCGCGAAGATCATCTATTACCCCGACCAGGCCGACTTCACAGGGGCCGCGAGCGTTCTGAATCGCTATGCCCGCCAACATCTGTGGTCGATGGCCGGGGCGCCGGACTTTGCTGTCGCGGTGGCCTATGCGCCATCGCAGATCGCCGAGGCCCTGTTGCCGCAGGTCCTGATCGACGCCCTGGGCGCCCTGCTGCAAAAGCCGCTCGACTATATGGTCAGGGGCGCAACGGGTCTGACGACCGAGGAATGGCGTGACTACATGGCCCGGCCGGACCACTATTTCGACGAGGTGATGAGCGGGACCTCAGCCCAGCCGAACGGTCATTCGGTGACCCTGGCCGATTTCAATCATCAGCAACTCGGCATCGCCGACGACGCCTATGCGAGCCCGGCCCAGCGCTGGACGGTCGATGGGTTCGCGCCGGCCTTCAATACGGTGCAGCTGACCAAACTGGGTTTCCTCGACGCTGATGGACTTGAGGCGGTTGAGCGGGCGCTGGGCGGACCCCGGTCGCGGGGCGGAGCCAACGTCATGCTGGGCTGGCTGCACTCGCTGGACGACAGTTCGCAGTGGCGCAGCGGCCAGGCCCGCTTCTCCCATCCTGCGGTGTTCAACCAGCTGTTCCGGCCCCAGTTCGGCGCCCCCTGAGCTGCACGACGACCAGCCGGCGTGCCGGTTTCATCCCGGCCGGTCGTCAGGATCGCCACGACCGAGGCCGCGACGATGCTGGCGACCGCCGGTCATTGCAGACTGCTGAGTTGCTCACGCAGCAGGCCCCCCCCACTGCGCCGATCGGCGGCTCGGCCGAGAGGAGGACGCAGAAGGTTGAAGGCGGGCGCCGAAATGCGCTTCGTTCAGCGAGGCTCTCCTCTCTTTCACGCCGGGTCACCCCAGGAGAAGGTCAGCGAAGTTGGGTGAAGATCGTCACGACCGATGCGGCGAAGACTGCGGCGCCGGCGATCATGAGCACGATCGATGGGCTGATGTCGAACGTGGCCCTGGCCTGTTCTCCCAACCGTCCCATCAACTCCGGCCAAGTGTAGCTGACGAAGTCGCCCTGGCTCATCATACTGATGATGACGCCCTGGTCATCGACGATCGGCAGGTGGCGGAATCGCTCGTTGGACATCAGGCGCAACCAGTCCAGCAGGTTGTCGTCGGCCCCCGCTATCTTCAGGTCCATCGTCATGATCTGTTCAAGCGTCGTTTCGTCAGGGTTCAACCGCTTGTTCAGCAGACGGCGCATGAAATCGCGTTCCGTGACGATGCCGATCGGTCTGCGATCGGCATCAACGATCACGGCAGCGCCGTAATTCTTCTCGCTCATCACCGCGATGGCTTCGGAAACCATCGCCTTTGGACCAAAGGTCAGGACGGCTGCCTTGCTTCGAAACTCCGGTCTATCCTTGATCTTCATGTCTCTCTCCAGTCGGGCGCCCGTTTCAGGCGGTTGGGTTGGGAATCAGCGATGTGTCCTGGCGGGACAGTCGGGCGGCGATCAGCGGGGCCAGCATGTGCGGCACCGTCAGGATCGACAGCGTCATAAAACTGGCTGCCATGATCCGGTCAGGGAGTGCGGTTCTCAGTTCCAGTCCGAAGATCAGAGCGGCGACCCCGCCCGCTGCCAGACTTAGCGGCAGGACCACCCCCCACCACTGTCGAAGGTTGACCCAAGACAGGGTCGTCAGGCTTTCGTGGAAATGGCGGGGCGAGTGGAACAGGCAGAAGTAGAGTGCGAACCCCAGGATGGGCGGCAAGACGATCATGGCTGTCAGCGCAGCCAGTCCGCCCAGGGCCTGGGCACGCCGGCCGGCGCGCCACAGGGACGCTACGGCGATGAGGCCCACTCCGATCGTGATCGGCAGGACCAGCATCAGGGCATCTGTCACGATGGTCGCCTCGACCCGGTCGGTCAGCCCGATGAAGATCGTGTCCAACTCAGCACGGTGAAACAGGGTCGGGGCCGACAACAGGGCCAGGGCGAGACCGGCTCTCAACAGGACCGAGCCCGCCCCCTGCCAGTCTTCCGAGAAATGCACGACGGCGATGCCGATGAAGGCGGCCAGGGCCATGACGGGTTCCACCCGCCACAGGCCATACATTGAGGCCGCCAGCGCCAGATAGATCGACACCAGCGCCACCATCCCCGTCCAGGGGCCTGACGCGCGGGCGCGAATGAGTTCAAGATCCAGAGTGCCGTGGGGCAGTCCGAAAATCAGCAAGGCCAGGCAGGCCAGGGTCGTTGCCGTCGGTCCGGACAGCGGCACGCCGAGCCACAATCCCACGAGCGTCAGTCCCAGGGCGCCGAGCATAAGCCGCGCCCCGGGCGGCGTCTTCGCTCCAGAGCCTGGGTGGCCCGATGACGAGGTCATGACTGCGCCTTCTGTTGTGACAAAGCCCGGACAGGCGCTCAGCCTGCCCGGACCTGTTATGCTTTGGTCGATCAGACCGAAGCGGTTTCGTGGGTGGCTTCACCGTACTCGACCCGCGATTTGCGGACGGCGATGATGTAGATCATCACGCCGACGCCGGCCTTGGCGATGATGTCAGCGATCGTATATCCGATCTGGACATAGGTCTCGGCAGCGGCTCCACCGATGTTGGTGTAGGGGATCATGTAGACAATCGGGTAGAAGCCCCAGGACGCGAACGTCACCAGTCGGGCCTTCTTGATCAATCCGCGGACGCTTTCAGGCTGACGCTCGATTGAGGCGCCCAGACCCTTGAACAGTTCCCAGACGATGTAGACGAAGGGAATGCTCGACAAGGTGCCCCAGATAGCCCGGGTCGTGTTGTCGTCGGCGATCTCGCCGGGATAGCCCAGAATGATCATCAGGGCGGCGGCGAAGCCGAGCTTCAGAGACTTCGACATCGTCTCTTCCTGGCTGAGGCGCATGACCAGGATCAGCTCGATCAGCAGCAAAGGCACCGTCAGGAGCCAGTCGACGTAGCGATAGGCGTCGTTGAACGCCAGACCCGTCACGGTGATCACGCCGTTACGGACTTCGTAGGCGGACTCCCAGCTCTCGAAGATGCGGAAATAGTGATAGGCCGCGATGGCCGTGACCAATCCGGAAATCGTCAGGGCTGTCTTGTAGGCGGGTCCGACCTGGGATCGGCCGAACCACAGGAACAGCGTCGCTGCCGCCATGGTTGCGAATGTGAATGAAAAGGCATTGTAGACGAGCAGGTATTGCCCGATTTCGACAGTCGGCATTGAAGTCATCCTCTCCTATCGGCGTTTCTGGCTCCGGATCAGAAACTGCGCGAAGGCAGCGAACTCCGGATTCTGGCCGTAAGAGAGGGTTAGGCAGTTGGGCGATGTCGCACCATACGGCCTTTAGGCCGTATTCAGGCCCCAATCGAGATATCGGTTGCTAAAGACCGGCCTCGACAGCCAGCCGGATGGCGTCCGCGATATTGTGGGTGCCGACTTTTTCCAGGATCAGGGCGCGGTGCATCTTCACCGTCTTCTCGCTGAGGTTCAGGCTGAACGAGATCTGCTTGCTGCGGTAACCGGCGGCGATCTGTTGCAGCACCTCGCGCTGTCGAGGCGACAGGGTCCTCACCACCTCGACCGCATGGTGGTGACGACTGGACGAGGGGCCGACGGCGTCCTGATCCAGCTCGACCTGAGAGCCGATGAAATATTCCAGCTCTCCATCCGGCAGGAAGACCGGTGCGACGAGGACGGCGTTGCGGAACGGCTGGCCATCGCGCTTGTAGTTGAGGATTTCGACCAGGGTCGGCTTCCGGTCCCGCGTGCCCTGACGGATGCGTTCTGTCAGCCACGGCTCTGTCGCCGGTCCTGCCAGGAAGCGGCAGTTCCGCCCTACGATTTCGTCGTCGCGATACCCCGTCAGGTCACAGAAGGCCTGATTTACCGCGATAATCGGATTGTCGGGCAGGCGAGGATTGCTGATCACCGAGGCGATCGGACTGTTGACGATAGAAGACAACAGCGCGCTGCCGTCCTCGTCCAAGTCATAGTCGATCACCGCGTCGCCGTCCCCATGTTCACAGCATAAGCCCGGATAGAGCAAAAGCGAAGCCGAACCAGTCGTCGCAGGTTGGGCGAAATCAGAGAGCCGGTCAGCATTCCTGTGGGCGGCTCCGTGAGGGAGCGGTTCGAGCATTTCGCGGGGTGGAGATCAGATAATCTGGCTTGTGCGCCATGGACGACGGCCTATGTCACCAGGTGCGCGGTCTCGGTCGCGTCCTGTCGAACCGCATGATGCGCTCGAACCGCACCTTGTTTTCGATGGTGCATATTTCCAGCCGGAGACTCACTCATGTCCGACTACGACGCCCCAAACGGCCGCACCACCCAAGGCCGCGGCAAGGTCTATGCGTCGATCATCGACACCATCGGCGACACACCCCTGGTCGGCCTTCCGCGCCTGTCCGCGGAGTATTCGCCAAAGGCCCGTGTGCTGGCCAAGCTGGAGTTCTTCAACCCGATCTCGTCGGTGAAGGACCGGATCGGCGTAGCGATGATCGAGGCGCTGGAGGCGCAGGGCAGGATATCGGCGGGCAGCGTCCTGATCGAGCCGACCTCAGGCAACACAGGCATCGCCCTGGCCTTCGTGGCCGCCGCCAAGGGCTATCGGCTGATCCTGGTCATGCCTGAGTCGATGTCGATCGAACGTCGCAAGATGCTGGCTCTGCTGGGCGCCGAACTGGTGCTGACCCCGGCGGAGCAGGGGATGAAGGGGGCCATCGCCATGGCCGCCGAACTGCTCGAACGCACGCCGGGCGCCGTCAGCCCGGCGCAGTTCGACAACCCCGCCAACCCCGCCATCCACAAGTCCACGACGGCGGAAGAGATCTGGAACGACACGGCGGGGGCAGTGGACATCGTCGTCGCCGGGGTCGGCACAGGCGGCACCATCACTGGCATCGGTCAGGCCCTGAAGGCCCGCAAGCCCTCGATCCGCATGATCGCAGTGGAGCCGACCGCCTCGCCTGTCCTCAGCGGCGGAGAGCCCGGACCACACAAGATCCAGGGCATTGGCGCGGGCTTCATCCCCTCGATCGTCGATCGCTCGATCATCGACGGCGTCGAACAGGTCTCCAATGAGGACAGTTTCGAAATGGCGCGCAAGGTCGCCCGGGTCGAGGGGATCCCGGTCGGCATCTCGTCCGGCGCCGCCCTGACCGCCGCCTTCCGCCTGGCGACCCTCGACGAGAACGCCGGAAAGACTATCGTCGCCATCATCCCCAGTTTCGCCGAACGCTACCTGTCGACGGCGTTGTTCGAGGGATTATAGGCCGTCACCGGCGGTTAACCCGTCCGCCGCTAGGCTGGCGGCATCATGTCCGATCCGGCGCCCGTTCCAGACCAAGAGGCTCCGCAGCCGGCCTTCCGGGCGCGGCATGCGTTGCTGAAGCGCCTTGCCGATGTCGTCTCCCTGCCGGGCAGTCGGGTCAACGCCTTCGAGCGCTCGGTGACCGGCGACCTGCTGGTCGAGATGCTGAGATTGGCGGCCCCGCGTGAACGCCAGCGAGTGGCGTCGCGACTGGCGCCGCTGGCCGAACTGCCGAACAGCCTGGCGCGGATGCTGCTCAGGGACGACCCGGCGATCGCGGGGCTTTTGCTGGAGCAGTGCGCGTCGCTGACCGACGCCGACCTGGTCGCCTGCGCCCGGGACACGGGGGCGGAGCACCGCTTCCTGATGGCAGGCCGCCGCGGCCTGACCGAGGTGGTGACCGAGACCCTGATCAGCTTCGGTGAGCAGGGTGTTCTCGAATGCCTGTTGCGCAACACCACCGCCCGCCTGTCGCAGAGCGGAGTGGAGGCGATCGTGGGACTGAGCCGCCAGATGCCCCTCCTGTGCGGCCCCCTGCTGCGCCGGCCCGAGCTTCGTCCGTCCGGCGCCTATGTGATGTTCTGGTGGGCGCCGGCCGAGGACAGGAAGACCATCCTCCAGCGTTTCGCCGTCAGTCGTGAGGTCATGCAGGAGGTCGTCGAGGACGTCTTCGCCATGGCCGCCGAGGAGGGCTGGCAGGATCCGGTGTCGAGGAAGGCCCTGCAATTCATTGAGCGCCGCCAGCGGAACCGTGCGGCCATCGACAAAAGCCCCTACGACAGCCTGGAACACGCGGTCACCGTCGCGGCGCGGGAGGGGCTGAACCGCGAGGTCGCGGCCGAGATCGCCTATCTGGCCGGCATCAAGCCTCTGACGGGCGCCAAGATCATGGGCGACGTCGGCGGAGAGCCCCTCGCCATCCTGTGCAAGGCCACCGGCATGTCGCGCGTCGATCTTCAGAACCTGTGGCGGTCGGTGCGTCGTCCAGAGACCACGCCGGACGGCCTGGTCCATCCCGACTGGGACCGCGTGCAGATCACCTTTGAGATGTTGGCCGTCGATCGGGCCCAGACGGTGCTGCGTTACTGGAACTGGTCTCTGTCCTCGGCCCTGTCACCGGACCTGCTGCGAGCTATCCGCGAGGGTGATGAACTGCCGCTGGATGACTATTCTACGCCGGAACGCGCGGCCATGATGGCGCTGGCGGAAAACTTCGGTCGTTAAGCGGGTTCGGATCGAAGTGAGACTATAGTTCGTCAGACTGCCCGAGAACATTATGACGCCCGATGTCTGGAGGCGCATTGCTTTCATCGCCGAACATCCGTATTTCCCAGAGCCTCAATCGCCACTGTCCGGCAAGATTAGGCAAGGAAACGCTCGTGGACGCTGCAAGACTGGACGAACGGTCCGAACTGCTCGAAATGACTGCTGACATCGTGTCGGCCTATGTCGGCAACAACAGCGTGTCGGCGAACGATCTGCCGTCGCTGATCTCCAATATCCATGCCGCCCTGTCCCAGGTCTCGACAGGCGTCGTCGAGGTCGAGCCCGAGGTCAAAGAACCGGCGGTGCCGATCCGCAAGTCGATCAGCCCCGATTTCCTGATCTGCCTGGAAGACGGCCGCAAGTTCAAGTCGCTGAAGCGCCACCTGCGCACCAAATACGACATGAGCCCGGAAGAATATCGCGCCAAATGGGGCCTGGCCAAGGACTACCCGATGGTCGCCCCGAACTACGCCAAGGCCCGTTCGGACCTGGCCAAGCAGATGGGCCTCGGCCAGGGCGGCCGTAAACCCGCCCGCGCTGCTCCCCGCGCCGCCAAGAAGTAGTCTTAAAAAGTTCGAAGATCAGGACGCCCGCTTCCGCAAGGAGGCGGGCGTTTCCGTTTCAGGCCGCAGCAGCCGTGCCCCGGCGCATGCGCCAGAAGCGGAGGGTGCGCAGGGCGGCGTCGCGCTGCAGCTCGGCATAGAGTTTGGCGTAACTGTGGGCCTTGCCCATCGCATTGTCCTCACCGCCCATGATGACCACGGCGAAGGTCAGGAACAGGGAGCGATCGAGGTCGGCGGCCTTGCAGATGACCGCCAGTGCGTCGAGTTCCTTCTTCTCCACGATCTGGCTGGCGGTGTGGAAGTCCACATCGGCAAGCTGGGCCAGGGCGATCAGGAAGGAAGTCCGGCTGCCGGAACGCAGGAAGCGGGCCAGCATGATCGGGTTCAGCTGGTTGGCCGCCTTCAGCTCTTCCACATAGGCGAGGCATTCAGAGTAGTCGGCGGGCAGGGCGCCGTCCTCGGTGGCCACGCGGGCGCGTCCGGCAGCGAGCGCGCTTTCCAGCAGGACCGGATCCATGGCGGCGTTCTGTTCGAGGATCTGCTGACGCAGCCGGCCCTCGACGACGAAATACATGTCGTTGAGGAGGTCAGCGGGCAGGCCCTTGCGCTGGACAGCCGCCTCATGAAGGTCAGGATTGACCTTGGCACGCTCGACAGCGGTCTCGGTCGCGGCGCGCGACAAGCGGGCCCCGTCGTTGCGCAGAAGCGTGCCGAGGGTCTCGTCGTCGCCGCGTTCCACGATCACGTCGGACACGGCCTCGGACACGGTCGCGCGTTCCGACACGGCGCGCAGATGGGCCTGGCCCTTCGAGCGGACGACACCCAGCAGATCGTCGTCGGTGAGGACGGTGGAGGCGCGCAAGACGGCTTCGGCCACCGCGACCTCGTCGTTCGCCAGCCGCCGGATCAGGCCGCGCGGGGCGTCGGGCGACAGGGCGAATCGGGCCGAGAGCTCGGCGCGGACGGCGGTATCCATCTCGGCGGTCAGGTCCGTCAGGACCGAGTCGTAAAGGGCGTCCTCGCCTGCACTGCGCTTTCCGGCCCCGAAGAAATGCTCGGTCAGCTCACGCAGCAGGGCGCGGCGTTTCTCGCTGGAAGTTTCCTGGGCCAGGACGATCAAATCGGGCAGGCGCGATCCGGTCTCGACCGGGGCGAAGGCGGCGTCGGTCATGGCAGGCTCGGATCGGCATTGGGAACCGCTCGGCGGCGGCCCTGGGCGTCCGGCATCAGGGGCTCGTTCTCGGGCGGTTCGGCGAGGTCCAGGGTGACGCTGTCGAAATAGACGGGTTCGGGCAGGATCGTGGGATCGGGGCGATGGCCCGCGTCGCGGTGCACCGAATAGTATCGGGTGCCCGACTGACCGGACTGGACCGAGGATTGGCCGGAGGGCGCGGCCTGGGTCGGCGCAGGAAGCGAGGCCTGTTCCTGACCCCGGGGCTGGCCCTGTTGCATCTGGAAGATGCGAGCGTCGCGGCGAGGGGCCATGGGGTCGCGGGTGTCGGCGACGGGTTGCGGCGCCTCTTGCGGCATCGGAGCCTGCGCGGCCGAGACCTGACGCGGGAGGTTGAAGACCGGGGCGTCGCGGCGGGGCGCCATGGGATCGGCGGCGACGCGTTCGACCGGAGCGCGCGCGGCGTGCTCGACGGGGGCGGGCGGGGAGGGCGAATAGATCGGGGCGGACGCCATCTCGGTCGTGGCGTAGCCGATCGGGTCAGGGGAGCCCGGGGCGAAAGCGGGTGCGACGCGGGGGCCCAGCCAGGCGCTGGCGGGGGTCAGGCCGCGCGACGCCGGCAGCGGCGTCGAGGTTGGCTGCATCATAGGCCGGTAAGGGGCCTGCGACGGCGCGACGCGACGCGGGATCATGGCGTTGCGGGCGCGAGTCTGCTCGGCGACGACATTGGCGGGAGTCGTATTGGCCGGGCGGTTGGCCCAGTTCAGGTAGCGGCCCGGCGCGGGAGTGCGGTCGGTATTGGACTGGGCCACGGCGCCCGAGGCGGCGAGACACGTGCCCGCCGTCGCCAGGAGCAGCGTCAGAATTCGGGGGGTGCGGTGCTGCAAAGGCGGGGCTCCCGTTCGAGACGAACGTCGCGCAAAGCCTAGGCAGCCCGGGCTTAACCCCGCGCTAACATGCGTAAAGACTTCAGGCCCGGTCGCGTAGCAGCCGACGCTCGATCAGCCGGGTCGCGCCGTTGAGCGAGAGGCCGAGAAGGGCGAGGCAGACGAGGGCGGCGAGAAGTTCGGCCGTGCGCAGACGGTTCCCGGCCTCGAGCAGACGCCAGGCGAGACCCTGTGCCGCGCCAGAGCCAGAGACGAACTCGGCCACCACGGCGCCGACCACCGCTTGACCCGCCGCGACGCGCAGGCCCTCCAGGGCGAAGGGCAGGGCGGAGGGCAGGCGGAGGCGCCACAGGCGCTGGAGCGGAGAAGCGGCGTGCAGATCGAACAGCCGCGCCAGATCCGGGTCGGCCGACTTCAACCCGGTCAGGACGCCGGAGAAGATAGGGAAGAAGGCAATGGCGGCGGCGAGCGCCGTGACTGCCCGGTCGGCATGGTCGAGCCCGAACCAGATCAGCACCAGAGGCGCGATGGCGACGACCGGCGTGACCTGGAGCGTAACCGCCAGCGGAGCCACGGCGCGCTCCGCCGGGCGGCTGAGGGAGACGCTGATCGCCAGACCACCGCCGATCAGGGCCGCCACGAGCAGGGCCTTCAGCGCCATCCAGAAGGTTTGCAAGGCCGAGCCGGCAAGGATCGCGCCGTTGTCGACCAGGGCGCGGGCGACATCGCTGGGTGGCGGCAGGAAATAGACCGGCACATGCAGCAGGCGGCACGATGCCTCCCAGATCGCCAGCAGGACGGCGGTCAGGAGAAGGGCGGGCAGGGCGTCTATGAGGTGGCGTTTCACGACGCCAGTTCCATCGAGCGCGCCAGTGCCTCGGCGACCGCCTCGACTGCCTCGCGATGAGCGGGGTCGCTTCGCCAGCCTTCGGGGCGGGGCAGTGCGCCGGGCATGGCGATATCGGCGACGGCTCGGCCCTCGGCGCGGGACAGGACGACCACGCGTCCGGCCAGGTAGGCGGCCTCCTCCACGTCGTGGGTGACGAAGACCATGGCCATGGGGCGGGCGGCCCAGAGGCGGTGCAGGTCCTCGATCAGGCCACGCCGGGTGGTAGAGTCGAGCGCGGCGAAGGGTTCGTCGAGCAGCAGAAGATCGGGTTCGACCGACAGGGCGCGAGCGAGGGAGACCCGCATGGCCATACCGCCGGACAGTTGGCGCGGACGGGCTGTGGTGCGGTCGCCGAGGCCCGTGGCGGCGAGGCTGTCGTCCGCTCGGCGGCGGGCCTCGACGGCAGGCACGCCGGACAGCTCCAGCGGCAGGGCGACGTTGGCGCGCGCGTCGGCCCAGGGCATCAGGGTCGGGTTCTGGAAGACGAAACCTGTGCGGCCGGGCTCGGCGGGGCGAATGACAGTCCCGGCGGCAGGGTGTTCGAGTCCGGCAAGCAGGCGGAGCGCGGTCGACTTGCCGGCGCCGGACGCGCCGACGATGGCGACGATCTCGCGCGGACCGACGGTCAGGTCCAGCGGACCAAGCGAGGCGCGGCCGGGATAGTCCATCCTGACGTTTGAAAGGCCGGCGACCGCCGCCCGGCCCTGGTCAGCCACGGCCGGGGAGGAATTCGTCGGTGAAGGCGTCGCGCCAGCGCAGGTCGGCGGGATAGACGTTCGCCTGTGAAGTCACGTCGAAGAAGGCCTGCCACCGGTCGGCGGTCATGGCCCCGAGGCCATAGAGGGCCGCATCGCCCGAATCGACGATGCCGTTCTCGCTGAGCTTGGTGCGGGCCTGGTCCAGGATGTCCTGGGTCATCTCGGGGTTGGCCTTCCTGATCAGGGCGTTCGCGGCGGCCGGGTCGCCCCGGATGTAGTCGCGCCAACCCTCGGCCGAGGCGGCGATGAAGCTCCGCAAGGCGGCCGCATTGTCGCGGGCGAACCCGTCCGGCGACATCACCATTGTGGCGTAGGAGGGGTAGCCCTCATCGGCGAGGAGGAAGACGCGCGGTTCGAAGCCTGCCTCCTTCTCGATCGTGTAGGGCTCGCTCGTCAGATAGCCCTGCTGCACGGCCCGTTCGTCGGCGAGGAAGGGGGCGGGATTGAAATTGTATTTGCGGACCTGGTCGTCAGTGAAGCCGTATTTGGCCTTCAGCCAGACCCAGAAGGCGGTGATCGAGGCGTCGGCCAGCAGGAAGGGGCGGCCGGCCAGGTCGGCGATGCCGGTCAGGTCCGGGTCGGGGTGGGCGATCAGGACCTGGGGGTCCTTCTGGAAGAAGGCGGCGACGGCCTTCACCGGCGCGCCTTCGGCGACCAGGTTCAGGGGAATGAAGCTGTTGGAGCCCATGCCCAGTTCGACGGCGCCGGAGGCCAGCAACTGGGGCACGTTCACGCCGGGGCCGCCCTGGATGATCTGGACGTTAAGGCCGCGCCGTTCATAAGCGCCCGAGGCGAGGGCCTGATAGAAGCCGCCGTGCTCGGCCTGGGCGCGCCAGTCGGTGGCGAAGCGGATACGGACGCGGCCCTCATCGTCAACCGGCGCCTCGGAGCTGCCGCAGGACGCCAGGCCTGTGACCGTGACGGCGACGCCGCCGGCAAGGACGAGGCGGCGGCTGACGACGGAATGAGTCGCGCGACGTTGCATCGCCGCAAACTAGGGCCGGAGGGGTTGCAAGGGAAGCGTGACCTATTGACGGTTTACGCGGCAGGCCGGACGGCCAAGCTCAACAAAACACCGTCCGAAGCGTCCGAACCGTCCGAAGCGGTCGCGGTCGACCCTGAAAACTGGAGTCGGGATCGTCCTTAGAGACGGGTTCGAAGCTGTGATGTCAAAGACCCGGCGCCGACGTCTGGCACATGCCTGCGTCAGGCCCGGTCGTAGAGTTCCCGCGAATGCCGCCAGGCTCCAGAATTGAGCGAGGGGACGCAAGTCCGGACGAACCGGTGCTTACGTCCCCCCACCAAGTCCGGGTTGGGACTTGGCCATTGAGGTTATGGACCCTGGCGTCAGCGCCGGCGGGCGAACCCGGCGACGGTCGGCTGTATCCTGGCGACTCCTGTCCGGTGGCGTCTCGTCCGGGCTTTTGACCCTCGCGTCGTCCATCGATCCCGGTCTGGTTCTCCATCCCCCCGCACCGAAGCGCTAAAGGCTGGGAGCCTGGACCCTGCCCGGGCTTTCCGCGTCCACCGAAGTGGCTTGGAACCCTTGGTCAGAGAGCCGGACCGACCCGCTTGAAACCCCGGTCTCCCTAGGTTTCCGCGCCGCCGTGTCCCTCGGCGTGATCAAGCTCGCTCCAAACGCGGGATCCAGCAAGGGGTCGATTCGCGCGGTATGTGCAGGATCGCCCCGGGGCCGGTGCATAACCGCGTTAACCTCTGTGGACGGACGAGATTTCTTTTGGCAGATCAGCGTTCTGGCTTGTCCACAGAATCCGTTTGCCTACAGCAGGATCGGCTGAGGCGGAATTGCTTCGCGATTCCGCTGATGCAGTGAATCCTGCTCCAGATATGAACGAGAGCCTGATTCACGCTTTCGACAGAAGCGCGAAGCGCTTCCGTCTCAACCGATCAGGCTCGAGTCAGTACGGCGGCGTGATCGTGTAGGTGAGGTTGTTGGAGTCCGACAGGGGCTCGATGACCGCGATACGGGCGCCATCGACGCGGGTCCAGGCATTGGCGCCGGCGGTCGTCCAGCCCGAATCGGACGCGGAGAGGGCGGCGCCGATTTCGATCCGGGTGGGGTTCGTCGGCGTCGGATCTCCGCCGATCACCTCCAGGGTGCAGCCTGCAGCGACTGTCTGGAGATAGGCGATGAGCTGGCCGCGCAGCAATGCGCCGCTGAATCGGTCGTAGCCGCCGATTTCGACCTGCACGCCACCGAAGTCTGGGGTCGGGGCCGGGTCTTCTTCCTTCATGACGGCGCACAGGGCCGGAGTCGCCATCACCGCCTCGCCGGCGGTGCGGCGTTCAGCCGCCTCGGCGGCTGCGTAGTGGGCGCGGACCTCTTCAGGCGAGACGCTGAAACGAGTGACCGACACCGAGGCGTCCGGGATGTCGGGGAAGATCAACGTGCGCGCATCGGCGGAAAGATAGGGGACGCCGACCCCCTCCATGCCGGGTTGCTGAGTCCACGCCGCAGCGGCGGCTTCCATGCGGGTGGTCAGGCCGTTCAGGGCGTCGCCGACGCCGGCTTCCTCGTCATACGCGGCGCCGATGCTGCATCGGTCGGACGAGACAAGGACGCGGACGCCGTCGTCGGTCTCGATGCTCAAGGGTTCATCGTCGGCGCCCGGCACGGCGGCTGGCGCTACGCCCAGCCTGGCCCAGCCCGATGCGGCATCGGCGCTGTCCAGAAGGGGCAGGCAGACATCGAACACGGCGGTGGCAACGCGGTCTTGCACCTGGCGCTGGGCGGGCGTGGGCGGAAGGAGGGGCTCGTCATCCTGAGCGAGCACCGGTGACGAGAGGGCCATCGCCATCGCAACGCCTGTGAGAAGGGTCTTGATCATCTGAATGGCTCCGGGCCGGGATTCCGACGCTCCGCACCTGCGCATGATTTGGACGCGCTGTGACAGTGCCGAATGCTGACGACCCTAACCTGCGAGCGCTTCCCGCTTGGCTTCCAGTTCCAGCCATTCCTCTTCGGCGGCGTGAAGCTTCTCCTGGGTAGCCTCCAGGGCCTTCATGGTGGAGGCGAAGCCGGACGGGTCGCGGGAATAGAAGTTGACGTCATCGAGCCGCTTCTGGTGGCCGGCGATGTCCACAGGCAGGGCGTGGATCAGGGCGTCCAACTCCTTGAGCCGGTGCTGGTCCTTGAAGCACAGCTTGCCCTTGGCGGCGGGAGGCGGCGGGGGCGCAGCGACGACGGGCGCGGGTTTCGACCCGGCCGGGGCGGCGGTCTGGGGTTTCAGGAAGCCGGGGTTCTGGCGGATGAAGTCGGTCCAGCCGCCCGGGGTTTCGACGATCTCGCCCCGGCCATTCATGCCGATGGTCGAGGTGGCGAGGCGATCGACGAAATCGCGGTCGTGGCTGACCAGGATCAGGGTGCCGTCGTACTGCTCCAACAGCTCTTCCAGCTTGTCGAGCGTGTCCATGTCGAGGTCGTTGGTCGGCTCATCAAGGACCAGCATGTTGGCGGGTTTGGCCAGGGCGATGGCCAGCAGCAGTCGGTTACGCTCGCCGCCCGACAGGGTCGAGATCGGCTGGCGCAGCTGGGCGTCGGTGAAGAGGAAGTCCTTGGCGTAGGCGGCGACGTGCTTCGAGAAGCCGCGAACGATGATCGAGTCGCCGCCGCCCGGCGTCAGGGCGTCCCACAGGGTCATGTCGGACTTCAGGCCGTCGCGCGACTGGTCGAGATAGACGGTCTCCAGGCTGGCTCCGAGTTTGACCGTGCCCTCTGTGGGCTCCAGCTCGCCGAGCATGATCTTGACCAGGGTGGTCTTGCCGGCGCCGTTGGGGCCCACGATGGCGAGGCGATCGCCCCGGATGATGCGGCTGGTGAAGGGCTTGATGACGACGCGGTCGCCGAAGGATTTGGTGACGCCCTTGAGGTCGGCGACCAGCTTGCCGGACGTGGAGCCGGAATCGACGCCGAGCAGCATCTCGCGCGGCCGGTCCCTGGCCTGTTCGGTGCGTTCGGCGCGCAGGGCGTCGAGTGAGCGGGCGCGGCCTTCGTTGCGGCTCCGGCGGGCGGTGATCGAACTGTAGAATGTTACAGTCTCGCGCTCGATGGTCCTGGTCAGCTTCTGGAAGGCGATGGCCTCTTCTTCCATGGTCTTGGCGGCCCATTCGTCGAAGGCGTCGAACCCCTTGTTCAGGGTTCGGACCCGACGGCCTTCCAGCCAGTGGCAGGACTGGGTCACACGGTTCAGGAAGGCGCGATCGTGGGAGACGATCAGGGCGGCGCATTTGGCGTTGATGATCTCTGTCTCGAGGAGCTCGATTGCCAGGATGTCCATGTGGTTGGTGGGCTCGTCGAGCAGCAGCAGGTCGGGCTCTTCGGCGAAGGCCTTGGCGAGGGCGGCGCGGCGGATCTCGCCGCCGGACAGACCCTTGGTGGACTTGTTCGGGGCCATGCCGAAGGTCTCGAGCCAGGCCTCCGCCGTCCAGTGCTCGGCGCCGTTCGAGGTGGCGTAGTCCAGCAGGGTGTCGCCGGCGATCAGCGGCTCCTGCGGCACATAGGCGAACTTGACCGAGCCCTGGATCGAGCGGGTTCCGCTGTCTGGCTCGATCAGACCCATGACGACCTTCATCAGGGTGGACTTGCCGGCGCCGTTGCGGCCGACGAGGCACGAGCGGGTCCGCGGCTCAATGGCCAGGTCGACGCCGTCGAACAGGGGGCGCGGTCCATCCTGCAGACGGACGTCCTTGAGGGCGACGAGAGGGGGTCTCGGAGAAGAGCGGGGAGCCATGGATGCTTTCGGGAGCCGGGGAGGCTAAAGGGACGCGTGGATGTAGAGCCTGTGACCCCCGAACCCAAGCCCTTCTGGCAGACGAAGCGCCTGGATCAGATGACCCGCGAGGAGTGGGAGAGCCTGTGCGACGGGTGCGGACTGTGCTGCCTGATCCGTTTCGAGGATGAGGATACGGGCGAGGTGTTCCCGACACGGGTTCATTGCAAGCTGTTCGACAGCCAGCTGTGCAGCTGCACCGACTATGCGAACCGCAAGGAGCATGTGCCGGACTGCATCAAGCTGACGCCGTGGAATATCCAGGCGCTGGCGTGGATGCCGAAGTCATGCGGATACCGGCGAATCCATGAGGGCCGTGGTCTGGCGGACTGGCATCCGCTGGTGTCGGGCGACCCGGAGACCGTACATACGGCCGGTGTCTCGATCCGGGGACAGACGATCTCCGAGGAGGAGTTGGCCGAGCCCGAGGACGCCGTCGAACACGAGGCGATGGAGTGGAATGAGGAACGCGGAAACGAACCGCGTTAACCCAACCTTGGAACCTTCTATCCGAAGCTCAGCGCAGCCGTTCGGCCGCAGGTTTCATGAACAGCGCGACCCCGGGTTCTGAAACCCTCACGACGCCGTTCGATCGGCTGACGGCGCTGGCCTGCGCGGCACTCGACGTCCCTTTCGGGCTGGTGTCCGTGCTTGAGGACAATCAGGCGGTGTTTCGCTCCGAGATCGGCGTCGGACAGAAGACCCTGCCGCGCGAGGTCAGCGTAAGCGCCAGGCTAGTGGCCATGGGCCCCGATGCGACCCTGGTCGTGCCCGACGCCTTGGACGACCCGGACCTGAGCGCTCACCCCATGGTGGTTGCAGGACCCCGGATACGGTTTTTCGCCGGGGCGACCATCAGTAACGGCGCGGGCAGACCGATCGGTGCGATCGGAGCCATGGATACCGTCCCGCGAGACCCGCCGACGCCAGCGCAGATGACCATGCTGCGCCATCTCGCGCGGTTGGCCGGCGACCTGTTCGATCAGGTCAAGGCCAGCCGGGCCCAGGCCGAACAACTGGCCTTGCTGGAACTGACCGAAGAGTTGGCGGGGACGGGGCATTGGCGCTTCGATCTTGTCACCGGCAAGGTCGACTGGTCCGACGAGGTCTATCGCATCCACGGCCATGACCGGGCGACATTCGACCCCGGCTATGGGGACGTTCTGGCCGACTACCATCCGGAGGACCGCGAAATGCTGGCGGCCTGCGTCGAACGGGCAATCGCAACGGGACAGGGCTACAATCTGGACCTGCGGCTGACCGGCGGCGCGCGCGGTGAACGGCGGGTCAGCACCCGTGCAGCGACCCAGTGCGATGAGGCCGGAAGGCCGATCGCCCTCTACGGGGCCTTTCAGGACGTCACCGAACGCCTCCTCGCCGAGGAACGCCTGAGAGAGAGCGAGGCGCTGTTCCGCATGATGAGCGAGACGGCCACCGACATCATCGCCCGCTACCGGCCGGACGGGACGTTCCTGTATGTGTCGCCTTCAGCCGAGATGATTCTGGGCTATCGGCCCGAAGAGATGGTCGGACGCCGATGCGCGGAGTTCATTCTGGGCGACGATCATGCGCCCGTGGAAGCGGTGCTGCTCGCCTGCCTTCGGTCCGGGCCGGGGGCACCGATGCCGCGCCTTGAATATCGGGCGATCCGGGCGGACGGTACGATCGTCTGGCTTGAAGCCTCGCCCCGTGCCGTATGGGACGAGACCGGGCGGACCTTGCTGGAAATCCACGACCATGTCCGCGACATCAGCGCGCGCAAGGCGGCCGACCGGGTGCAGTCCGAACTGGTCGAGACCCTGACCATGGCCGAGGAACTGGCCGGTGTCGGAAGCTGGCGCCTGGACGTGGCCACAGGCAAACCCACCTGGTCAGACCAGGTTTACCGAATTCACGGCAAGAGCCGCGCGACGTTCGACCCGGGCCTGGACGACGCCATCGGCTGCTACCACCCCGATGATCGGCAGATCGTGCAGGACACCCTCAGCGAGGCGATCCAGACCGGCGAACCGGCCGGGTTCCAGTTGCGGTTGATCCGCGAAGATGGCGAGGAGCGGATCGTCACGTCCCAGTGCCGGCCCGAGCGGGACGACACCGGCGCCACCGCTGCCCTGTTCGGTGTGTTCCAGGATGTGACCGACCAGAAACTTGCCCAGCAGCGCACCGAGGCGAGCGAGGCGCGCTACCGTCTGCTGGCTGACCATGCCAGCGACATCCTCCTGACCTACGGGGTGGACGGGCGCATCCGCTACGTCTCGCCGAGCGTCGAGGCGGTGTCCGGCATGGCCCCGGACGCGCTGATCGGGCAGTCGGTGACGGCCCTGATCCATCACCAGGATGTTCCGCGCCTGACCGAGGCCTTCCGCGATCTGGTCCGCAGCGACGGGGCCACGGGACGGGACGGCCTGCGCTATCGCGGCAATCTGGCCAGCGGTGAAACGCGGTGGTTCGAGGCGCGCACGACCCTGATCCGTGACGACGCGGGGCGGGTGGTCGAGTTTCACGACGTCGTGCGCGACGTGACCGCGACCAAGGCGCTCGAGGACGAACTGATCGCAGCGCGCGACGTGGCCGAGGCGGGGGCCCGGGCCAAGTCGGAATTCCTGGCCAATATGTCCCACGAACTGAGGACGCCGCTGACCAGCGTGATCGGGTTCGCCGGGCTGCTTCAGGCCAGCGCCGGACTGCCGGACGCCGAGCGGCGCTATGCCGACCGCATCGCCACGTCCAGCGACGCCCTGCTGAGCGTCATCAACGACATTCTGGACTACTCCAAGCTGGAAGCCGAGGCGGTCGGCCTGGACGCGACTGCGTTCGATCCGGCGGCAACGGCGCGGGGCGCGGCGGCGATCGTGGAGACCCAATGCCGGGCCAAGGGCGTGGGTCTGATCGTCGAGATCGCCGACGATCTGCCCGTCGCGATCATCGGGGACGAAGGCCGGTTGCGGCAGGTGACCCTGAACTTCCTGTCCAATGCCGTGAAGTTCACGGTTTCGGGGGAAATCCGGTTGGATGTGCGCCGCTGTGGCGGGCAGTTGAGGGTCGCGGTGAGCGACAGCGGTATCGGCATTGCGTCTGAGAAGATCGGCACCCTGTTCGAACGATTCACCCAGGCCGATGCGTCGACGACGCGGCTCTATGGGGGGACAGGATTGGGGCTGGCGATCTCGCGCCGGTTGATCGAGTTAATGGGTGGCGTGATCGGGGTCGATAGTCGGCCGGGCGAGGGCTCGACCTTCTGGTTCGAGATCCCGCTGGTTGAGGCCGAGGGACCGGCGGACGCGGCAATCGGCGAGGTGATCTTGCTGGAGCCCGGAACGCGGATCCTGCTGGCTGACGATGCCCCGGCCAACCGCGAGTTGATGCGGATCATCCTGTCGGGGTGGGGTGTCGAACTGGACGCAGTGTGCGACGGCGCCGAGGCGGTCGCGGCGGCATCCAAGGAAGACTACGACCTGATCCTGATGGATGTGCACATGCCGGTGATGGACGGGATGGACGCGGCGCGGGCGATCCGCGCGCTGAACGGAGCGAGGGCCAGCGTACCGATCCTCGCCCTGACTGCCAACGTGCAGCCCGAGCAGATCGAGGCCTGTGCGCGGGCCGGGATGGACGGCCATGTCGGCAAACCGATCCACATGGGCGACCTGATCGGGGCCATCGCCGGCGCCTTGACCCTGCGTCGACAAGAGCGAGGCCAGAGTGGCGCGACTGTCGAAGGTTCGGCGATAGCCATCAACGGATCGTCCGAATCCGCCCGCGATTTCAACGGCCGGAACTTTTAAGAGCCATTTTACGCGCCTTGTGACGCTGGTCCCCTATAGTTTGGGCATAGCCGGAAATGGGGACGAAACGGGGCGAGCCCCCCCCCCCCGACACAAGTGCTTCGGGCGGTCGGTGAGGCCGGGGGGCGAGAATCGATCCGGTCACGGGTCACTCCCGGCTCGGGGCCGGCAACGAACTCAAGCGACGGGTGATGGCATGACCATCGCCAACATCTGACCGGCGTGCGCGCCGTCGGTGGAAGCCCCGGGCTCTGACGGACGCTTGACCGCACACACCAAAATTCACGCCGGGGCCCCCGGCCACGGGAGAAGCCATGCCGAAATTTCCATGGCGGGTCGGCCGAGCCGCGCCCGAGCTCAAGGACAGTCGCGTCGGCCCGCTGATCGCGGTGACCGGCGCAGGACGGCCGCGGTGGACGCCGCGCGACTATGCCAGCCTGGCGGCGGAAGGGTTCGGCAAGAACGCCGTAGCCTATCGCTGCGTCCGGATGATCGCGGAGGCGGCGGCCTCGGCGCCGCTGGTCGTGTTCGTCGACGGGGTGCGCAACGACGCGCATCCGGTAGCGCGGCTGATGGCCAAGCCCAACCCGGAACAGTCGGGGCCGGAATGGCTGGAGGGCGTCTATGGCGCCCTCCAGACGGCGGGCAACGCCTACGTCGAGGCTGTGGGCGACGAGACACCCGGCGAACTGTGGAGCCTGAGGCCGGACCGGGTGCGGATCGTGCCGGGGCGGTCGGGGTGGCCCGAGGCCTATGAATATGCGGTCGGCGGACGATCGGTGAGGATCGGGCGGGAGGCAGACGGCTGGATGCCGGTGATGCAGTTGAAGCTGTTTCATCCGACGGATGATCACTACGGATTCTCGCCGCTGGAGGCGGCGGCGTTCGCGATCGACGTGCACAACAGTTCAGGCGCCTGGAACAAGGCGCTGCTGGACAATGCGGCACGGCCGAGCGGGGCGCTGGTCTTCTCGTCGAAAGACGGAGAGCGGCTGACTGAAATGCAGTTCCAGGCGCTCAAGGCGGAACTGGGCGAGGCGCATGCTGGGGCCGCGAACGCAGGGCGGCCGCTGGTGCTGGAGGGCGGGCTGGACTGGAAGCCGATGTCGATGAGCCCGGCGGACATGGATTTCATCGCCGGCAAGCACGCGGCTGCGCGGGAGATCGCCCTGGCCTTCGGTGTGCCGCCGCAGCTGCTCGGCATTCCCGGCGACGCGACCTATGCGAATTATCGCGAGGCCAATGCGGCCTTCTGGCGAGGGACGGTGGTTCCCCTGGCGAGGAAGATGGCCGGGGCGCTGAGCGGCTGGCTGGGCGGAAGGTTCGAGGACGTGCGGATCGAGCCGGATCTGGACGCTATACCGGCGCTGCAGCCGGAACGGGACGCGCTGTGGGCACGGCTGAACGCCGCAAGTTTCCTGACCGACGAAGAACGTCGGCGGATGGCGGGGGTCGGCGACTGATGGACGATCTCAAGAAGCTGGCGACGGCCATGGCCGCGGCGCTGGCGATCCAGACCATCGGCGGACTGGTGTGGGCCGGCGGGGCTGCGGCGCGGATCGCGACACTGGAAGACCGGGTCGGCGAGCAAAGGCTGGTGGCTGAGCGGCTGGCACGACTGGAGGAACAGGGGCTCGCGACGCGGGCGGCTGTCGAGCGGGTCGAGCGCAAGCTGGAGGGCGGGCGATGACGGTGGCCATCGAAGCCGGGCTGGCGATCCAGGGCTATGCCTCGCTCTGGGGCGTGGCGGATCTGAACGGGGATGTCGTCGCGAGGTGCGCGTTCGGCGACAGCCTGAAGCGGACCGGGGCGGGCGGGGTGCGGATGCTGCACCAGCACGAGAGCCGGGCCGTGATCGGGGTCTGGGACGAGATCGTCGAGGACGATCGGGGCCTGCTTGTTCGGGGCCGGATCGCCGACTGGTCGGCGGAGGCGCGCTATGCCCAGGCCTTGAGCCGGGCGGGAGCGCTGGACGGGCTGTCGATCGGGTTCCGGGCGGCGAAGGCGCGCAGGGACGGGCGGTTGAGGGTGCTCAGCGGCGTGGACCTGTGGGAGGTATCGCTGGTGACGTTTCCGATGCTGCCGGGCGCGCGGTTCGGGCCGGTCTAGCGGCGGCCCATACAGTCGATCCAGGTCAGGGCACGGGTGACGCCGCCGAGGGCGAACCAGGCCTCGGCGGGGCCGGTCTCGGACTGGTAGGTCCAGCGCATGCCGTTGGAGCGGCGGGCACCCGAGACGATGGCCGAGACGGTCGCCGCGTCGGTGATCTCGAACGCGTTGGCGCTGTCCCCGACCGCTGCCTTGCCGGTCAGGTCGATGGGGCGGCGGCCGAAGGAGACCGACATGGGCTGGCCGTCGCCGGCGTTCATGGGGACGACGGCGACCAGTTCGACCACATAGTCCGCGCCCGGCGTGGGACGGGCGATGCGCAGCTGCTGGGCATAGGCGGTCTGATCGTCGGGAGGCGTGAGGGCCAGGACGGCGGAGCAGAAGCCGTCGGGGCGGCAGGCGCCGAGGGTGTTCTGGAAATAGGCGCGGGTCTCGTCGAACCTGGTGTGGGTCGTAGCGCCGCAGCGCTGGGCGGCGGAGGCCGCGCCGGCCGAGGCGACGAGCGCGGTCGCGAGGATCGCGGAACGGATCAGAGACATCGGGGGCGGCCCTTCCTGGAAGCTTTGCCTTTGGGCGAGCCGACCATGAGGGCCGGGGCCTGTCAATCGAACGGAGCCTGACGGTTCCGGTCGCGGTTCCGGTCGGATGAGCCGCCGGATTTATCAAGCGGAGACACGATGAAAGAGACCAAACAGGCTTCGGCTTCGCCCGAAGCGCGCGCGGCCATGCATGAGATGATGGCGGCGTTCGAGGCGTTCAAAGGGGCCAACGACGCCCGGCTGAGCGAGATCGAGAAGAAGGCCTCGGCTGATACGCTGCTGGAGGAGAAGGTGGCGCGGATCGACCAGGCGGTGGGTGCGGCCCAGGCGCGTCTGGACCGGGCGCTGTCGGACGCGCGCAGGCCTGTGATCGGGGCGGCGATCGGCGCCGAACCGGCCGTGGTCGCCTCGGCGCCCGAGGCCAAGGCCGCGTTCGAGGGCTATGTGCGGACCGGGCGCGAGCTGGGTCTGGAGCTCAAGGCCGGGCTGTCGTCGGCGTCGAGCTCGGGCGGCTATGTCGTGCCGCCGGAGACGGAGCGGGCCATTGAGCGGCGCCTGATGGCGACCAGTCCGATGCGCGAGATCGCCACGGTGCGGACGGTGGCGTCGGGCGTGTTCCGCAAGCCCGTGTCGACGGCGGGGATCGCCTCGGGCTGGGTGGCCGAGACGGCAGCGCGTCCGGAGACGGATCCGGCGACCCTGGCCCTCCTGGAGTTCCCTGCCGCCGATCTGTACGCCAATCCGGCGGCGACGCAGTCGTTGCTCGATGACGCCCTGGTCGACCTGGACGAATGGCTGGCCAGCGAGGTCGAGGACGCCTTCGCGGCGCAGGAGACGGCGGCGTTCGTGACGGGTGATGGGGTGAACAAGCCCAGGGGCTTCCTTGGCTATTCCATCGTGGCGGATGCATCCCAGACCTGGGGTGACATTGGCTATGTCGCCTCGGGGGCGGCGGGAGCTTTCGCCAGCTCCAGCCCATCGGACAGGCTGATCGACCTGATCTATGCGCCCAAGGCCCAGTTCCGGCCGAACGGGCGGTTCGTGATGAACCGGAAGACGGTCTCGGCTGTCCGGAAGTTCAAAGATGCGGACGGCAACTACATCTGGTCGCCGGCGTCGCGGCCGGGCGAGACTGCGTCGCTGCTGGGCTATCCGGTGACCGAGATCGAGACGATGCCGGACATCGCGGCGAACAGTCATGCCATCGCGTTCGGCGACTTCCAGCGCGGCTATCTGATCGTGGATCGCGCCGGGGTGCGGGTGTTGAGGGACCCGTATTCGGCCAAGCCCTATGTGCTGTTCTACACGACCAAGCGGGTCGGCGGCGGGGTGCAGAATTTCGACGCCATCAAGGTGATGAAGTTCGCGGCGAGCTGATGGTTGCTCCCTCTCCCCTTGCGGGAGAGGGAGGCCGCGCACGGTCGCGTTAGCGGCCGTCCTGGCGCGGGCGGGTGAGGGGTGACGCCGACCCTCGCCGGTTCTCGGCAGCGAGACCCCTCACCCTTTCGCGCAAGACCACTCGCTTCGCTCGCGGGCGCTCAAGCCCTCTCCCGCAAGGGGAGATGGGCATTCTGACATCGGAGATTTCTCATGACCGCACCCGTGTCTCTCACGGAGGCGAAGCTGTTTCTGCGCGTCGAGCACGAGGCGGAGGACGGGCTGATCCAGACATTGATTGATGCGGCCCAGGCGCGGGTCGAGGGCGAGGCGGGGCTGGCCCTCACCTCCGCGTCGGCAGCGCCGTTGAGGCTGGCGATCCTGATGCTGGCCTTGCGGGCCTATGAGCGGGGCGAGGTCGATATGTCGATCCGGCCGGTGGAGGCCTGGATTGCGCCCTATCGCGCGGTGCGGCTGTGAGGGTGCTGGCCGAACTGCTGGAACGCGTCGAGGCGGAGACGCCCTATGGCGGGTTGGCCGTCAGCTACGAGGCGCTCGGCTCGGTCTGGCTCAGGCTGGAGAGGCGACAACGACGCGAACGGACGGAAGCGGGTCTGACCTCGGCGGTCGAGATGGCGCTGGCGGAGACGCGTGCCGATCCGCGTCTGAGTGAAGGGCGGGTGATCCGGTTCGGCGGGGCCGATTGGCTCATCGCCGCCGTCGACGGCGATCCGGCCCGGCCCGGACGCGTAATCCTGAACATCGAGAGGACGCGATGAGCGATCATGAGAATGCGCTGCAGAAGGCGCTGATCGCGCACCTGCGCGCGGACGCGGCTTTGCAGGCCCTGCTGGGCGAGCCGGCGCGGGTCTGGGACGAGGCCCCGAGGGGCGCGGGCTATCCGCATCTGCTGGTGGGTCGATCCGAGAGCCGACCGGTCGAGGCGGATGGGTGCGGGATCGAGCATCAACTGAGCCTGCGCTGCGCGTCACGTTTCGCCGGGACGGAAGAAGCCAAGGCCATCTGTGCGGCCGTGAGAGCGGCGGTGCACGAAGCGGCGCTGGAGGCGGACGGCGTTCGCGCCGTGTCGATCCGGGCGACCTATGCCGACGTGTTCCGCTCCAGCGACCACAGGCGGGTCTGGGGCGTGGTGCGCGTGCGGGCGATCACCGAAGACATCTGAGGAGAATGACCATGGCCGCACAGCGCGGAAAAGACATCCTGCTGAAGATCGAGAGCGCGCCCGGCGTGTTCTCGACAGTGGCGGGACTGAGGGCGCGGACGATCTCGCTGAACGCAAGGACTGTGGATGCGACAGACGCGGACAGCGCCGGCCGGTGGCGAGAGCTGCTGGGCGGCGCCGGGGTCAAGTCCGCGGCGGTGTCGGGCCAGGGGATCTTCCGCGACGCGGCCTCCGACGCCCTGATCCGCGAGGCCTTCTTTGACCAGGGGCTGAAGACATGGCGGCTGGTGGTGCCGGATTTCGGCACGCTGGAGGGGCCGTTCCTTGTTTCGGCGCTGGAATACGCGGGCGACCACGAAGGCGAGGCGACGTTCGCCATCAGCCTGGCCAGCGCCGGCGCCGTCGCGTTCTCGGCCGCATGATCGGGGTGAACAAAGTGCGTGGCGAGGCGGTCGCGGTGCTGGCGGGGGCTGAGCGGCGGCTGTGCCTGACATTGGGGGCGCTGGCCGAGATCGAGACAGCGCTGGACGTGTCGGGCGTCGCCGGATTGGCGGAACGGATGCGGGCCTTGTCGGCGCGGGATCTGATGGCGGTGCTGGCGGCCCTGTTGCGGGGCGGCGGCGAAGGCGCGCTGGCGGGCGATCTGGACCGGGCAGCGATCGACCCTGTGGAGGCGGCCGAGGCCGTCGCCCTGGCCTTCACGGCCGCGCGTGGTTGAGGCGACGCCCTGGTCGGCCATGCTGCGGACCTCCATGGCGATGGGCGTCAGGCCCCCCGCGTTCTGGCTGCTGTCGCTCGCCGAATGGCGGATGCTGACGGAGAGCGCGCCGGGCGTCTCGCCGCTGGGGCGGGTTGAGTTCGAGCGACTGATGGCGGCCTGGCCGGATGGAGGCGAGACATGAGCGACGACGATCGACCGGATGCACTGGACGGGGTCCCCGCACGGGCGGCGGAAGCCGCTGCGGCTCTGGAGGCGTTGCGGGAGCCGGCGGAGCGGGCGGCGGGGGCGATCGAGGAGGCGTTCGGGCGGGCGGGAGCCAGCCTGACGCGATCATTGGCGCGGGCCGCGGCGGACGGGGAGGTCAGCCTGGCCGAACTGGCGCGAGCAGTGCTGGGGGCCGTCGGTGCGGGGCTGGGCGGATCAAGCGGCGGGCTGGGCGCGGCGATCGCGCAAGCCGTAGCCGGCGTCGTCGGGTTCGGCGGGGCGCGGGCAGATGGAGGCGCACTGCTGGGCGGCGGGGCCTATCTGGTTGGCGAACGCGGACCGGAGGTGTTCCGACCTCAGGGATCGGGCGTGATCGAGCCTGGCGGATCAGGCGGAGTCACGGTGAACGTCACGGTGGATGGCGGGGCGCCGGCGCTGTTGAGGTCCGAGGCGCAGATCGCCCAGATGCTGGCGAGAGCCGCCGCGCTGGGCGCGCGACGGCTCTGATCCCGGTGCGGTTTGAGCCCGGGCTACTCGCCCTTGGGGCTCGGGCCGAAACGGTTGTCGCCGCGCTGGCTGTCGGTGACGCCGATCCAGATCAGGAAGCCCAGCTGGATCAGGCAGATGATGCCGACGATGCCGATGGATGGACCGATCATGGCCAGTATGGCGGCGGGATCCTCGTTCTCGATGGCGGCGTAGTTGGTCAGTAGCGATGTGCCCACGGTGGCGAAGATGGCGATCATGCCGATGAGACCCACGACGTAGGGAGCGGCGATGAGCCACCCAGTATGACCCATGTCGTGCAGACGTTTCGCACCGATGGCGAAGTGGGGCCAAAGCAGCACGATCCCGAGAAGGTTCAGGAGCGGGATGAAGTTCAGAACCCAGCCGCCGACGAACAGGATGACCCAGGAAATCCAGAAGTGCGATCGGCGCAGCCGGCCGTCGAAGGCGAACATCGCCTTCGCGAAATCGTAGTTGTCGACCGGAACGCCGGGCGTCGCAGAGGGCGCGCCCGGGGCCGGAGCAGCGGCCAGGAGCATGACGTTGGTGGCTTCACCCGCCACAGGCACGAAATCGACGCGCAGGCCAGCGGTGATGGCGGCGGGCGGCGACACCGCTTCGCGTCCGAAGGTGTAGCGGATGCCGTCGTCGCCCGAGATGAGACCGGCGCCCGAGGCGTCGTCGAAGCTGAGAATCTGACCGCGCATTGAACCAAGGCTCCCCTGCCGGCGGCCGGGGCTGGCCGCGTTCGGGCGGAGACTGGACGAGCGGCGCTCGCCCTTCAAGTGAATCAGGAGTTATAGAATGGCGTTTCACGAGGTTCGCCTGCCTGCACGGCTGGCGTTCGGATCGACCGGCGGGGTGGAGCGGCGGACCGATGTCGTCACCCTGGCGTCCGGGTTCGAGCGGCGATCCAGCCCCTGGGCGATGGGGCGAAGGCGCTATCTGATCGGCGCAAATCTGAAATCGCTGGCGGACATGGCGGAGCTGACGGCCTTCTTCGAGGCGCGGCGGGGGCGGCTGTACGGCTTTCGGTTCCGTGACTTCGCGGACTTCGCCTCTTGCGAGCCGGGCGGGACGCCGGGACCGGCCGACGCCGTTCTGGATGTCGGGGATGGCGCACGATCGGCGTTTCAGCTGGTGAAGGCGTATGGCGATGTCGAACGCCCGATCACCAAGCCGGTCGAGGGATCGGTCAAGGTGGCGGTGGGGGACGTCGAGCTGGCGTCCTCGGCGTTCGCGGTCGATGCGACGACGGGCATGGTGACCCTGGATGCGGCGCCGGGCGTGGGCGTGACCGTGACGGCGGGGTTCCTGTTCGACACGCCCGTCCGGTTCGACGCGGACCGGCTGGAGGTGACGCTGGAGAGCTTCGGGGCCGGACGAATGGCGGCGGTTCCCCTGATCGAGGTCAGGATCTGAGATGCGAGAGATTCCGGAGGAACTGCTCGCCCGCATCGAAAGCGGGGCGGCGACGCTTTGCCATGCCTGGATCGTCGGGCGGGCGGATGGGGAGCGGCTGGGGTTCACCGATCATGACCGGGATGTGCGCGTCGACGGCGTCGTTTGTCGGGCGGCCAGCGGATGGTCGCGAGGCGCGGCGGAGGCGGCGGAAGGGTTGGCCGCCGGCGGCCTCGCAGTCGGCGGCGTGCTGGATGATGAGCGGATCGTCGAGGCGGATGTGGCGGCAGGGTTGTGGGACCGGGCGACGGTCGCGATGTGGCGGGTGGATTGGCAGCGGCCTGACCTGAAGGTGAGACTGGGCGCCGGAGTGTTGAGCCGCATCCGGCGCGAAGGCCAGGGGTTCACGGCGGAGATCGAGGGACCGCTGGCGGCGTTGGAACGGGTCGTGGGGCGGACCTACGGGCGAACCTGCGACGCCGTGCTGGGCGATGCGCGGTGCCGCGTCGAACCCGACGGGCGGAGCTGCGACAAGCGGTGGCAGACCTGCGTCGGGACGTTCGGCAACGGCGTCAACTTCCAGGGTTTCCCCGACATTCCAGGCGACGACTTCCTGACCGCCTATCCGGCGACGGGCGGGCGCCATGACGGCGGGAGTCGGCGATGAGCGACCCGCTGACCGCGGCGCGCGGGTGGCTCGGCACCCCCTATCGGCATCAGGCGAGCCTGAAGGGTGAAGGGGCGGATTGTCTGGGGCTGGTGCGCGGGGTGTGGCGGGAGATCCGTGGCGACGAGCCGGAGGAGCCGCCCGCCTATCAACCCGACTGGGCCGAAGTGGGTGGGGAGGAGACTCTGCTGGAAGCGGCGCGGCGGTGGCTGGTCGAGAAACCGGTCGTGGAGATGCGGCCGGGCGACGTGCTGTTGTTCCGTATGGCCGAAGGGGCGCCGGTGAAACACTGCGCGATCCTGACCTCGGTCGAGGGACCGGAGCCGAGGATGATCCACGCCTACTGGGGACGGTCGGTGGTGGAGAGCTGGATGGGGCCGTGGTGGATGCGGCGACTGACGGCTGTGTTCGCCTGGCCTGAAGGAGAAGACTGATGGCGCAGGTGGTTCTGGGCGGGATCGGCGGACTGATCGGCGGCGGGGTCGGGCACGCCATTGGCGTGGCTCTGGGCGGGGTGGTCGATCGCGGACTCATCGGCGCCCTGTCGCCGGCGCGTCAGCGCGGTCCGCGATTGGAAACACTGAGAATCCAGTCGACGGCGGAGGGCGCGCCGATGGTCTGCGCGTTCGGGCGGGCACGGATTACAGGGCAGGTGATCTGGGCGGCGCGGTTCCTGGAACGACGCAACGAAAGCGGCGGCGGCAAGGGCGGGCCGAGGGCGATCGACTACGCCTATTCACTGAGTTTCGCCGTGGCCGTCTGCGAGGGACCGATCGACGGGATCGGGCGGGTCTGGGCGGACGGCACGTTGCTGGACCAGACGGGGGTGGCGATGCGGATCTATCGCGGGACTCGGGACCAGATGCCGGATCCGCTGATCGAGGCGGTGGAAGGCGAGGTCTCCGCGTACAGAGATACGGCCTATGTGGTGTTCGAGGACCTGCCGCTGGGCGCGTTCGGGGATCGGGCGCCGCAACTGAGTTTCGAAGTGTTCCGCAGGCCGGGCGGCGAGACGCTGGAGGAGAAGCTGGAGGGGGTCTGTCTGATCCCCGGGGCGGGCGAGTTCGTGCTGGCGACCGAGCCGGTAGTGCGCCGCGAGGGGTTGACCCGGACGACAGCCGAGAATGTGCATCTGGGCGATGGGCGGACCGATCTGACCGCGTCGCTGGATCAGTTGGCGGCGCAGTGTCCGAACCTTAAGCGGGTCAGCCTGGTGATCGGATGGTTCGGTGACGACCTGAGGGCCGGGCGTTGCCGGGTGAAGCCGGGTGTGGAGCGCCGCGACAAGCCGACGGAGCCGCTGGGCTGGTCCGTGGCCGGGCTGGAACGCGTAGACGCGCACCTGATCTCCGAGATCGACGGGCATCCAGCCTATGGCGGCACGCCGTCGGACGAGAGCGTGCGGCAGGCGGTGGCGGCGTTGAAGACGCGGGGGTGGGCGGTGACGCTGTATCCGTTCGTGTTCATGGATGTGGCGACGGACAATGACCTGCCCGATCCCTACGGCGGGGTCCGGCAGGCGGCCTATCCGTGGCGCGGGCGGATCAAGGGCGAGGACGGTGCAGAAGCGCCAGGGGATGTGGCGGCGATCTTTGGCGGGGATTGGGGTCTCAGGCGGCTGGCGCTCCACTATGCGGGGCTGGCGGCGGAGACGGGATGCGACGGCCTGTTGATCGGGTCGGAGATGCGGGGGCTGACGTGGACGCGGGATGCGGGCGGCGGCTATCCGGCGGTCGCGCAGTACCGGGCTCTGGCGGCGGATTGCCGGGCAGTGGTCGGGCCGGACCTGACTTTGTCTTATGCGGCGGACTGGTCGGAGTATTCGGGACATAGGCCGGGCGACGGGTCGGGGGACGTGATCTTCCATCTGGACCCGCTGTGGGCGGACGAGGCGATCAACTACGTCGGCATCGACTGGTATCCGCCGCTGGGCGACTGGCGGGCCGGGGACGGCGGCATCGACGCGGAGGTGTTCGGCGCGCCCGACGATGCGACCTATCTGGCGAGCCAGGTCGCGGGCGGCGAGGGGTTCGACTGGTATTACGCCAGCGATGCGGATCGGGCGGCGCAGGTGCGCACGCCGATCCTTGATGGGGCGGATGGCGAGGACTGGGTGTTCCGGTCGAAGGACCTGGCGGGATGGTGGTCGCACGCACACCATAATCGTCCGGGCGGGGTTCGCAGCGCGACGCCGACGCCGTGGGTTCCGGGGATGAAGCCGATCCGGCTGACGGAGTTCGGTTGCGCGGCAGTGGATCGGGGCGGCAATGCGCCAAACCTGTTCCAGGACCCGAAATCGTCAGAGAGCTTCCTACCGCCGCACTCGACGGGTGTTCGAGACGACCGGATGCAGCGGCGAGCGCTGGAGGCGGTGCTTCAGCATTTCGAGTCGGCCGCGAACAATCCGGTTTCGACGGTCTATGGCGAGCCGATGCTGGAGGCGGCGGACGCCTGGTGCTGGGATGCGCGACCCTATCCGGCATTTCCGGCGCTGGAGGACGTCTGGGCTGATGCGGGAGCATGGGAGGCCGGGCATTGGCTGAATGGACGGATGAGCGGGGATGCCCAGTCGCTGCTGGCCGCGATCCTGAGACGCGGCGGCGTGGAAGACTTCGAGATCGGTGCAGCCTCGGGGGCCGTGTCCGGCTATGTGACCGACCGGCCGATGCGGACACGCGACGCGCTTGAGCCACTGTTGCAAGCGTTCGACATGGAAGCGTGTGAGCGAGGCGGACGGGTGTCGCTGATCGGGGTCGAGGGGGCCGGTGGATCGCTGGCGCTGGCTGATCTGGGATTGACGGAGGAGCGCGCGGGACCAGTGCGGACGCGGTCTCTGGAGGCCCTGCCGGCCACGGCGCGAATCCGTTTCATCGACGAAGGCGCGGACTATCAGACCGGCGCGACGGTGGTGCGGGGCGAGGGCGACGGAGGCAGTGTCGATGCCGACCTGCCTGCCGTCTGTGGCCCGGGGCTGGCGAAGGCCCTGGCCCGACGGCTGCTCAAGGGCGAGGGCGAAGATCGGTTGACGGTCGCCCTGGGGCCTCTGGAGGCGCTGCGGCTCGAGGCCGGAGACACTGTGGCGGTCGAGGGTGAGACGGGTATTTGGCGGGCCGAGCGGGTGACGCTGGACGAGACGCCGACGGCGGTTTTGGCGAGACGCGATGGTGAGAGCGTCGGTACCGAGCCGGTTGTGTGGCGGCGTGGGTCCGGTATCGAGTCGGCGGGAGCCCCGTTCGTGCGAATCCTTGACTTGCCGCCCCTGCCGGGCGCGGAGCCGGACGATCGGCTGATCGCGGCAGTGGCTTGCGAACCATGGCGGCCAGTGACGGTGCATGTCGGAGAGAATGCGGAGACCCTGACCGCCAGAGGAACTGTCGGGGCGCCCGCGACCGTAGGGCGGCTGACACAGACCCTGACGCCCGGCGTGCTGCATCGTTGGGACGAAACGAACGCCGTGGTGGTGCGGCTGGAGGGCGCGGCCCCGGCCAGTCTGTCGGAGAGCGCGGTTCTGGGCGGGGCGAACCTGGCTGCCGTGGAGACGGCGGCGGGGTGGGAGATCGTGCAGTATCGGCAGGCGGCCCTGCTGGGCGCCGGTATCTGGCGACTGAGCGGACTGCTGCGGGGGCAGCAAGGGACGGAAGGCGAGATGGAGGAGGGGGCGCCCGAAGGCGCGATCGTGGTGCTGCTGGACCCCCGGGCGGGACGGTTCGAGACGGCGACGGGGGAACGCGGTCTTGCGCGGATCGCGCGGGTTGGGCCGAACGGGCGGGCCCCGGGCGGGCTCGGGTTCGTCGATGCCGCCTTTACGCCGATGCGACTACACGCGAGGCCGTGGAGTCCAGTCCTGAGGGTCTTGGAGGAGGGCGGCGGACGGCGACTGGTATGGACGCCCAGGGTCCGAATCGGTGACGTATGGGACCAGGAGCCGGCCGAAATCGATCCGCGCCGGTTCCGGGTGCGCATCCTTGACGGCAGCGTGCAGCGGCGGACGTTCGAGGTGGAGGAGGCTTCGTTCCTTTATGCTGTGGAGGACATAGCCGAAGATTTTCCGGGCGGCGGCGAGCCGGATGCTGTCGTGGCGGTGGCGCAATACGGGCCCGGTTTCGGGTGGGGCGTCGAGGCGCAGGCGCCGCTGATCGCCTGAAAAGCATTGCGCCGCACACCGCATGCCTTAACTGACGAGACGAAGGCCGGTCGCGACGCGCGAGCCGGATTCGACGAAGTTTGACGGAGCGGCGAACGGCGTGGCGGGTGATCCCTACAAGGAACTGGGTGTGTCCAGGGGGGCGAACGCCGCCGACATCAAAGCCGCGTTCCGTAAACTGGCCAAGGAACTGCACCCGGACAAGAACCGCGGTGACAAGGCGACCGAGGAACGGTTCAAACGCGTCTCGGCCGCGTTCGATATCCTGAGTGATCCCGACACGAAATCGAAATACGACACCGGCCAGATCGACGCCGACGGCCAGCCCCAGTATCGCGGCTACAGCGGCGGACAGCCGGGTGGCGGCGCGGGTATGGGGACGGGCGGTTTCGGCGGCTTCGGCGCGGGCGGAGGGCCCGGCGGTCGCGGGGCGTTCGAGGACCTGGATCTGGACGACATCTTCGGCCGGTTCGGCGGAGGCGGTCGGGGGCGGGCCGCCGGATTCGGTCGTGGGCAGGACGTTCGGGCGACGCTGGAGATCAGCCTGGAGGACTCCATCGGCGGGGCGACGCGGCGGATCCAGTTCTCGGACGGCCGGACGCTGGACGTCACCATTCCCAAGGGGGCGACCAACGGGCAGACGATCCGGCTGCGTGGCCAGGGAACGCCCGGAAGGACCGAGCCGGGCGATGCCCTGATCGAGCTACGGATCGCGCCGCATCCGGTATTCAAGGTCGAGGGCGCGGATCTGACCATGGACCTGGCGATCTCGGTCCCCGATGCGATCCTGGGCGGCAAGGTCGAGTGCCAGACGCCGGACGGGACCGTCTCGGTGACCGTGCCGACCGGGGCGAACTCCGGACAGACGCTTCGTCTCAAGGGCCGCGGCGCCTTCGCCGGCGGGGCCCGGGGCGACCTGAAGGCGCGACTGATCGTGACCTTGCCGGATGTGATCGATCCGATCCTGCACCGGGTGGCCGAAGATTGGCGCGCCAACCGCCCCTACAAGCCGGGCAAGAGCTGATGATGTCGAAGCCGAACACGAAACCCGTGCGGCCCTGGTTCGCGGCGGGGCCGACCGCCAAACGCCCGGGATGGTCGTCGCAGGCCTTGCCGCACGACCTGCTGGGGCGGGGCATCCGCTCGCCGGAGGTGGTCGAGCGGTTCGCCTATGGCCTGCGCCTGACCAAGGAGCTTCTGGAAATCCCGCGGGACTGGGTGCTGGCCTATCTGCCGGGGTCGGATACCGGGGCGGTCGAAGCCGCCATGTGGAACATGCTGGGCCAGCGGCCCGTGCAGGTGATGGCCTTCGAGAATTTCGGGAAGCAGTGGGCTGTCGACGCCAGGGATCACCTGAAACTCGACCAGCTTGAGATCCTCGAGGCGCCTTGGGGCCGGTTCCCGGATGTGTCGAAGGTCGATCCGAAGAAGGATCTGGTCTTCCCCTGGAACGGCACGACCTCGGGCGTGAAGACGCCGGGCGTGGACTGGATCTCCGACGACCGCCAGGGGATCGTGATCTGCGACGCGACATCGGCGGCCTTCGCCATGCCGATGGATTTCGAAAAGCTGGATGTCGTGACCTTCTCCTTCCAGAAGGCGCTGGGCGGCGAGGCGGGGATCGGGGTGGCTGCCCTGTCGCCCCGCGCCGTGGCCCGCCTGGACGCCTATGAGCCCCCGCGTGCAGTACCCAAGGTGCTGCGCTTGCGCGACGGCAAGGGTTTCGACCGAAGCCTGGCCACCGGCACGATGCTGAACACCTTCTCGGTGTGGACGCTGGAAGACTGGATCGACGCTCTGGAGTGGGCGAAGGGCGCGGGCGGCTTGGCGGAACTGATCCGGCGGACGGACGCGAACGCGGCGGCGCTGAACGACTGGGTCGAACGTACCGACTGGATCGACTACCTGGCTGAGGATGCCACGATCCGCTCGACGACCTCGGTGTGCCTGAAGATCGTCGATCAGCGCGTCAGGGCGCTGGACGACGCGGGACGGCAGGGTTTCGTCAAGCGGATGAAGACGCTGCTGGAGGTCGAACAGGCGGCGTTCGATGTCGAGAGCCACCGCAATGCGCCAGCCGGACTACGCATCTGGTGCGGCTGCACGATTGAGACCGACGACATCGTCGCCGCCACCCCGTGGCTGGACTGGGCGTTCGAGACGGCTGTCCGCGAACTCTGAGCCGAATTCGTCCCGGTCGGGACGACATTCCCCGATTCCCCCGCTATAGGCTGCGCCCGCATCAGGCGGAGACGAATACCTTGGCGAACGTAGCGGTGGTCGGAGCCCAGTGGGGCGACGAGGGCAAGGGCAAGATCGTCGACTGGCTGTCGAACAGGGCCGACATCATCGTGCGGTTCCAGGGCGGCCATAATGCCGGCCACACGCTGGTCGTGGACGGCAAGGTCTATAAGCTCGCCTTGCTCCCGAGCGGCGTGGTGCAGGGCAAGCCTTCGATCATCGGCAACGGCGTGGTCGTCGATCCCTGGCATCTGGTCGGGGAGATCGCGAAGATCGAGGCCCAGGGCGTCACCATAAATCCCGAAATCCTGACGATCGCCGACAACGCCTGTCTGATCCTGCCCATCCATCCGGCGCTGGACGTGGCGCGCGAGGCGGCGGCGAGCGCGCCCGGGGCAAAAATCGGCACCACGGGACGCGGCATCGGCCCCGCATACGAAGACAAGGTGGGGCGGCGCGCGATCCGGGTCTGCGACCTGGCCAACGAAGACGATCTGAAGATCAAGATCGAGCGGCTGAGGTCGCACCATGATCCGCTGCGCGCCGGTTTGGGGCTGGAGCCGATCGATCCGCAGGCCCTGCTGGCGCAACTTCTGGAGATCGCGCCGAAGATCCTGCCCTATGTGAAGCCGGCCTGGCGGGTGCTGGATCAGGCGCAGAAGGCCGGCAAGCGGATCCTGTTCGAAGGTGCGCAGGGCGCCTTCCTGGACGTCGATCACGGCACCTATCCCTATGTCACCTCGTCCAACACCGTCGCCGGACAGGCGGCGGCGGGCTCGGGTCTGGGGCCGCGCGGTGTCGGCTATGTGCTCGGGATCGTGAAGGCGTACACCACCCGCGTCGGCGAAGGGCCATTCGCCTGCGAACTGAACGATGCCGTCGGCGAGCACCTGGCCACCGTGGGTCGCGAGGTCGGGGTGAATACCGGCAGGGCGCGGCGCTGCGGTTGGTTCGACGCCGTGCTGGTGCGCCAGTCGGTGGCGATCAACGGCATCGACGGCATCGCCCTGACCAAGCTGGATGTGCTGGACGGGCTGAAGACGCTGAAGATCTGCACGGGCTATCGCATCGACGGCGAAGTGCTGGATTATCTGCCGTCCAGTCTGAAGGCCCAGGCGGCGGCCGAGCCAGTGTTTGAGGAACTCCCGGGTTGGAGCGAGAGCACCAGCGGGGTTCGCAGCTTTAAGGACATCAACGCAAACGCCATCAAATATGTGCGTCGGATCGAAGAGTTGATCGGGGCGCCGGTGGCTCTGTTGTCGACCAGCCCGGAGCGCGACGACACCATCCTGATGCGGGATCCGTTCCAGAGCTGAGGGCACGGGGAGGGGGGTGAATAAATCCGTTCTCATTCAACGTGGTCTTAACCGGCGGCAGTTAGCCACAATGCTGACCTCCCCGGAGTTGCCTAGTGTTCGCAGCCGACGCCAAGACCCTGAACCGCATCGAGCCGGTCGTTCGACGCGTGTTGATCGCCGACCCGAACCTGGCGTCGGCGCGGCTGCTGCTGGACGTCATGAAGAGTCTGGGCGCGCGCGAGGTCGTGACAGAGTCCGACGAGCACCGCGTGCTGGACCATGCGCGCGAGATGGAGCCGGGCCTGATCTTCACCGAGCGCTCGGGCGCGAAGCTGGATGGCGAACGTCTCGCGAAAAGTATTCGCCGCTCCAATCTCGGCTGCCGTCGGGCGCCGATCATCATGATGACCGCTGATGCGACGGCGTCCTCGATCAAGGGCGCCCGCGATTCCGGCATCCACGAATTCCTCAGAAAGCCCTTCACCTCTGCTGATCTGTTCCGGCGGGTCGAGAACGTGGCGCTGAAGCCGCGCGACTGGATCGAGGCGGTCGGCTACGTCGGGCCGGACCGGCGCCGGTTCAATTCGGGGGAGTATGCGGGGCCTCAGAAGCGTAATGCCGACAAGCCGGCGACGGCCGCTGGAGCCGCCTTGGCGGTCAAGGATCAGGCGCTGCGTATTCTGGCGGCGTCGCTGGCTCAGTTCGACAGCGATCCGATGCAGGCGGTGCGCGCCGTCAAACAGCAGGCGGAGACGCTCAAGGCGTTGGCGATTAAGACATCCGATACGCGGCTGGCGGTGGCCGCCGCCGGGCTGGAGGGCTGTCTCGCCGCGGGCGCTCCGACCAAGGCCGTTCTGGCCGGACCGATCGGCGCGATCCTCGCCCTGGCCGCGCCGGGCACGGAATTGACCCGAGTCGGCTAACCCTCACAATCGAATAGCAAAACAGGCGCGCGAGGCTCTCGTGCGCCTGTTTTCTTGTGCCCGCGTTGAGCGCGTTATGCGTCGACGAGGTTCCGTTCCTCGGCTGCCGCGCGCATGGCCTTCTGCAGCTTCTCGAAGGCGCGGACCTCGATCTGGCGCACGCGTTCGCGCGACACGCCGTATTGGCCGGCCAGCTCTTCCAGGGTGACCGGATCGTCCTTCAGGCGACGTTCGGTCAGGATGTGCTTCTCGCGATCGGTCAGCTCGCCCATGGCTTCCTGAAGCAGGCCCATGCGCAGCGACTTCTCCTCAGACTCGGCCAGAGCCGTTTCCTGAGACACGGCATTGTCGTCCGACAGCCAGTCCTGCCACTCGCTCTCTCCGTCAACGCGCAGCGGCGCGTTCAGCGAGGCGTCGCCGCCGAGACGGCGGTTCATGTTGGTTACCTCTTCCTCAGACACGCCCAGCTTGGTGGCGATGGCGGAGAGGTGTTCCGGATGCAGGTCGCCTTCCTCGAAGGCCGAGATCTGGCTCTTGGCCTTGCGCAGGTTGAAGAACAGCTTCTTCTGAGCCGCCGTGGTGCCCATCTTCACGAGCGACCAGCTGCGCAGGATGTATTCCTGGATCGAGGCGCGGATCCACCACATGGCGTAGGTCGCCAGCCGGAAACCCTTGTCCGGATCGAATTTCTTGACGGCTTGCATCAGGCCGACGTTGCCCTCGGAAATCACCTCGCCGATCGGCAGGCCGTAGCCGCGATAACCCATGGCGATCTTGGCCACGAGGCGAAGGTGGGAGGTCACGAGGCGGTGCGCGCTCTCGGAGTCCTGATGCTCGGTCCACCGCTTGGCGAGCATGAACTCCTCGTCCTTGGTGAGCATCGGAAACTTGCGGATTTCCGTCAGATATCGCGACAGTCCCTGTTCAGGCGACATTACCGCGAGTGATTTCAGTGCAGCCATAGTGGTCCCTCCGAACCTAGATAAGAGCAGGCTCAGCGCAGACGGCCACCGAATATGCGCCGTCCCCTCACCCCTCAACCGGACAAGTAGCTATGGGTTGCCGTCTTTGTCAGAGGCGGATCGTCACACCTCAGCGTTACCGTGACCCTGGCGCCACTTGCGCCCAAGGCGAGGGGTATAACTGATAGTGCGTCCTTTATCAAGACTTACCTTGTGCGGCCGCTTTAGAGCCCAAGGATCTCCCGATACCCGGGATGGACGACGTCGGCGTGATCCGGGTGTTTCTGCAGATAGGTAGAGAAGAACGGGCAGACAGGCAGGATCAACAGGCCCCGCTCTTTGGCGTCGGCGATAACGTGTTTCGCCAGGCGGCTCGCGATGCCCTGGCCTTCGAGCGCTTGGGGCACCAGGGTCTAGGTGATCATCAGATTGGATTCGGACAGGTTGTAGGTGACAACGGCGACCTCATCGCCGACCGGAAGTTCGTAGCAGTGCAGGTCGAGGTTGTCGCGGATTTCGGCGTCGGTCATGTCGGGCCTCTAGAGGGCTGCGAGCAAGATCTCCAAGGCAAGCATATCAGGCGGCAACGCGGTTTCGAAACGCAGCGCCTCGCCGGTCACCGGATGAACGAAGCCGAGAACGGAGGCGTGGAGCGCCTGCCGAGCAAGGCCAGTTTCGGCGATAGCCGAGCGGACAATGGCAGCCGGACTGCCGGACCCATAGACAGCATCGCCCAGGATCGGCGACCCCTTCGATGCCATGTGCACCCGGATCTGGTGGGTCCGCCCGGTGTGCAGGGTGCAGGCGACGCGGGCCGCCAGCGGTGCGGCCCCGGCCTTGGCGGGCACCCCGTAGCGGGCCTGAACCACATAGTCGGTGACGGCGTTGCGTCCGCCGATCTTCAGCACCGCCATCTTCTTCCGGTCCGAGGAGGAGCGGCCGATCTGGGTCTCGATCCGGCCGCGCTCGGGTAAAGGCGCGCCGCGCGTCAGGGCGATGTAGGTCCGTTCGATGTCGTGGGCGGCGAACAGTTTCGACAGGCCGGCATGGGCGCGGTCGGACTTGGCGGCGACCATCACGCCGGAGGTGTCCTTGTCCAGCCGGTGAACGATGCCGGGGCGAGCGACGCCGCCGATGCCGGACAGGCTGTCGCCGCAGTGATGCAGCAGGGCGTTGACCAGGGTGCCGTCCGGTGTGCCGGGAGCCGGGTGGGCGGCCATGCCGGCAGGCTTGTCGATGACGATCAGGTCGGCGTCCTCATAGAGGACGGTCAGCGTGATCGCCTGCGGCTCCGGATTGGCCGAGACCACCGCAGGGAGGTCGACGCGATAGAGCCCCGGCCCGGCCCGGCCCGACCCGCTGGTGATGACCTGACCATCGACGGAAACGGCCCCCTGCAGCAGCAGGGCCTGAAGACGCGCCCGGGAGAGTTCTGGAAAGGCGAGGGCAAGAGCCTTGTCGAGCCGCTCGCCGGTCGCCTCGATGCGAGCTTCGAGAATAAGAATGGGCCCACTTCCCCTCAAGCGCCGTGCCGATCTTCAGGCCGCCAGCGATGCGCCGGCCGCATGTCTGACGGGGCGAACGAGCCACGTGCTCACACCGCGCACGCACTACTGCCTTTGGGGGCGTTCAGTCGATAGCTTCGATCAATCCGGTCGTGGCGAGGCGCCGGATCACATCCTCTGCCTCCTCCCATCCCAGGTCGTGGGGCGCGAACGGCTCGCCATCGAGCGCCCGCTCGAGGACAGCCCGGGGCGCTCGAGCGAAGGTCATGTCTCCGCCCGGAACGACAAGGCGCAGTCCTGGATTTGCATCCTCGAGTTTCCAGAGCGCCCGGCGGGCACGATAGCGCGCGGCCAGCGGCTTTGAGGCTCCCTCGATCGCGCCGCGGACATCGGGCTCGCGCGATCGAATGAAAAGATCAGTGATGACATCCAGAGACGGGCCCATTTCGACGAGGCCGGCAATCCTGGTGACCAGCTCCGAGAAATGTTCTTTGGCTTGGCCGCGGTCGAAACCAGGATTGGCGAAGCCGGGCGGGAGGCTCCGTCGGAAGCTGGGGTCCTCGACGCAGACCTGAGACACCGCTTCCAGCATGAGGTCAGCCCACGTCTTCACCAGAAGGCCACAGGTTATGTGGAGCGAGGCGGATTGGCCAGAGGTCGAGGCGTCATGCATCAGGCCACGAGGCACATAGGCGCAATCCCCCGCCTTCAGCGTGAAGCTTTGGCGGGGCTCGCCGACCGGATGTTTGCCGAGTTCGAAGGACTCTCCCCGATAGGGGGCGTCGACCGGTCTGTCATAGAGCCGCCAGGCCTTTTCCCCCTCGATCTGGAGGATGAAGACATCATGGCTGTCGTAGTGGGTGTGGAATCCCTGCGATCCAGGCGGCGTCAGATAGATGTTCGTCTGGACATGGCAGGAGAAGATCCTTTCCACCGCCCGGCAGAACGCCGCCAGGGTGATATCGGACTGGTGGAGTTGATTGAGAATGACTGTCCCGCCGCGGCGGTACTGACGGGCCACCGCGACGCGATCGACCACGCCATTGGCGGCGACGAAGTCCGAATTCTGGATCGGCTCCTTCGCGTTGGCCATCGACAACATGCCTTCGCGCAAATCCAGCTCGGCGATCTTCCGGTCAACGGCAGCGATCGACAGCAACGGCCGGAAGCGTTCGGCATCCCCGTGATGAATGACCACCGGCTCCATTTCGAAACAGGTGTCGAGGAACCGCCCCGCCGCGTCACCCAGGAGCCACCCGAGCGGGTCTTTCAGCCTGTTGTGCATGAGCTCGATTCCCGGCCCCGATGAGGCCGCTAGAGTTTCTGTCCATCGGGACAGCGGCCATAGCCGACGCGATCCCGACCTTCCCCGCTGTCGCTGTCGGAGCAGCCCGTCCCTCGTCCCTGGTTGGCGAGATCCGTACTGTCGCTATCGGAGCGACCGGTCTGGTTCCGTCCCTCTCCGGCCGCATCGTTGCTGTCACGGTCGGAGACGCCGCTCGGGGGCGGTCGGTCCCGACCCCGACCCTGATTCGCTGGATCGGCCTGTGGCCCGCTGTCGCTATCCGAGTAGCCGGTCGGGGGGCGTCCCTGATTGGCGAGATCTGTGCTGTCGTGGTCGGAGTAACCCGTCTGGTTGCGACCGTAGTTGGCGCGATCCGTGGGATCGGAATCCGATCGACCGGTATAGGTTTGCGCCCCGGCCTGACCCGTTACGAGAGACAGTGCGCTTCCCGAAATTGCCGCTCCGCCGACGATCCTTGCCATGAAGGACCTGCGATTGATGTTGCTCGCCACTCTGGTCTCCCCTGTTGGCGTGCCGGTCTGGTCGCCGCACGCGAGATGAGGTCTGCCGCAATCCGGGCGGGCCTGATCGGTCCATCCGGATCATCAATGTCTTTCATCCAGGTAGGGAGCGTCCTTGATCCAGATCAATAGGATGGACGGGCGGGCAACCGCATCGCCGACTCAGGGTGCGCGGCCGCTTCGGGGCGTTGCCGCCGCTTTCGAAATCACCCCGAGGTCGGGCACGATCCGATGCAGGCTGGCAGCCCGGTCGCGCTTTACGAGGCCGCCTTCAGCTCGCGGCCATAGACCGGGTCAAGGTCGCCCTTGGCGTATCGCGTTGCCATCTGGGCGGTGGACATCGGTCGGATGGACGACGCCTGCCCCTCGCAGCCGAACTGCTGGTAGCGTTCGATGCAGAGCTTGCGCATCGCCTCCTTGGCGGGCTTCAGCCAGGCGCGCGGATCGAACTCCCCCGGCTTTTCCATCAGGATCTTCCGCACCGCGCCGGTCATGGCCATGCGGTTGTCGGTGTCGATGTTGATCTTGCGCACGCCGTGTTTGATGCCGCGCTGGATTTCCTCGACCGGCACGCCCCAGGTCTGGGGCATCTGGCCGCCGTACTGGTTGATGATGTCCTGCAGGTCCTGCGGCACGGACGATGAGCCGTGCATGACCAGGTGGGTGTCGGGCAGGCGGCGGTGGATCTCCTCGATCACATGCATGGCCAGGACCTCGCCGTCGGGCTTGCGCGAGAATTTGTAGGCGCCGTGGGAGGTGCCCATGGCGATGGCCAGGGCGTCGACCTTGGTGCGGCTGACGAAGTCGACGGCCTGATCCGGATCGGTCAGCAGGGCCGAGTGATCCAGCTTGCCCTCGAAGCCGTGACCGTCCTCGGCCTCGCCCATGCCGGTCTCCAGCGAGCCGAGTACGCCCAGTTCGCCCTCGACCGAGACGCCGCAGCTGTGGGCCATCTCGGTGACGCGACGGGTGACATCCACATTGTAGTCGTAGTCGGCGGGCGTCTTGCCGTCCTCCATCAGCGAGCCGTCCATCATCACCGAGGTGAAGCCGTACTGGATGGCGGTGGCGCAGGTCGCGGGGCCGTTGCCGTGGTCCTGGTGCATGCAGACCGGGATGTGCGGATAAAGCTCTGCAAGGGCGTCGATCAGCTTGGCCAGCACGATGTCGTTGGCATAGGAGCGGGCGCCCCGCGAGGCCTGGATGATGACCGGGGCATTGACGGCCTCGGCCGCCTCCATGATCGCCAGGCCCTGTTCCATATTGTTGATATTGTAGGCCGGCAGGCCGTAGTCGTTCTCGGCCGCATGGTCGAGAAGCTGTCGCAGCGTGATGCGCGCCATGGCGATGAACTCCTGAGGTCTTGTTTTTTCCCGGTTTAGCGGCCGGGCGGCCTCAAGTCACGCCGTGTAACAGGCGGAGATGTCGCTATTCGGCGGGGTGGGTGCGTTCCCATTCGGCTTGAGCCAGACGTTCACGCTCCGCATCACGCGCCCATTTCCGCTCATCGCGCATATGGGTGACATACAGAATGCCCATTACGGCCGCGACAGCGGCGAGAGAGTTCAGAATCCATTCAGTCGTCATCGTCAGTCCTCCAGGCTCCGCAGCATCCTGCGAGCGATCAGGTGGCACAGAAGAGATATAGCACCGCAGACCCAGATTGTCAGCGGCGACCCGGGAAACACAGCCGTCACGAGAGGCGTGACGACGCCGAGGCCAAATACCGTCAGACCCACGGTGTTGAAGCTGGTCGCCAACAGTTTGCGCCGCTCGTTCTTCGCCGCCTTGCTGATCGGACGCGGGTCGAACGGCGCGCTCACCCGTTGAGCGCCTCGACCCCCGGCAGGGGCTTGCCCTCCATCCACTCCAGGAAGGCGCCGCCTGCTGTGGAGACGAAGGTCATGTCGTCGGCGACACCGGCGTGGTGCAGGGCCGCGACCGTATCGCCGCCACCGCCGACTGCGACGAGATGTCCGCCCCGGGCGCGGGCCGCGACGTGGCGGGCCACCGCGACCGTGGCGGTGTCGAAGGGCGGGATTTCGAACACGCCCAGCGGTCCGTTCCAGATCAGGGTCTTCGAGGTGTCGATGGCGGTGGTCAGGCGCGCGACCGTGGCCGGACCGGCGTCGAGGATCTTGTCGTCGGCGGACAGGGTTTCCCCGGCGGGGACGGCGCGGCTGGCGACGCCGGGCTTGACCTCGGTCGCCACGACGAAGTCCACGGGCAGCAGCAGTTCGCAACCCCGCGCCTTCGCCTCGGCGATGATCTCGAGCGCGGTCTCGGCCATGTCGCGTTCGGCCAGGGAGCCGCCGATGTCGATCCCTTGCGCGAACAGGAAGGTGTTGGCCATGCCGCCGCCGATGGCGAGCCGGTCCAGCTTGCCGACCAGATTCTTCAGCAGGTCCAGCTTGGTCGAGACCTTGGCCCCGCCGACGATGCCGATGACGGGTTTCTTCGGATTGCCGAGGGCGGCGTCGAGAGCGTCCAGCTCGCGTCGCATCGATTCGCCCGCGTAGGCGGGCAGCAGGTGGGCGACACCCTCGGTCGAGGCGTGGGCCCGATGCGCGGCGGAGAAGGCGTCGTTGACGTAGAGGTCTGCGAGTTCGGCCAGCCGCGCGGCGAAGGCGGGGTCGTTGGCCTCCTCGCCGGCGTGGAAGCGGACGTTTTCCAGCAGGATCACCCCGCCGGCGTCGATGTCGGCGATGGCGGCCTTGGCCTCGTCGCCGACACAGTCGCTGGCAAAGCGCACGGGGGCGCCCAGCAGATGCTCCAGATCATCGACCACGGGCTGCAGGCTCATCGACGGCACGACCTTGCCCTTCGGCCGGTCGAAATGGGCCAGCAGGGCCACCTTGGCTCCCGCGTCGCGCAGCTTGTTGATCGTCGGCAGGGCGACCCGCAGGCGGGTGTCATCGGTGACCTTGCCGGCCTCCATCGGGACATTGAAGTCCACGCGGACGAGGGCGGTCTTGCCGACCAGGGAACCAGCGTCGTCGAGGGTGCGGAAGGTCATCATGGTCTCCGTTCCCTCTCCTGGCGGGAGAGGGCTTGAGGTTCGGAGAGCGATAGCGATCCGCTAACCGAAAGGGTGAGGGGCTGGCTTCGCCGGTGAGGGCACGACCCTCACCCTTTCGCGCAAGTCCGATCGCCTGACGGCTCCCGGGCGCTCAAGCCCTCTCCCAACGGGAGAGGGAAGCGTGTGTCAAAGGAACTTCGACATCACCAGCGCCGTGTCGGCCATCCGCGTCGCGAAGCCCCACTCGTTATCGTACCAGGTCAGGACGCGGGCCAGCTTGCCGTCGACGACCTGGGTCTGGGGCAGGGCGGCGGTGGACGAGGCGGCGATGTGGTTGAGGTCGGTGGAGACCAAAGGCTCGGTCGTCGTTGCCAGCACGCCCTTCATCGGACCGTCGGCGGCGGCCTGCAGCGCGGCGTTGATCTCCTCGACGGTGACCTCGCGACCGGCGACGACCTTCAGGTCGACGACCGAGACGTTCGGGGTCGGGACGCGGATCGAGGAGCCGTCCAGCTTGCCCTTCAATTCCGGCAGGACCAGGCCCAGGGCCTTGGCGGCGCCGGTCGAGGTCGGGATCATCGACAGGGCGGCGGCGCGGCCCCGGTACAGATCCTTGTGCATCGTATCCAGCGTCGGCTGGTCGCCGGTGTAGGAGTGGATCGTCGTCATATAGCCGCGCTCGATGCCGAACAGGTCGTTCAGCACCTTGGCGACCGGGGCCAGGGCGTTGGTCGTGCACGAACCGTTCGAGACGATGATGTCGTCGGCGGTCAGGGTCTCGTGGTTGACCTTGTAGACGATGGTCTTGTCGGCGTTGTCGCCGGGCGCCGAGATCAGGACACGCTTCGCGCCGGCCTTCAGGTGGGCTTCGGCCTTGTCCCGGGCCGTGAAGATGCCGGTGCACTCGAAGGCGATGTCGACGTTCAGCGCCTTGTGCGGCAGGTTGGCCGGGTCGCGCTCGGCCGTGACCTTGATCTTGCCCAGACCCACATCGATCCAGTCGTCGCCGTGCTCGATCGTGCCCGGGAAGCGGCCGTGGACCGAATCGTATTTCAGCAGGTGGGCGTTGGTGGACACCGGCCCCAGATCGTTGATCGCCACCACCTCGATGTCGCGGCGGCCATGTTCGACGATCGAACGGAGGACGAGGCGGCCGATGCGGCCGAAGCCGTTGATGGCGACGCGAACGGTCATGGGGGCGAGCTCCTGAAGCGACGTTTTATGGTTGGCGCTTCAATGGGACCGGCGGAGCTGAGGATCAACCCCGGGAGCGTCACAAGGGATGATCGGATGTAACGGTTCAGCTTGCGAGCGGCAGGGACAGCCGGGCCTCCAGCCCGCCTCCGGCGCGGTTGGTCAGCGTCACGTCGCCGCCCGCCGCCCGCGCCGCCTGACGCGCCACGGCGAGGCCCAGCCCCGCCCCGCCGGTCTGACGGTTGCGGGAGCGTTCGCCGCGCTGGAACGGCTCGAACACCGTGTCCAGCTCGGCCTCGGGCAGGCCGGGGCCGTCGTCGGCGACGGTCAGGAGGACGCTGTCTCCCGACCGGACCGCCTTGACGCGAGCCGCGTCGCCGAACTTCAGCGCATTGTCGATCAGGTTGGCGACCGCCCGCCGCAAGGCCGCCGGGTCGCCCTCGACCGGCAGGCTCTGATCGCCGGAGAAGGTCACCGCCGCCCCGGTCTCGGCGAAGCCTGCCGCGCAGTCGGCGGCGAGATGCGCGAGGTCCAGCCGTTCGCGACGCTCCGCCTGGACCTCGCCGCGCACGAAGGCCATGGCCTGGCCGATCAGCCCGTCCATCTCCTCGACGTCGGCGGCCATCTTGTCGCGCAGGGCCTCGGGCGCCTGTTCCGCGCGGAACCGGAGCCGCGTCAGGGGGGTGCGCAGATCGTGGGCGATGGCGGCGATGGTCTGGGTGCGCTGGCGCATATGGCCCCGGATCGAGGCCTGCATGTCGTTGAAGGCGCCGATGGCCGTGCGCACCTCTGACGGGCCGGACGGGACCAGAGGGGGGGCGTCCGGATCGGCGCCGAGCCGCTCGGCCGCCTCGGCGAACTGGCGGATCGGGCGGGTCAACCGACGCGCCATGAGCCAGACCAGCGGCGCCAGCAACAGGGCGGTGATGACCAGGGCGATCAGCAGCCGCATCTGCCACGGGTCGATCAGGCCACGCGGCGGCTCGACCGTGGCCCAGCGCCCGTCCTCCATCCGCACCGAGGCCGAGAAGGGCGCGAAGGTCAGCCGGTCGGCGGTGACCGTGAACCGCGTCGGTCCCTCGCCAGCCGTAACCACGCGCACGTCGTTCGAGCCCGGGGGCGAGGGTATGCCGCGCCGCGCCAGCACCTCGCCGACCTCGGCCATGATGGCGTCGTGGTCCGCCCGGTGATCCTCGCCTGGCTCGGTTCGCCGACTGAAGACGATGCTGGACGTGCTTTCGGTGATGCGGGCGCCGGCGACCAGCGGCCCCTGATCCGGGGCGCGAGGTCCGCGCGGCAGGGCGGGGCGCCAGTGCGTGCGTTCCGGCGACAGCCACACCCGCACCTCGCCCGGCCCCCGGCCCAGCCGCTGGGCCAGACCCATGCTGATCGCGTGTTCAACCGGTCCGCCCCCGAGGTCGTGTTGGGGCGGCTGGTCCGAGACCCGGCGGACGAGCGCGCGGCCGTCGGAGGTCTCGGCAGGCCGTCCGGCCAGGGCGTCTGCGGCGGCCGGAATGCCGAACCCGGCGGGCTGCGGCGGCGGCGCGGTCAGGACGACCGCGAAGACCACGGCCTGGGAGGCGACGACCGCGAAGACGGAGAGCAGGGCGACCTGCATCAGGACCGACATGGAGCCGAAGGGCGAAGACCGGGGTTTCATGCCCGCGCCCCGGCCCGGTCCGCCCGTCGGACACGCGCGTCGAAGCGATACCCCTCGCCCCGGATCGTGGCGATCAGTTCGCGACCCGAGCCGTCGTCGAGTTTCTTCCTCAGGCGGCTGATCTGGACGTCCATCGCGCGGTCGAAGACGTCGGCGTCGGCGCCCCGTGCGGCCTCCAGCAACTGGTCGCGGGTCAGGACCCGGCCGGGCCGCTCGGCGAAGGCGCGCAGCAGGCCGAACTCTCCGGCCGACAGGGTCACGATCTCTCCGCCGGGCTGCGACAGTTCGCGCCGCACGAGGTCCAGCCTCCAGCCGTCGAACATCAGGGCCGCCCCCGCCGGAGCCTCGTCCTCGCGCGGGCGGCGCAGAACGGCGCGGATGCGGGCCAGCAGCTCGCGCGGATTGCACGGCTTGGCCAGATAGTCGTCGGCGCCGAGCTCCAGCCCCACGATCCGGTCGGTGTCCTCGCCCATGGCCGACAGCATGACCACGGGCGGCGTGCCCGACAGCCGACGCACCACTGACAGCCCGTCCTCGCCCGGCATCATCAGGTCGAGCACGATCAGGTCGGTCGGACCTTCGGCCAGAGCCCGGTCCATCTCGGCCGCCGAGGCCGCGCCACGCGCCTGATAGCCGTGCTGGCCGAGGTAGTCGCACAGGACTTCCCGAATGCCGGGATCGTCGTCGACGACGAGGATGCGAGGGGAGGGATCGCTCATGGCCGCCTACATGCCCTGACAGAGAGACCGTACCATTTCACGGCTGAAACAATTGATCCGGAGCCTGAAATACCCCGGCAAGCCGGCCATGGTCCAAGTGCGCATCAGAAACTTGAAGGAAAAGACTTCATGTCCGTCATCGCCATCGCCCTGCTGGCCGCCCTGAACGGCGCCGCACCCCAGGATCAGGCCGCGCCCCGGGTCGAGACCCGCTCCGAGATCCGCATCGTCAATGCGGGCGGCGAAGGTCCCGGCCGGCTCGACGCGGATGGCGACGGCGTGGTCACGCGCGAGGAGTTCTCGGCTCCGATGGGCGACGCCTTCGATCGCCTCGACGCGAACGACGACGGACGCCTGTCGACCGAAGAACTGGCCGCCGGTCATGGCGAAGGCGGCCCCGGCCATCGCATGATGATGATGGGCGGTCCCGGCGGTCCCGGCGGCCCCGGTGGTCCGGGCGTTCACATCATCACCCGTGAAGGCGGCCCGGGCGGTCACGGCGCTCCCGGCGTGATGATGTTCGGCGGCCCCGAAGGCCACGGCGGTCCGGGCGGCGATGTCCGCGTCTTCTCCTTCCGTCACGGCGGCCCGGAGGGGGGTCCCGAGGGCGGTCCGCCCCACGCCGGCCCCGGCGGTTCGAGTTCGCATCAGGTCTTCGTCCATCGTTTCGGCGGCCCGGACGGCCCCGGCGAGATGGACAAGGACGGCGACGGCAAGGTCTCGCAGGAAGAGTTCCTGGCCCCGATGCGCGAAGCGTTCGGCCACATGGACGCCGACAACAATGGCTTCCTCGACGAAGGCGAAGGACATCCCGCACCGCCGCACGCCGACTGATCCGCTCTTGCGCCATCGGTTTCGTGACTTGAGGCGCGGCGGTTCGCCGGTCTAGGCTGGCGGGGATGGTTCTCCCCGCCCGCCGCGCCTTCCTTGCCCTGATCGCCGGCGCCGTCCTCCTCACGGGGGCGGCGTTCGCGCCTTCGGCCGTCTCCGCCCAGGCGGTCGAGACGATCGAGGCGCCCGCGATCCCGACCCGCGACCGCGCCCGCATGAACGGGCGGGTGTTCGACACGGTCTGGAACCTCGTTCGTCGCCAGTATTACGACCCGGACCTGCACGGCCTGGACTGGAACGCCGTCCGCGAGACCTGGCGACCTCAGGCCATCGCCGCCGACGACGACCGCGACCTGTACCGGGCGCTCAGCGGCATGCTGGACCTGCTGGACGACGATCACGCCGGCGCTATTTCCGCCGCCGTCGCCCGCCGTCAGGACCAGCAGCGGACCCGGCGCGCGGTGATGGGGGTCTCCCTGGCCCGTCAGGACGGCGACCAGTGGCGTATCGAAAATGTCCGCGTCGGCTCTCCGGCGGCGGAAGCGGGCCTCCAGCCGGGCTGGGTGCTCCAGACCATCGACGGCCAGTCCTGGGGCGTCGATTTCGACGTCGAGGAAGGCCGTGCGCTGCAGCTCGACCTGACCGACGAAGCCGGCGCCTTGCAGCGTGTCTCGGTCACCCCGCGCGTCATGGATCCGATCCCGGCCTTCAGCGTGGATGCGTCGCGACCCGGCGTGGTCGTGCTGCGGATCGAAGGGTTCGAGTCCGGCCTCGGCCGCTGGCTGGGGCAACGCCTTGCCGAGGTCTCGCCAGAAACCGACGTCGTCATCGACCTGCGTGGCAACCCCGGCGGTCTGTTGCTCGAGGCGGACGCGGCCCTGTCCTGCTTCCTCCCGGCGCGCCAGGAATGGGCGACGCGGGTCTCGCGCAGCGGCCGGCCGGTGACCCTGTCGATCATGCCGGGCTGCGGGACCCTGACCGGCCCCGTGGCCAACGACGTCGTCCTTCTGGTCGACGGATCGAGCCGCAGCGCCGCCGAACTGACCCCGGCCGCCTTGCAGGAATCCGGCCGCGCCCTCGTCGTCGGCGAACACACCGCCGGGGCGGTGCTGATCTCGCAGGACAGTCCATTGCCGGACGGCGGCCGTCTGACCCTCAGCCGCGCCGACTACATCACCGCCGGCGGCGTGCGGCTGGAGAAGCGCGGCGTTGAGCCTGACATCGTCGTGGTCCGCACGGCCGAGGAACGCCGCGCGGGTCTCGACCCGGCGCTCGATGCGGCCATCGCGGCCCTGGCCCGTCAGGACACGGCAAGGGTGAAGGTCGTCCCGGCCATCAGCTCCGAAGGCCTCTGAGGCCATGATTGCGACGACGGCCCTGCGCTGGTTGCGTTCGAGCCTTGTCGCCGCCGCCCTGGCGCTGTCCGCCTGCCAGACCATTCCTTACGAGCGTCCGGGGGTCCTGCCTCCGGCGGTTCAGGTCGCCGACGGTTCGGCCGAACCCGCGGCCCTGAACGCGCGCGTCTACGACCAGGCGGTCCGCTATGTCGAACGGCTGTTCTACAGCCGCGACTTCCAAGGAACGGACTTCGCCGCCGAGGCTGCGTCCCGTCGCGCCGAGGCCGTGGCGCAGACGACGGAGCTCGATTTTTACGCCCGGCTGGAGCAACTGGTCGAGGTTCTCGGCGACGATCACACCCAGGCCCTCAGCCCCACCCGCCGCGAGCGTCTGGCCGCGAATGACGCGGGCGCCCAACGGCCGGCCTACGGCGTTGTCATCCTGCCGCGCGGCGATGAACGCTGGGTGCTCCGCGTACGTCCCGACAGTCCGGCGGCGGAGGCCGGGGTGATGCCGGGCTGGAAGATCGAGAGCATCAACGGGGCCAGTCCGCACCTGGGTTCGGTCGCGCGCGAGGACCGGGCCGACCGGTTCGTCTTCCTCGACGAGGTCGGCGAGCGTCACCAGATCGAACTGACCGGTGTCCTGATGGCCCCCCTGCCGCGCATGGAAGCCCGGCGACTCGAGGGCGACATCGCCTATATCCGCTTTGACGATTTCGACCGCGAGACCTTCGACTGGTACAAGGGCGAGTTCGACGCGCTGGCGCAAGCGCCGCCCGCCGGGCTGATCGTCGACCTGCGCTCCAATGGCGGCGGCAGCCTGAACCTGACCGGCCTGATGCTGTCCTACCTGTTTGATCGACGGATCGACTTTGCGGTCACTCAGGGCCGTTTCATCAACCGCATCTACAATGTCGAGCCGCCGGAACGACCCTATCTCGGGCCGGTGGTGATCCTCGTCGGCTCCGCCTCGGCGAGCGGCGGCGAACTCTATCCGGCGGTGGCGCGTGAACTGGACCGGGCCGTGATCGTCGGAGAGCCGACACGCGGCGCGGTCATCGCGTCGCGCCTGGTCGAGCTGCCGGACGGCGGCGGGATCCGGATCGGAATGACCGACATGACCACGCCTGCGGGTGTTCGTCTGGAGAAGACGGGGGTCACGCCGGACATCGTGCTGGACACCGACTGGAGCGAAATCCGGGCCGGTCGCGATCCGGGTCTGACGATCGCCCTGGCCCAGATCGAGCGACTACGGGCGGAAGCGGCGGAGCGGCCGGCTACCCCGCCACCGGCCTGACCCTGCTTGCGGACAGCGTCGCGCGCTCGCGCGCCTGATCCGTCGTCTCGCCCCGCGCCAGGGCCACGCCCATGCGTCGCCGCTCGAAGGCCTCGGGCTTGCCGAACAGGCGCAGGTCGGCGGTCGGGACCGACAGGGCCTCGGCCACGCCCTCGTAGGCGATCCCAACCCCATCCATGCCGCCATAGATGACCGCGCTGGCGCCGATCTCGCGCTGGCTGACGTCGACAGGCAGGCCGAGAATCGCCCGCGCATGCAGGGCGAACTCGCTCTGTGTCTGTGTGGCCAGTGTCACCAGCCCGGTGTCGTGCGGGCGCGGCGAAACCTCCGAGAACCAGACCGCGTCGCCCTTCACGAACAGCTCGACGCCGAAGACGCCGAGCCCGCCCAGAGCCTCCGTCACCTTGCCCGCGATGTCCTGCGCAGTCGCCAGAGAGGCTGCGCTCATGGCCTGGGGCTGCCAGCTCTCGACATAGTCGCCCTTGACCTGACGATGGCCGATGGGGGCGCAGAAGTCGGTGACCACGGCGCCGTCGCGCATCGAGCGAACGGTCAGCAGGGTGATCTCGAAATCGAAGTCGATCCGCCCCTCGACGATGACCCGCGCCGTCTCGACCCGGCCTGACGACTGGGCATAGGCCCAGGCGTTGGCGGCGTCCTCATAGGCGTCGATGAAGGACTGGCCCTTGCCCGACGACGACATCACCGGCTTGACGAAGACCGGCAGGCCGATCTCGTGCGCGGCCGCCGCCAGTTCCGCCGCCGACCCGGCGAAGGCATAGGGGCTGGTCGGCAGGCCCAGCTCCTCGGCCGCCAGCCGGCGGATGCCTTCGCGGTTCATGGTCAACTGCGTCGCCCGCGCCGTCGGGATGACCCGCGCCATGCCCGCCGCCTCGATGTCGGCCAGGACCTCCGTGGCGATGGCCTCGATCTCCGGCACGATGATGTGCGGCGCCTCGGCCATGATGACGCCGTTCAGCACCTGCGGGTCCGTCATCGGGATCACGTGACTGCGATGCGCCACCTGCATGGCGGGCGCGTTGGCGTAGCGATCGACGACGATCACCTCGCAGCCCAGCCGCTGCAGCTCGATCGCGACCTCCTTGCCCAGTTCGCCGCCGCCCAGAAGCATCACCCGGACGGCGGTGTCGGAAAGAGGGGTGCCGAGTTTCATCAGATGGTCCTTATTCAGCCGCTTCGGCAGCTTCCCTGGGCGCCCAGTTTCCGGCGGTCTTGCCGGCGGCGAGCGCGTCGATCAGCGCCGCAGGCGCGCCTGCCTCGCGCATCTCGTCGGCGGTCAGATAGACGGTTCCGCCACAGGCCTGAACCACGTGCGCATAGTCGGCGTCGATGGCCACGCCGCCGTGCTCGGCATCGGCCCAGACGCGGAAGCCCTGACCCAGCTCATCGTCCGCCAGGGGCTTCCAGACGTCCTGGCACGCTTCCCGCCGTTCGGCGTCGGTCGTCTCCGCCAGCATCTTGCGCTCGTACAGCGTCTCCAGCCGGGGCGAGCGGACGCTGTAGACGTAGTCGGTCGGCATCCCTTCCTCGGACTGGTCCTGAACCAGGCCCAGGCCCGGGAGCAGGGCGACCCAGTTCACCCGCTCGCCGGTCGACAGGTCCCAGGTGATCGGGGTCTGCGACGTCGACGGATAGGCGCCGCCGCAAAAGATTTCGAGATGCTCGCGCAGGGTCAGATAGGCCGGACCTGTCATCGGTCGCGTGATGGTTCGGGTCCAGCCGTCGCCCTCCTGGCTATCGGCCATCTGCCCGCATTCGCCCGCATCCGCCACGGCTGTGGCGTCCAGGCGGTCCAGTTCGGCATTGATGCGCACGATGGCCGTGCTGTCGCCGGACAGCCGGGGCATGGCCTCGATATCGGCGGACAGCCTGGGCTTCTCGACCAGGATCGGGCCGCCTGCCGCAGCGGCGACGCCCTCCGCCCGGGAGGTCGTGCCCTGACCGCATGCGGCCAGTCCCAGCATCAGGGCGACCATCGCCGCACTCGTGATCGTCTTCATCTCAGCCGCCCCTCAGTGTGCCGGTTCGATCAGATCCCAGCCGTTGCCGTACAGATCTTCGAAGACCACCACCTTGCCATAGGATTCGGACCTTGGGGCCTCACGGAACGTGACCCCGGCGGCCAGCCAGGCGGCGTGGTCGCGCATCAGGTCGTCGGTCTCCAGGAACAGCCAGACCCGGCCGCCGGCCTGATCGCCGATCCGGGCGACCTGCGCCTCGGTCGTCGCGCGAGCCAGCAGCAGGGCGGTCTCGCCGCCTTTCGGGGTGACCCGCACCCAGCGCTTGCCGCCGCCCATGTCGGTGTCCTCGCTGAGGTCGAAGCCCAGCGTGCCGACGTAGAAGGCGATGGCCTCGTCATAGTCACGGACCAGCAGGCTGACCGCGCCGATCCGGCTCACTACAGGCGAGCCTTGGCCGCCGCCACGATCGCATCCGCCGTGATGCCGAACTCGCGGTACAGCACCTCCGCCGGGGCCGAGGCGCCGAAGCCGGTCATGCCGATGAAGGCGCCGTCCTCGCCGATGAACCGTTCCCAGCCCTGTTTGATCGCCGCCTCGCAGGCGACGCGCACCGTGCCCCGGCCGATGACCGAGGCCTGGTAGGCGGCGTCCTGCTGCTCGAACAGTTCGAAGCAGGGGACCGACACGACCCGCGTCGGGGTGCCCTCGGCCTCCAGCGTCTCGGCCGCCTTCAGCGCCAGGGGCATCTCCGTGCCCGTGGCGAACAGGGTGACCTTCGCCTCGCCGTTCGAGGCACGCAGTTCATAGGCGCCGCGGGCCGACAGGTTCTCGTCCGACGCCGTCACACGCACCGCCGCAGTCTTCTGCCGCGACAGGGCCATCGCCGAGGGCGTCGCCTTGTGTTGCAGGGCCAGCTGCCAGCATTCGAACGCCTCGACCGTATCGGCGGGCCGGAAGACCAGCAGGTTCGGGATCGCCCGCAGCGCCGCCAGGTGCTCGACCGGCTGGTGTGTCGGGCCGTCCTCGCCCAGGCCGATGGAATCGTGGGTCAGGACGTGGATCACGCGGATGCCCATCAGGGCCGCCATGCGGATCGCCGAACGGCTGTAGTCCGAGAACACCATGAAGGTGCCGCCGTAGGGGATGACGCCGCCGTGCAGCGCCATCCCGGTCATGGCCGCCGCCATGCCGAACTCGCGGATGCCCCAGTTGACGTAGCGACCCTCATAGGTCGGCGCGTCGAGGATCGGCGTGCCCTTGACGAAGGTGTTGTTAGAGCCGGTCAGGTCGGCCGAACCGCCGATCAGTTCCGGCACGGCGCCGAACAGGGCGTCCAGCGCGGCGCCGGACGCCTGACGCGTCGCCTGGGCCGGCTGGTCCACGATCAGTCGGGCGATGCCGGCGTTCAGGGCGTCGAACGCGCTCTCCGGCAGGTCACCCTTCATGGCGCGGGTGAAGTCGGCGGCCTGCGACGAGGCGGCGAGGCGCGCCTCCCACGCCTTGCGGTCCTTCGAGCCGCGCTTGCCGACCTTCTTCCAGGCCTTGTCGATGGTCTCGGGGATCACGAACGGCGCGTGGTTCCAGGCCAGGCCCAGACGCGTCGCCGCGATCTCGGCCGCGCCCAGGGCGGCGCCGTGGGTCTTGTGGCTACCTTCCATGGTGGCGGCGCCCTTGCCGATCCTGGTCTTGCAGGCGATCAGGGTCGGCATGTCCTGTCTGGTCGCCCACTGCAGCGCCGACTTGATCGCCTTCATGTCATGGCCGTCGACGGCCTTGACGGCCCAGCCGCAGGCCTTGAAGCGCGCCTTCTGATCGACCGCATCCGACAGGCTGACCTTGCCGTCGATGGTGATCTCGTTGTCGTCCCACAGGACGGTCAGCTTGTTGAGCCTGTAGCGGCCAGCCAGGGCGATGGCCTCCTGCGACACGCCCTCCATCAGGCAGCCGTCACCGGCGATGACCCAGGTGCGGTGGTCGACCAGGTCGTCACCATACCGGGCGGCCAGATGCCGCTCGGCCATGGCGAAGCCGATCGAGTTGGCCAGGCCCTGCCCCAGCGGACCGGTCGTGGTCTCGATGCCCGGCATATGCCCGTACTCGGGGTGGCCGGCCGTCTTCGATCCCCACTGGCGGAAGTTCGACAGCTGTTCGGCCGTCGCGGCCTTGTAGCCGGTCAGGTGCAGCAGGGCGTAGATCAGCATCGAGCCGTGGCCCGCCGACAGGATGAACCGGTCGCGGTCGGCCCAGTCCGGGCGGCTCGCATCGAACTTCAGGAATTTCGAGAACAGCACTGTCGCCACATCGGCCATGCCCATCGGCATGCCGGGGTGGCCGCTGTTGGCCTTCTCAACCCCGTCCATCGCCAGGACGCGTATGGCGTCCGCCATCATCTTCGGGGTCGCTTTTTCGGCTGCGTCTGAGGGGCGGGCCACGAATGGACCTTTCGTCTTGGTGCGGAAAAGGGAGGCGCGCCGCTTTACCCCGGCGTCCCGGCGGGTTCTATACGAAATCTGGAGGAAACGATGGCCGACGCCTCGACAGCTGCGCGCGACAGGATCGACCGGGCCCTCGCCTTGCTGGAACGCAAGGTGCTGGAGCTGAAGGCGCGTCCCGCCAACGCCCCAGGCCTGGCCGACGATGATCTGTTCGCTATCCCGACGCCCGCCGGACCGGACGAGCATCGTCGCATCGCCGAACTTGAGGCCGCCGGGCGCGAAGCGTCAGCCGCCCTCGCCGCCGCCGCCATGGCCGTGCGCGACATCCTCGCCCGGGACGACGTCTGATGGCGACGGTCACGGTCGAGATCAACGGACGCCCCTACGCCGTGGGCTGCGCCGACGGACAGGAGGAGCGGGTCCGCATCCTCGCCAAGCAATTCGACGTCCATGTGCGACAGGTCGCGGGCGACGTGGGCCATGTTGGCGACATCCGCCTGTTCCTGATGGCCGCCCTGGTGCTGGCCGACGAACTGCATGAGGTGCGGATGGGCGGTGGGACGGGCCCGGTCGCCGCCGACGCTGCCTCGACCCCGCTTTCCGACACCGGCGTCGCCGAGGCCCTGAACGCCGTCGCCGCCCGCATCGAGAAGATCGCGCAGTCTCTCTGAGCTCATGCCTCTCCTCCCTGTCGCGCAGCGATGGGGAGGTGGCAGCGAGCGCTTGCGGGCTGACGGAGGGGGTCTTGGGTGAACGCAGAAAGAACCCCTTCGTCCCTCCGCCTTGCTCCGGGCCACCTCCCCATCCTGCGGACGGGGAGGAGACGCCATTGTCCATGTGACCAAGAGCGCCTATCTTCTCCAGCGGCGGGTCATGCTGTGGCTCTCGTCGAAGGCAACACATCCTCGCGGCCTTAATTCACTCGAAGGGATCTGCCCCTGTCTGACCTCGTGGGGTCGGATACGCGGAGCCCACCTGGCTACCCAGGCTCGAGAGGATTTAAACCGTCCTTCACGGCTCTTACGGCGCCGCCAACCTGTCTCTCTTTTGGGCGCTATCGCTCGCCCCCCGGTCCGATCTTCGATCGGCCGGAGGACAGGCTTTGCGGTCGCTCGCTGCTTGAGCGCGCCGCGACCCGGGCGTAGACAAGCCGTGGCAAGCGTCAGCTTGAGGAGTAGGCCATGAAACGCGTCTGGTTTGGTCCGAAGCGCTTCGGATGGGGCGCATCTCCCGCCAGCTGGGAAGGCTGGGCGGCGACGGGTGTCTTCATTCTCGCTATGCTTTTGACCGGCAACCTGCTCCGGGACGTGGCCTTGGTCTGGGCACTGATGCTGGCCGAGATCGCAATCTTCTTTGTCGTGGTCATCCTGACCTACGACAAGAATGCCCGGACGCCCGTCTGACCTACCCGGACAAGCCAGCCCTCCGCGCCGAGGCCCGCGCAGCACGACGCTGGCTGGCCGCGCTGGAACCGCTTGCCGCTGACCGGGCCGCGTCGCACGCGGGCAGTCTGCCGCCGACCGGGCTCGTCGCCGTCTATCGCGCCATCGGTTCCGAACTGGATCCCGGGCCGCTGGGCCTGGCCCTGATTGAGACCGGTCATGGTCTGTGCCTGCCCGTCGCGCTGGAGCGGGACGCACCGATGATCTTCCGTCGCTGGTCGCCCGGCGAACCGCTGGAGATGGACGCCGCCGGCTGTCCCGCGCCCCTGCCGTTGGCCGAGGTCGTCGACCCCGACCTGATTATCACGCCCCTGCTGGCCTTCGACGACTTCGGCGGACGCTTGGGTCAGGGCGGCGGCTACTATGACCGGACATTCGCGGCGCGGCCCAAGGCGATCCGCATCGGCTTCGCCTTCGCCGGCCAGCGCGTCGCCAGCTTGCCGATGGATGAGCATGATGTGCGACTGCATGGCGTTCTGACTGAGGCGGCCTATCACCAGTTTGGCATATCCCGTTGACATATGCCGTCTTGGGCCTGACATTCGCTCTATGAACGCTCCCTTCAAACCGCCCTATGCCAAGGCGACGGTCTTCAAGTCCAATCGTTCGCAGGCGGTTCGGATTCCCAAGTCGGTCGCTTTTCCGGACGATGTGAAGGAACTGCGTGTGATCCGGGAGGGTCGTGGAATTCTGCTGGTTCCCGCTAACGCGGTCTGGTCCGACTTCCTTGCGGAACCTGCGGGCGAAATTGTCATGCCGGACGATCCCATCGACAATTCGATCGCCGAGTTCTGATGCTGCACTACTGTCTCGATACCGACGTCTGCATCCGCATCATTCGCAACCGCCCCTTCATCGGTGGCGATCTGGAGGCGCGGCTTAACGAGCATGCTGACGCCTTGGCGACCTCAACTGTCGTGATGACCGAGCTTCTCCACGGCGCGGCCGTCTCGGCCAATCCCTTGAAAGAGCGTGACAATGCTGTTCGCCTGCTCGCCCGTATGACCGTTCTGGATTTCGACGCCGAAGCGGCCGAACACGCGGCCGATATCAAGGCTGACCTGCAGAAGAAGGGCCGTATGATCGGGGGCAACGACATCCTCATCGCCGGTCACGCCCGCAGCCGAGGCTTGACTATGGTGACAGGTAATTTGCGCGAGTTTGAGCGCGTCGACGGCCTTAGGGTCGAGGATTGGCCCGCTGGGCCAATGGTGAGGCCTGGACTATGAGACTGGCCTTCTTCGGCGACGTGATCGGCAAGTCCGGTCGCGACGGCCTGTCCGACCATCTGCCCGGCCTGAAGCGGGTGCTCAAGCTCGACTTCGTGGTGGTGAATGCCGAGAACGCCGCCGGCGGCTTCGGCATCACCGAGAACACGGCCAAGGAGCTGTTCATGGCCGGCGCCGACTGCCTGACGCTGGGCAACCACTCCTGGGATCAGCGCGAGGCCCTGACCTATATCGTGCGCGAGCCGCGCCTGATCCGACCCGCCAACTATCCCCGGCTGATGGATGCGCCGGGCGCCGGCGCCAATCTGTTCGAGACCGACAGCGGTCGCACCGTCCTGGTCATGAACGTGCTGGGCCGCATCCATATGGACCCCAACGACGATCCGTTCAGCGCCGTGGACCGCGAACTGAACGCCGCCCCCCTGGGTCACGTCGCCGACGCCGTCATCGTCGACATGCACGCCGAGGCGACCTCGGAGAAGATGGCCATGGGCCATTTCTGTGACGGCCGCGCCAGCCTGGTCATCGGCACCCACACCCACGTCCCGACCGCCGACTGCCAGATCCTGCCCGGCGGCACGGCCTATCAGACCGACGCCGGCGGCTGCTGCGACTATGATTCCGTCATCGGCAACGAGAAGGAAGAGCCGCTGCGGCGGTTCACCACGCGGATTTCCGGCGGTCGTTATGTTCCGGCGCACGGACCGGCCACCATCTGCGGCGTCTATGTCGAGACCGACGACAAGACCGGCCTCGCCACCCGCATCGAACCCATCCGCGTCGGCGGCCGCCTCAGCCAGCACATCCCGAGCGCCGCCTGAAGCGGGGGCATTGACGATAAAGATTACGCATGTAACCTTATTGGCCTACAAACGTAGTCCAAGGGAGAATGACATGCCTTCTTCGCGTTCGCTTTCGATTCTGTCCGCCGTCGCCCTGGTGGTTGTGCCGGGCACCGCCCTCGCGCAGGGCCTTAAGCCGGTCACGATCTTCTTTGAAGCCGCGCCTTCGATGAAGGCGATCATCCTCGCCCTGATCATCGCCGCCATCGCCGCCGTCGTCGTGACGGTGAAGAAGGTCACTTCGGGTCCGCATCTGTCGGGCGGCTCGACCTATCTCTCGGCGCTGCGACTTGGCGCGCCCCTGCTCGGCTTGCTTGGCGCCGCCTTCAACGGCCTGATGATGTTCGTCGGCCTCGCGAAGTTCGGATCCCAGCCTATCAACGTCCTGGCCCCCGGCCTGGCCGAGGCGACCTTCCTCGTGGTCATGGGCCTGATCGTCGGCGTGATCGCCGTGATCTGCCATTGGGCCGTCGAGGCCCGCGTCGATCGCGCCGTCCTCAGGGCCTGAAGTGGCGCGCATCCCCGTCACCGAAGCGGAGAGCGCCATCCTCTCCGCCCTGTGGCGTCACGGTCCGCTCTCCTTCGCCTCCCTGATCGAGACGGTGAAGGCCGACAACGCCTGGGGCGACGCCACCATCAAGACCCTGCTCGGCCGCCTGATGCGCAAGGGCGCCGTCCGCTCCGAACGTCACGACGGCCGCCAGCGCTACCACCACGCGATCGAGCGCCGGGACTATCTGGCCGGCGAGGTGGATGCCTTGGTCGCTCGCCTGTTCGAGGGCCGCCGCGACGCGCTCAGGGTCTTCCTCGACGAGGCCTGACGCTCAGTTCGCGGCCGGTCGCCACGCCTGCATTTCGGCGATCTCGCGCGTCTGGGCAGCGATGACCATCTGGGCCATGCGCCGCACCTCGGGGTCGCGACTGTCGCGCAGAGCGATCTCGGCCATCGCCACTGCGCCCTGATGGTGGGCGATCATCTTGGCGATATAGGCCTGATCGACCGTCTCACCCGACGCCGCCGACATCAACCGGTGCATCTCCGCCTCGGAGGCGGCGAAGGCCTGATTTCCCGCCGTCCCATGATCTCCGTCATGAGGCCCGGAGACCTCGCCGGCCGTCACCGTCGCGGCCTGGTTGACGGTCGCGGTTTCGCGCATCGCCTGCTGCACCGGATCGCCGCCGCCGTCACAGGCGCCGAGCAAGACGGGAAGGACGGCCAGAACGATGAGAGAGTGACGGATCATGGATGGCCTTTGCTGGGTTCTCTGGTCGCCAGCTTGCTGCAAAACCCGGCTGCCGTCTCGCATCACGGCGCCGCAGGCGAAACCGACAAGAGAATAAAGTCCTCGCCGGGTCTTGCTGTCCGCTGCCCGCTCCCCCACGTCGTGTGGAGGTCTTTGAAATCGTCTCATCCAGCCGCTGACGGCGCGATCGCCTATCCTTCAAGATAGTCGAATTCCACTACGGTCAAAATCTCAACGTCTTGACTTCGTTCAGGTCGATCCGGACTCAACGGACTATCTGGACTCCACTTTCCGGAGTCGGGTTTCCGGCCGCGATCCGTCAGGCGTCGTGCAGCCGCGCGCTGCCGCCCTCGACGACCATCGACTTGCGCGTCGACAGCACGCCCGTCCGGTCGTGAACCTGGTCCAGCACCTTGAAGTCGGTGCGCCAGCGCTCGGGCGTCACCTCGCAGACGACATAGCCACGCTGCGAGTTGTTGAACTTCAGCTGCGGGTTCACCGACTGGATCGCCGCTATGTCGGGCCGCTGGTCGACCCCGTCGCCGCCGGAACTGATGGAGGTGGCGACGAACTCGGTCGCGATCGGCTCGCCTTCCGGATTGCGGCCGTCGATGAACAGTTCGCCCGCATAGTTCTGATGCTCGTCGCCCGTCAGGACGACGACGTTGTCGATGCGCCGATCCTTGATGTGGTTCAGAAGCCGCGCACGCGGTACGCGATATCCGGCCCAGCTGTCCGGGTTGACGCCATAGTCGTCGCCCGGGTTCCGATCCAGGTCCATGACCATGATCTGCTGGGCGAGCGATTGCCATTTCGCCTGCGAGCGGTTCAGCCCGTCGAACAGCCAGGCCTGCTGAGCCTCGCCCAGGACCTCGGCCTCACGCGCATCGATGGCTTCGCAACCCGAGTTGAACCGGTCTCCGCAGGGCTGGTCCGAGCGGTACTGTCGGGTGTCGAGCAGGTGCACGTCCAGCAGGTCGCCGTAGGTCGCCTTGCGATACAGTTGCATCTGGGAGCCGCGCGGGAAGGACGACCGGCGCAGCGGCATATGCTCATAGAAGGCCTGCATCGCGGCCGCCTTGCGCAGGGCGAAGACCTCGGCCGGCGATCCCTCCTGATCGATGTCGGAGACCCAGTTGTTATCGATCTCGTGGTCGTCCCAGACCACGAACCAGGCCGCCGACTGGCGCGCCGACTGAAGATCGGAATCCATCGTGTACTGGGCGTACCGGCGGCGGTAGTCGTCGACGGAATAGACCTCCCCGCCCTGATGGACGCGCAGGTTCTCCTGGGTCGATGTCCCGCCGTAGGTGCGGTTGCCGCGTCCCTCGTAGATATAGTCCCCGTAGAAGAAGACGAAATCCAGGTCCTCGGCCGCCATCTTGCGGTGGGCGGTGTAATAGCCGCTCTCGATCGCCTGACAGCCGGCGACGCCGAACTTCACCTGGGCCAGAGGCGCGCCCACGACCGGCGTGGTCTTGGCGCGGCCGACGCCGGAACGTTCACTGCCGACGCGGAAGCGATAGAAATACGGCCGGCCGGGCTCCAGCCCTTCAACCTCGACATGGACCGAATGCCCCAGTTCCGGGCGGGCGATGGCCTCGCCGGAATGCACGATCGTGCCGAAACCGGCGTCGGCGGCGACTTCCCACTGCACCGCCATCGCCTGGCGCGGCATGCCGTAGCCGGGCTCCATCGGCCGGGGCGCCAGCCGCGTCCAGATGACGAACCCGTCGGGCAGGGGATCGCCGGCGGCGACGCCCAGTTGGAACGGGTTCTCGTCGAACACCGCCTGGGCCAGGCCGTCGCGAGGCAGGGTGACGGCGGCCGATCCGGCGCCGAGGCCGGTCAGAAGCAGGCGGCGCGACAGGAAGAGGGACATGGCGAACTCCAATCAGGCGGCCTCGATAGGCCTCTGATGTGACAGTCAGGCTTCGTACGCCAGCCGACATTGTCAGAAATAAGAGGGTTGTAAGGTCAAGCTCCGGGAGGTCATGTTAGGGCTAGCAGCTGGGGGCTGTCTCATAACGGAGGAGGCTACAATGAAGACCTCAATGTTCACGGCGTCTATGTGTGCGGCGGCTCTTGTCGCAACCGGGGCCAGCGCCCAACAGAGCGTGTCTCTCTCCGCCGGTTTCGTTCCCGATCCTGTGACGGTCGAACTCTATTCGGGCGGCGGCAATCAGGCCTCCGATCTGGGAAGTTCCTGCGTGGGAACTGTCGGAAGCAGCCCGGATGTCGTGCTGAACTTCAGCTCGGCCGGCGGTCGTCTCGCCATCGGCGTCCTGGCCGGAACCGACACCAGCCTGGTGATCAACGGGCCCGACGGCCGCTTCTATTGCAATGATGACAACAGCGGCTTCAACCCGGGTCTGGTCTGGGGACAGGCGCCCAGCGGCCAGTACGACATCTGGGTCGGCGCCGTCGGCGACGCGGGTCCGGCGACCCTGGTCATCACCGAAGGCAGCCTCGACTACTGACTCTTTCATCCGGACTGATGATGCCGGGCCTCTCCTTGGGGCCCGGCGAATTGGGAGCCCCGCGTTGCGTCGGTGCACTCCTCCGTCAACCAAAGGACCCCAGCCATGCGTACTGTACGTCTCGCCTCAGCCATCGCCGCTGCTCTGATGGCCGCCGCCACCTCCGCCGCGGCCCAGGACCCCAGTGCCGCCGCCACTTCGGGTAGTATGGGCGCCCGCGCCGGTTTCACCCCGGACCCTATCCAGGTCAGGATCTATTCGGGCGGGTCGATCGACGCCTCGCGCCTGGGCGGGACCTGCGTCGGCATGATCGCCAGCGCGCCGGACTATGAATTCACCTATACGGCCGGCTCGTTCCCGCTGAGCTTCGGCGTAGTCTCGGACCGCGACACCAGCCTGGTCATCAACGGCCCGGACGGCCGCTGGTATTGCAATGACGACGCCGAGGGCCTGAACCCGATCCTGACCTGGGGCCGTCCGTCGAGCGGCGCCTACGACATCTGGGTCGGCGCGGTTGGCCAGGCTTCGTCCGCGACCCTGCTGATCTCCGAGTCGAACTAACCCGCCGGGCCGTCCGAAAAGGCGGCCCGGTTCGTCCTGGTCTCAGCCCTCGATCCATCCGGGCATCCAGCCCTCGTGGATTTCCCGCAGATGCTTCAGCGGGATGCTGAACAGGTCGCACCCCTGATAATTTGAGGCGAAGGCATCGCCTTTCGCGCGACCAATGACCGAGGCATGCAGCCCGGCCTCGCGTGCGCCGGCCAGCACCTCCTGCGGGTTCGGGACCGCGACCAGATAGCGGGCCTGATCCTCGCCGAACAGGAAGACGTGGGCGTGGGTGGCGCTGGAGGCATCCAGTACCAGGCCCGTGTCGGACGCCAGCGCCATGTCTGCTGCCGCTCCGATCAGGCCGCCGTCGGACAGGTCGTGGACACAGGTCAGTCGGCCGGCCTCGATCTCGCCGCGCACGAAGTCTCCGGTCTTGCGCTCCAGCGTCAGGTCCACCCGCGGTGGCGCGCCGTCCTCGCGTCCCAACACCTCGCGCAGATACAGCGACGCGCCCAGCTCCCCGACTGTTTCCCCGATCAGGACCAGCGTGTCGCCCTCGGCCATGGTCGAGAAGCCCGCGACCACGTCGTAATTGGTCAGCAGGCCGACGCCCCCGACGGTAGGGGTCGGCGGGATCGCGACGCCGTTGGTCTCGTTGTACAGGCTGACGTTTCCGCTCACGACGGGGAAGTCCAGGGCGCGGCAGGCCTCGGCCATCCCGTCGATGGCGCGGACGATCTGGCCCATGATCTCGGGCCGCTGCGGATTGCCGAAGTTCAGGTTGTCAGTGATGGCGATGGGGCGTGATCCCACGGCCGTCAGGTTGCGCCATGCCTCGGCGACGCACTGCTTGCCGCCCTCGTAAGGGTCGTTCTGGACGTAGCGGGGCGTGCAGTCCGAGGTGACCGCCAGACCCTTGTCCGTTCCGTGTACCCGGACCACGCCGGCATCGGCGCCGGTGGCCGAGTCCTGCAGGGTGTCGGCCATCACGTGGCGGTCGTACTGTTCCCAGATCCAGCGCTTGGACGCCATGTCGGGGCAGGCCAGCACCTTTAGCACCGCATCCGGCCAGCTGTCCGGCGCCGGAACCTCGCCCGGCGACAGGCGCGGATGCAGCGCGGGCTGGACCCACGGCCGGTCATACAGGGGCGCATCGTCGAACAGCGGCGCCAGCGGTACGTCGCAGACGACCTCGCCGTGGTGATTCAGCACCAACCGGCCGGTCTCTGTCGTCATGCCGATGACGGCGGCGTCCAGGCCCCACTTCTCGAAGATGCGGTGTCCATCCTGTTCGCGGCCGGGCTTCAGCACGGCCAGCATCCGTTCCTGGCTCTCGGACAGCATCATCTCATAGGCGGACATGCCGGTTTCCCGCTGGGGGACGGCGTCCATGTTGAGTTCGATCCCCACGCCGCCCTTGCCGGCCATCTCGACCGACGACGAGGTCAGGCCCGCCGCGCCCATGTCCTGAATCGCGGCGACCGCGCCCGAGGCCATCAGCTCGAGCGTCGCCTCGATCAGCAGCTTCTCGGCGAAGGGATCGCCGACCTGGACCGTGGGGCGCTTCTCGTCGGAATCCTCGTCGAACTCGGCCGAGGCCATGGTCGCGCCGTGGATGCCGTCGCGGCCGGTCTTCGATCCGAAATAGACCACCGACATATTCGGTCCCGGCGCGGCCGAGTAGAAAATCGCGTCCGACTTCGCCAGGCCCACGCACATGGCGTTGACCAGGATGTTGCCGTTGTAGCCGGAATGGAAGTTGGTCTCGCCCGCCACCGTGGGCACGCCGACGCAGTTGCCGTAACCGCCGATGCCGGACACCACGCCCTTCACCAGCCGCCTGGTCTTCTCATGCCCGATATCGCCGAAGCGCAGGGCGTTCAGCAAGGCCACCGGGCGTGCGCCCATGGTGAAGACGTCGCGCATGATCCCGCCCACGCCCGTCGCCGCGCCCTGATAGGGTTCGATGTAGGAGGGGTGGTTGTGGCTCTCCATCTTGAAGATGCACGCATCCCCGTCATCGATGTCGATGACGCCGGCGTTCTCGCCCGGTCCGCAAATCACGCGCGGCGCCGTGGTCGGGAATTTGCCAAGATGGATCTTCGACGACTTGTAGGAGCAGTGCTCTGACCACATCACCGAGAAGACGCCCAGCTCCAGCTGGTTCGGCTCGCGGCCCAGTCGGTCGAGGACGACCTGATACTCGGCGGGGTTCAGGCCGTATTCGGAGGCCAGTTCGGCCATGGTCTTTTCAGGAACGCTCATGGCCGCGCCTCATAGCGGGACTCTCGCGTGAACCCAAGCGCCCGCCTGAACTGGACCTGACCTCAGGTCGCGGCGCGCCTCAGTCCGAGCACGATGATCAGGCCGCCCCCCAACACCACCAGCGATGCCGCTATGGACCCGAACGCCAGGACGGCATTGCCCTTCTCCTGCTCGGCCACAAATACGCCCAACAATCCCCACGCGATCGGTAGGGGGTAGGCCAGCACCCGCGTCCGCAAGGTGACGAACAGGCCCAGCGCCGCCGCGACGACTACAGCGACCAGCGCCCACGCGGTCGGAGGAAGGATGGCCGGCAGGTCGCCGTTGCCTGTTGCGACGGTCAGAAGGTTCACCGGCGCCGCCACGGTCAGCCATCCCGCCAGCGCAGCGAGCGGCCAGATCGTCATCCATCGGTCCCGGTCGCCCTTCGCGAGGCCTCGGATGGCGTCCGCTTTCTGCAACAGCGGAATGAGCAGCACGATCAGCGACCCGAAGATCAGTATGATCGTCGCCAGCTCCTGGTCCCAGCCGGCCGCCAGGATCCACCAGCCGATGCCCAGCAAAGCCAGAACCGACGGCCAGCCGAATGCGCGCAGCATCTCGGTCTCATGTGTCTTCGGCAGCAACTGGCGGACGGCGTAGATGATCAGACCCAGATAGATCGGCCCCCAGATGGCGAAGGCCCAGCCGACGACCCGCAGGGTCGCGTCGCTGTCAGCGGCGAACTCGGCCGGCGATTGCCCGAGGTTCACCAGTTGTTGCAGTTGGCCGGTCGCCAGCGCGAAGACCATGCAGGCGAAGACAGCCAGCCTTCGGGTCTGCCGTGACGGGTCGGCGGGGACGAGAGTCGGAGGGGGCGACGTGCTCATACCCAACACTACGCACATCACGTATCAAAGTTCAGCCGGAACCGGCTGTTCGGCGATACGCTATCTTTCGCACATCCCCCGAACAGGAGAGCTGACCATGGTCGATCCCAAAATTCCCGCTGAATCGCCTGACCCCGACACCGAAGAGGTCGAGACAAACCTCGCGCTGGAACAGGGTCTGGGCGTCGGCGCCAGAGAACTCGCCTCGATCGGCGAATCCGGCGCCGATGGCACCCTGGAACGCGACGAGGATTCCGACGAAGCCTAGGCGGCCGCGTAGATCGACCGGAACAGGGTCGCGCCGTCCGCGGAGCCAAGCTCGGCCTCGAAGGCGCGGTCCGGGTGGGGCATCATCCCCAGGACGTTGCCGCGCGCGTTCTGCAGCCCGGCGATATCGGCGACAGACCCGTTCGGATTGTCGACATAGCGGAACACGACCTGACCCTCGCCCTCGATGCGGGCGAGGGTCTCGGCGTCGGCGAAATAGTTTCCGTCGCCATTGCCCTGGGTCATGACGACCTCGCGCTGTCCTTGATAGCCTGCAGTGAAACGGGTCTGGCCGTTGGCGACTTCCAGCGAGATCGGCTTGCAGACGTATTTCAGCCCGGCGTTGCGCAGCAGCGCGCCCGGCAGCATCCCGGCCTCGCAGAGGATCTGGAAGCCGTTGCAGATGCCGACGACAACGACCCCGTCGTCCGCCGCCTTCTTCACCGCCTGCATCACCGGCGACTGCGCCGCCATCGCGCCGCAACGCAGGTAGTCGCCGTAGGAAAAGCCACCCGGCAACACGATCAGGTCGAGGCCCGAAGGCAATTCGGTCTCCTGATGCCAGACCATCTCGACCCGCTCATGGGTCGAGCGTTCGATGGCGACCTTGCAGTCGCGATCACAGTTGGACCCGGGGAAGACGATGACGGCTGCGCTCATGGCGCGGGCGTTTAGCAGGGATTGCCCGGCTTGTCAGTGCGCGGGTTAGGCGAGTCCGGGACGCACCTCCATGCGATCCACGCGGTCTTCCATATGGCCCAGGCGATTGTAGATATTGCCCACATCCTGCTGGATCGCGACAAGGTGGCCCCCAGCTCAGCCCTTGTTCTCGTAGGTCGCCGTGATCGACGCCTTGGCCAGGGTGTGGAAGTGCAGGTTGAAGCCGTATTTGGCGCCCGAATCCTCGGGGGTCACCGGCAGGCTGTCCACGTCGACGGCGAAGACTGTGAAGATGTAGCGGTGCGGACCGTGGCCTGCAGGCGGAGCGGCCCCGCCGAAGCCGGGCTCGCCGTAGTCGGTTCGACCCTCGACCGCGCCGGCCGGCACGGGACCGTCGGTCGGGATCTCGCGGATGTCGGCGGGGATGTTGGCCACCGTCCAGTGCCAGAAGCCCGAACCCGTCGGCGCATCGGGATCGAACAGTGTGACGGCGAATGACTTCGTGCCCTCTGGCGCACCCGACCATTCCAGATGCGGAGACCTATTCCCCTTCGCCTGAACCTGGGCGTCCGGCAGGACGTCGCCGTCCTTGAAATCTTTGGAGGTCAGGTTGAAGGCCACGGCGCGCTCCTTTGCGTTCGACGTCTCAAACGACCGCTCGCAAGGAACGGTTGCTAGGCGACCTCGACCCGGTAGCTCTCGATGACCGTATTGGCCAGCAGGGTCTCGCACATCTTCTTCGCCTCGGCGGCGGGATCTTCCGCGCCTTCGAGATCGAACTCGATCAGTTTGCCGACCCGGGCGTCGGCGACGCCGGCCCAGCCCAGACCCTTCAGGGCGCCTTCGACGGCCTTGCCCTGGACATCCAGAACGCCGGGCTTCAGGAAAACGTGAACCTTGACCTTGGCCATCAGTGCAGTCCCCCCTGAATCACGGTCGGCATGTCCTTCATGATGCCGAGGCGTTTGGCGACCTCGGTATAGCTCTCGATGACATTGCCCAGGTCGCGGCGGAACCGGTCCTTGTCCATCTTCTCGCCGGTCGCCGTGTCCCACAGGCGGCAGCTGTCCGGGCTGATCTCGTCGGCCAGGATGACCCGGCTGAAGTCGTTTTCCCACACCCGGCCGAACTCGATCTTGAAGTCCACCAGGGTGATCCCGACCGCGCCGAACATGCCCGACAGGTAGTCGTTCACGCGCAGGGTCATGGCCAGGATGTCGTCGATCTCCTGGGTCGAGGCCCAGTTGAACGCCGTGATGTGCTCTTCTGTCACCATCGGGTCGTTCAGCTCATCCTTCTTGTAATAGAATTCGATGATCGAACGGGGCAGGGGCGTGCCCTCCTCCTGGCCCAGGCGCGTCGCCAGCGACCCGGCCACGATGTTGCGGCACACCACCTCGAGCGGAATGATCTCAACTTCACGGATCAGCTGCTCGCGCAGGTTCAGTCGCTTGATGAAGTGGTTGGTGACGCCGATGCCGTTCAGGCGGGTCATCACGAACTCGCTGATGCGGTTGTTGATGACGCCCTTGCCTTCCAGCGTCGCCTTCTTCTGGGCATTGAAGGCCGTGGCGTCGTCCTTGAAATACTGGATCAGGGTGCCGGGCTCCGGTCCTTCGTAAAGGATTTTGGCCTTGCCTTCGTAGATCTTCTTGCGCTTCGAATTCATCATCTTGGTCCCAGACGGGATGGCGCATCGCCCGAAAACGAAAATCGCGCGGCCAGAAAACTCGTCTGGGCGGCGCGGTCCGGTCTCGAGCTGAGCGGGAAATGGGTCGCGCGGTCCTTAGCGGAAACTGCCGTGCGACACAAACGAACCCATCTGCGGACTCCGGCGCCACAGGTGGGTATCGTCCGTGGACGGGACGCCGCATGCGAGCCGTTATCCGTTGCGTTGCAGGGGTCTGGAGCGATAGACCACCCCGGCGGCGCCGTCTCATTCTCTGGCCCGCGACGAATGGACTGACGACTGATGACGACCTTCAATGATCGGGAAAAGGGCTTCGAGACCAAGTTCGCGCTCGATCAGGAGCAGGAATTCAAGGCCATGGCCCGGCGCAACAAGCTGCTGGGTCTGTGGGCGGCCGAGAAGATGGGCCTGAGCCCCGATTCGGCCGAGGAATACGGCAAGGCCGTCGTCCGTGCGGACTTCGAACAGCCGGGCGACGAAGATGTGTTCCGCAAGATCGCCGGCGACTTCAAGGGCTCCGGCCTGAGTGTCTCCGAGGGCGAGATCCGCTCCAAGATGGACGAACTGGCCTCGATGGCCCGCGACCAGGTCCGCGCCGGCGAATAAACCCGCTTTTCGTCATCCTCCGGCGAGCGTAGCGAGACCGGGGGACACAGCGGCGCGCGAGAGCGCGAACCTGCCGTGAATTGTCTGCATCCGACAGTCTGCCTGAACAGATCGCCTTCGGTGCCTCCCCCGGTCCGATCTTCGATCGGCCGTAGGATGACGATGGGTCCTCCGGTCTGCGCCGCAAGGGCGGCTTGCCGGAGGATGACGAGCAGACAAGGAAAAAGGGCCGCAGCGGGGGGGAGCTGCGGCCCTTCCTTGATCGGGGGCTGGGGGGATAGCCTCACCCGATGTCTTTTGCGTCTTGCGCCTCAGTGGAATGCAGCAAGACCAAAAGGGTTCACCGAGAAATTCAGCCCGGCATCACGACGGTGTCGATGACATGAACCACGCCGTTCGATTGCAGGACGTCGGCCTGTGTCACGCGCGAGGTTCCGCCGTTCTCGTCGGTCAGGGTGACCGAGCCGTCCGGGTTCACATCGACCGTCAGGATGTCGCCTTCGACGGTGGTCAGTTCGACCTTGCCGGCGTTGGCCTGGGCCTGGGTGGCCAGATCGGCGGCAGTCAGACGGCCAGGCACGACGTGATAGGTCAGGATCTTGGTAAGATCAGCCTTGCCGGCGGGCGCCAGCAGGGCTTCGCGCGTTGCGACCGGCACCTTCTCGAAGGCGGCGTTGTCCGGCGCGAAGACCGTGAACGGACCGGGGCCCGACAGGGTCTCGGCCAGACCGGCGGCCTGCACGGCGCTGACCAGGGTTGTCAGGTTCGAGGCCTTGGCGGCGTTGGCGACGATCGTGTCGCTGGGGCTCATTGAGGCGCCGCCCACGACAGGGTCGGTGGTGGCGGGGGCCATGGTCTCCGCCGGCGCGGCGTCGGTGGCGGCCTTGTCGGCGTCGGAGCTGTTGTTGCAGGCGGCCAGGCCCAGCAGGGCGGCCGAGGCGACGGTAATGGTGAGCAGACGGGTGTTCATGGCTTCTCTCCTGAGAACCGCCTGTTATCGGCGGCGTCGGAGCTAAAGACGGGTGGGAGCTCGAAAGGATGCACGGTGGCCAAAACGCCGCAGGCGTCCCCCGCCTTCAGGCGTCCTCGGCGAGGAAGTCTTTCAGGATGGCCCAGCTCTCCGCTTTTTCCGCGAGGGTCCGGGTTGCATGGGCCGGGCTGGACGACGGCAGGTCGATCAAGGTCAGCCCCTCGACGTCGGCCAGAACCTTGCGCCCGCCCTTCGCCGCCGTTGCGCCGTTGAAGGCGACGGCCTTCAGGCTCGGCAGTCCGCCGATCAGGCCGCGCAGGTCCGCCGCCTCGGGCGACCGGATCGCGGCGTCCAGACTTCCCGTCCGTTCCGCCGCTGCGATCACATCCCAAAGGCCGACGCCCGAGACTCGCAGAGCCTCGACGCGGTCGGGATAGGCCATGGCGTGCAGGTCGCGACCGATGGCCACGCCGATCAGCCGCCAGAAGCCGTTCTGCGGGTGGGCATAGTACTCGGCGGCCTTCAGCGAGGCGTCGCCAGGCAGACTGCCCAGGACGAGGACGCGGGTCCGGTCGTCGGCGAGGGGCGCGAAGGCCCGTTTGACCGTCACCGCCCCTGTTCGGCGTAGGGCTTGTCGTCGCGCAGCCAGCCCGTGATCGACAGGCGCGGCGCCCCGGCATAGGGGGCGACGGTCGCCACCGTGTGCCATTGCGGCGTCCTGAACAGGGTCAGCACATTGAACCTCGGCATCAGCCCGCGCGGCACATCGCCGGCCTCGTCGTGGAACAGCAACTGACCGCCCCAGTCCGTCCGCCAGTCGCGTGTCAGCCCCAGCGTATAGGCCGCCCGCCGTTCGCCGACGCCCGTGTCGTTGTGCAGGGTCAGATAGTCGCCGGGCCGGAACAGGGTCGCCTGGGCGTCGATCTTGGTGATCCCCGTTTCGCCCGCCACGGCGGCGCAGAAGTCGCGCGCCTCGGGGCTGTTCAGCAGCTGGACCAGCTCATGGGTCGGATGCCCCGGCTCGTTCCCGGCCAGCAGGGCGTCGATGATGGGATAGGACAGGAAGCTGAAGGCGAATCCGGTCCTCGCGCCGGTCATGGCCTCGCGCGCCTTGGCCGCCAGGCCCTCGCGGCCCAGTGTCTGGATTGCCTGGGGCGAGAGCCATTCGCCCTTGCCGGCGGCGTCGGTCAGCGACAGACCCCACGGCGTCCCCGTCTTCAGCGCCGCTTCGAGTCGGTCGGCGCTGTCGGGCGTGAGGAAGTCGGGGACCTGCACCATGCCGTCGCGCTGGAACGCTCCGGCGAAGTCGCGGACGTCGAGCGTGGGGTTCAGGCGGATCGGCTCAGGCACGCCCTATCCGAACACGCGCCTGAACACCGTGTCCACATGCTTGGTGTGATAGCCGAGGTCGAACAGGGCCTCGAGCTCGCCGTCGGGCACGATCACCGCGGGATCTTCCTTGAGGAAGTCGAGGAAGTTCCCCTCGCCGCGCCAGACCTTCATCGCGTTGCGCTGGACCGCCTCATAGGAGTCCTCGCGCGACTGACCCAGCTGGGTCAGGGCCAGCAGCACCCGTTGCGAGTGGACGAGGCCTCCGAGCTTGTCGAGGTTCTTCTGCATGTTGTCCGGATAGACCAGCAGACGCTCCATCACCCCGGCCAGACGGTTCAGGGCGAAGTCCAGGTGGATGGTCGCATCCGGGCCGATGCCGCGCTCGACCGAGGAGTGGCTGATGTCCCGCTCGTGCCACAGGGCGACGTTCTCCATCGCCGGGACGACCGACGAACGGACGAGCCGGGCCAGGCCGGTCAGGTTCTCGGTGAGGATCGGGTTGCGCTTGTGCGGCATGGCCGACGAGCCCTTCTGGCCCTTGTCGAAGAATTCCTCGGCTTCGAGGACTTCCGTGCGCTGCAGGTGGCGGATCTCGACCGCCAGACGCTCGATCGACGAGGCGACGACGCCGAGCGCGGCGAAGAAGGCCGCGTGACGATCACGTGGGATGACCTGGGTCGAGACGGTCTCGACCTGGAGGCCCATCTTCTCGGCGACATACTCTTCAACAGCCGGATCAACGTTGGCGAAAGTCCCCACCGCGCCGGAGATGGCGCAGGTGGCGATCTCTTCCTTGGCCGTCATCAGGCGGCGTTTGGCCCGCTGGAACTCGGCGTGATAGCCGGCCAGCTTGAGGCCGAAGGTCACCGGCTCGGCATGGATGCCGTGGCTGCGGCCGACGGTCGGAGTGTATTTATGCTCCTTCGCCCGGGCTTCCAGCGCCGTCAGCACCCGGTCGACGCCGGCGATCAGCAGGTCCGACGCCCGCGCCAGCTGCACCGCGAAACAGGTGTCCAGCACGTCCGAGGACGTCATGCCCTGGTGCAGGAAGCGGGCTTCCTCGCCGACCGTCTCCGACACATGGGTCAGGAAGGCGATGACGTCGTGCTTGGTCGTGCGCTCGATCTCGTCGATCCGGTCCGAGTTCCAGGCGGCGTTCTCGCCCTTGGCCCAGATGGCCTCGGCGGCCTCGGTCGGAATGACGCCCAGCTCGGCCATCTTGGTGGCGGCGTGGGCCTCGATCTCGAACCAGATCTTGTATTTGGTCTCGGAGGACCAGATGGCGACGGCTGCGGGGCGGGAATAGCGGCTGATCATGGGCCGTGCGTGTCGGTCCCGAGCCCCTCGGAGTCAAGCGGCGGGGCTCCAGCCTCGACCGTGCACCCTGGCGAAGGCCGGGGTCCAGACCACGGACAGGGTGGCCGGGATGTCGCATCGGGTTCGCTGACATTGCCCCGCGCATCCTTCATCTGGACCCCGGCATTCGCCGGGGTGCACGGTAGACCGAGAATCACAGGGAGAGCGGCTATGGAACTGATCATCGGCGACATGTCCGTTGCAACCTGGTCGCTGCGGGCGTGGCTGGTCCTAAAACGATGCGGCGCGGAGTTCAGCCTGCGCGAGATCCCCATGTCCGGCCCCGAATCAGCCCCGGGGCTCGCCGCCCATTCGCCCAGCGGCAAGGTGCCCGTACTGAAGGTGGACGGGGTCGCGATCTGGGACTCGCTGGCGATCAGCGTCTTCGCAGCCGAGCGCTATCCCGAGGCGAAGCTCTGGCCCGTCGACGCTCACGCCCGGTGGCTCGCTCGCTCGGTGGCCTGCGAAATGCATTCCGGCTTCAGCGCCCTGCGCAGCGAATGCGCCACGGGGGTGGATGCGGCGGGGGTTGTCCATACGATGGTCGGTCCGGACCGCGCGCCGGCTCCGACCAGTGACACGGTCGCCGCCGAGGTCCGCCGCTTCGTCGCGATCGTGCAAGAGATGCGCGAGCGCTTTGGCGCGGGCGGCCCTTACCTGTTCGGTGAATGGTCCATGCCGGACGCCTTCTTCACCCCGCTGGCCGCGCGTCTGCGGCACTATCAGATCAAGCTCGCCGCCCATGGCGATGAAAGTGGCGTGGCGGCCACATATGTTGCCGCGCTGCTACAGCAGCCGGACTTCCTGGAATGGGCGGAACTGGCTGTCACGGTTCGGCCTTAGGTCAGGGTCACGACCGATTAATCAGACCTGCGAACCGGCCCTTAAGGGAACCGCGTTACGGTCCTGATCGAACCCGAGATCCTTCGCCATGCCCGCCCAACAGACGACCGCCCCGAACATCGCTCCGCCGGAGGCCCAGCGCCGCCCGACGCTGATGACCTATGGCGTGTTCATTCTGGTGGGCTGCTGCCTGTGCGCATCGCTTGTGGGCAGCATCCTGTAGGGTGTTCGGCCGTCGTCGAGATGGTCTAAACAAAAAGATCTTATAAATCAGCTACTTGCTGGCGTGTGCCGAGCTAAGCGGTCAAGAATTGGACTCTGTGGACTCGGACAAGCCGAGTCCATTGGAGTCCAACCGATTTGGGGCCTAGCGCGTTCCGACCGGCTGCATCGACGCGACCTGAACCGGCTCGGTCGACAGCGGCGTGGGTTCCTGGCCGGGCGGCGGGGCGACATAGTCGAGGCTGATCGGCACCAGGGTCTGGCCCGCCACCACGGCGTCGAGCGTGTTCAGCGGCCCGCCCGTCATGCGCTGATAGATCCAGTAGGCCGCCACGACCTTCTCGACGTATTCGCGCGCCTGGGGCACGTCGATCGTCTCGATCAGCAGCAGGGGGTCAGGGTTCGGGCCCAGACGGCGCAGGGCGCCCAGCATGGGGCCCGGCCCGGCGTTGTAGCTGGCCACGGCGCGCAGCAGGTCGCCCTGGAACTCGGGACGCGCCAGCATAAGGTTCACATAGGTCTGGCCCAGACGGACATTGGTCGCAGGCGTGAACAGACGTTGCGGGGTCGAGACGAAGCTGCGGTCGCCGGTCATCTCGGCCGCCGTCGACGGCATGACCTGCATCAGGCCATAGGCGCCCACCGGTGACCGGGCCTGGGCGTTGAAACCGCTTTCCTTGCGGGCGATCGCGTAGACCAGCGAGCGTTCCAGCGTCCAGCCGCCCTCGGGCGCGATCTCGGGCATCGGATAGTTGGTGACGTCGATCCGGCTGCCGTCTGAGCTGCTGCCGCCGCCGAGGCGTGGGCCCAGCACGCGGGCGAGGCCTGTCCACAGGCGGCGCGTGCGGTCGCTGGCGGTGCGCAGGCCGTTGCGCAGTTCGTCGCGGGCGTCGCCGGCGCGGCCGACCTCGAAGAAGGCGACAGTGCGCCGGGCGCGCGGATCGTCGTTGAGGAAATCGTCCATCTCGCGCTGATTGACGCCGATGGGGCCGTCGCTGGCGGGGGAGGTGCGGGCCACGGCCTCGTAAGGGGTGGGGCCGTCGCCGTTCAGGATGACGGGTTCCTCGCCGAGCTGGCGCAGGGCGATCTGGCCATAGAAGGTGGCGGGCCAGCGGGCGGCCAGGCGCAGGAACTCCGGGATGCGGTCCTGACGGCCGATCTGGCCGGCGGCGCGGGCGGCCCAGAATGCGGCGCCGGCGCGGGTCCAGCCGTCCTCGGTCGGATCGACGGCGACGCGTTCGAAGGCGGTGTAGGCGCGCGGATAGTCGCCGGTGCGCCAGGCCGCCAGGCCCACAACCCACCAGTCGCCGATCTGTTCGCCCTGGCTGACGGCGCCCTGCAGGTCGTCGCGGTTCAGGGCGACGCGGGCGGCCTTGGCGGGATCGGCCTCCGAGTTGCCGCCGGCCGCGGCGACTGCGTCCCAGGTGCGGCTGAAATAGGCGCCCGTCGGGTGGCGGGGCGCCTCGGCGCCGTCCGGGCGACGACGCTCGGCCAGGGCGTAGACGCGCTGGGCGCTCGGCAGGTCGGCATAGTCCTGAAGCCAGGCCGCCAGTTCGTCATAGGAGGCGGTGTAGTTCGGGTGGAACATCCGCTCGAACTCGACCTGGCCCAGCAGGACGCGGTCGCCGGCCTGGAGCGCGGAGGCGCGGGCCGCGTCCAGATCGCCGCGACGCAGGGCGTCGAAGGCGGTGGTGTAGCTCAGCCGGTCGGCGTTCGAGAGGGCGTTGGTGCTGATGCGGATGCCCTGTTCGCCCTCGGCCCCGATCTCTGAAGCGGCCACCGACAGATAGGATTCCGGGGCGGCGAGGGCTGGCAGTGCGGCGGCCGACGCGGCGGCCATCACAAAGGCGAGCGTCTGCGCCCGGAAGGCGCGGCGGCGGATACTGAACAAGGCGGCCCCCTCGTGCTTCGCGTTCCCGTCTCGATTCAGGAGACGCGTGCTCTGCGATCGGTCGTCAAACAAGAAGTATGCCGGACTGCTGCGACTTCCTCAATCACATCAGCGGCATGGAACCCTGTAACTTTGATTTCAGGCGTTTTCCTGTCCGTCCAGCTTGACGGCCAGTTCCAGAATGTCCGCCCAGACCTGACGCTTGGCCTGGGGCTGACGCAGCAGGAAGGCGGGGTGCAGGGTCGGCATGACCGGGGCCGAGACGTCCCCCTCCGCCAGCCGCCATTCGCGCCACTGGCCGCGCATCCGCATGATGCCCTCGTCGGTCTTCAGCACGCCCTTGGCCGCCGCCGCGCCTAGCAGCAACACCGCTTTCGGCTTCATCAGGAAGAAAGCCCGCTCCACGAACGGCGCGCAAACGGCCTGTTCCTGGGACGTGGGGGTCCGGTTGCCCGGCGGCCGCCAGAAGACGGTGTTGGTGGTGTAGACCTTGTCGGTCAGCCCGGCCGCCGCGATCATCTTGTCCAGCAGCTTGCCGGCCTTGCCCACGAAGGGCTCGCCGGCCGCGTCTTCCTCCGCTCCGGGCGCCTCGCCGATGATCAGGATCGGGGCATGCGGATCGCCCCGCCCGAAGACGCAGCCCCTGGCGCCCATCCCGACCAGTTCGCAGCCCCTGAAGCTGGCGGCGGCTTCGGCCAGCGCCTCCATCGTGTCCGCGCCATTGGCCAGATGTCGCGCGTCCGAGGTGGCGTCGACCATGTCGACGACCGGCGTGACTGACGCCGTCGCCCTGGTCACGGCCTTGAGGGCGGGTGCGATGACGATGGTCCGGTCGACCGCCGCCTCCTCGAAACAGGCGTCCACCCCCGCATCGGCCCAGAAGGCGAGCAGGCTTTCGACGGCGGCGATGTCTCTGGGTTCGGCGTTCATGGCGGGGCGGGATCAGGGATAAGCCTTGACCGCCCTCGCGTCACCTTCCGATAAGTGCCCATAAACAATAAAGCCACACGACGTACGAGGAACAAGAACCGACATGGCCGAGCAAGTGATCGAAGGCGGCGTCGAAACTGCGGCTCAGGAGGCCATCCTCGACAACCTGCCGCCGCTGGAGGCGCTCGCGGGCGTCGAGCGCGAGGTCATGGAATACGACGTCCTGATCGTCGGGGGCGGCCCGGCCGGCCTCGCCGCCGCCATCCGCCTCAAGCAGCGTGCCGAGAAAGACGGGAAAGACATCACCGTCGCTGTGCTGGAAAAGTCGGCCGAGGTCGGCGGCCACATCCTGTCGGGCGCCGTGATTGACCCCAAGGCGCTGAACGAGCTGTTCCCCGACTGGAAGGCTCTGGGCGCGCCGCTTGAGACCCCGGTGACCAAGGACCGGTTCATGGTCCTGGGGCCGATGGGCCAGATCAGCCTGCCGATGGCGATGCTGCCGCCCATGATGCACAACGACGGCTGCTACATCGCCTCGCTCGGCAATGTCGCGCGCTGGCTGGGCGAGCAGGCCGAGGGGATGGGCGTCGAGGTCTATCCCGGCATGGCCGCCAGCCATGTCGTCTGGGATGAGCCTTCCGGCCGGGTGAAGGGCGTCGTTGCCGGCGTCTTCGGCATCGACAAGCACGGCGCCCCGACCGGCGACTTCCAGCCCGGCATCGAACTGCACGGCAAATACGTCTTCATCGCCGAGGGCGTGCGCGGCTCGCTGGCCAAGACCATCACCGCCCGCCACAAGTTGCAGGACGGCAAGTCGCCGCAGAAATACGGCATCGGCCTCAAGGAGCTGTGGCAGGTCCCGCCCGAGAAGCACCAGCCCGGCCTGGCCCAGCACACGACCGGCTGGCCGCTGGACGAGTTCACCGGCGGCGGCTCCTTCATGTACCACTTCGGGGACAACTACGTGGCCATCGGCTACGTCGTGCACCTGAACTACAAGAACCCCTTCCTGTCGCCGTTCGACGAGTTCCAGCGCTTCAAACACCACCCCGCCATCGCCCAACACCTGGAGGGCGGGACCCGCATCTCCTACGGCGCGCGTGCGATCACCGAGGGCGGTTTCCAGTCGGTGCCGAAGTTGTCCTTCCCCGGCGGCGTCCTGATCGGCTGCTCGGCGGGCTTCGTGAACGTGCCGCGCATCAAGGGCAGCCACAACGCCATGAAGACCGGCATGCTGGCCGCCGACGCCGCCTATGAGGCAGTCATGGCCGGCCGTTCGGGCGACGAACTGGTCGAATACCAGACCGCCTACGAGAACAGCTGGGTCTTCCAGGAGCTGAAGCGCGTCCGCAATGCCAAGCCCTTCCTGACCAGGTTCGGCACGACCCTGGGCGGGGCGCTGGGCGTCTTCGACATGTGGTTCGGCACCCTCTTCGGCGGCGCCTCGCTGTTCGGGACGCTGAAGCACGCCAAGACGGATGCCGCCTCGACCGAACTCGCCTCGAAGCACAAGCCGATCGTCTATCCCAAGCCGGACGGCAAACTCAGCTTCGACAAGCTGTCGTCGGTGTTCATCTCCAACACCAACCACGCCGAGGAACAGCCGGCCCACCTGAAGCTGATCGACCCGACCGTGCCGATCCGCGTCAACCTGCCCAAATACGGCGAGCCTGCGCGCCTCTACTGCCCGGCCGGGGTCTATGAGGTGGTCTATGCCGACGAGGTCGCGAAGACCGATCCGAAATTCGTCATCAACGCCCAGAACTGCGTCCACTGCAAAACCTGCGACATCAAGGATCCGTCGCAGAACATCGTCTGGACCACCCCCGAGGGCGGCGGCGGCCCGAACTATCCGAATATGTGAATCCTCCCCCGTCGGGGGAGGGGGACCACGAAGTGGTGGAGGGGGCCGGCCACAGACGCCGGAGTCCGGGAAGAGCCCCCTCCGTCTCTCCGCTTCGCTCCGAGCCACCTCCCCCGATGGGGGAGGAATGGGCCTTGTCGTCGCCGCATAAGCCGGTGAATGTCGGCGCCATGCGTCACGCCTCCCTCCGCTCGATCCTCATCGCCTTCACCGCCCTGACGGCGGCCCCCGCTTTCGCCCAGGAGGCGCCGCCGGTGGCCGACCCGGCGCCGCGGATTCAGGACGTCCTGCCCGAACCGCCGATCCCCGCTCCCATGATCGTGGTCGGCGAGAACGCGGACTCGCCCGCGCCGACCATCGAGGCCATTCCCCGCGTCTGGTCGCCCGCGCCGCGCGATGACCAGGGGCGCACGGCCTATGGTCTCTACCTCGCCGGCCGGTCCGCGCTCAGCCGCGGAGAGGCCGAGACGGGGTCCGCCTATCTGAGCGCTGTCGAAGCCCTGACGCCGGAACAGCCGGCCGTCCGCGACCAGGCTTTCACCGCCGCCCTCCTGGCCGGGGACCTGGACGTCGCGGCGCGGATCTCGCCTAGTTCTGACGCCACGCCTGCGGCGTTCAGCGAGGCCGGCGCCCTGGTGTCGGTGGTCCAGACCCTGGTGGCGGGCGAGGCTCGCATGGCCAACGAGGCGCTCAAGACGCGTCCAGTCCTGGCGCCCCACGCCCGCGCCGCCGCCCTGATCGGCCCGTGGGTCGCCGCCGCCGCCGGGGACTGGGACACGGCCCTGGCGGAACCCAACCCGACCGGCGACCCGATCACCGTCCTGTTCGGCCGCTCTCATCGCGCCCAGTTGCTGGAGCACCGCCGTCGCTACGACGAAGCCGAGGCCGAACTCCACGGTCTGGCCTTCGACGCCCGCGCCGCCCCCCTGTTCCGCGCCGCCTATGGCGAGTTCCTGGAGCGTCGCGGCAAGCGCGCCGAGGCCCTGGCCTTCTACGACACGACCCTGGCCGCCGGCTCGCAGGACCCTGCCATCGTTTCCGCCAGGGCGCGCGTCGATGCGCGGGGCCGCCCCCCGGCGCTCCCCGACTATCGCGACGGCGCCGCCCGCGCCCTGGTCATCGCCGCGCGTCAGGCGTCCAGTGACAACGCCAACGAATTCGCGGTCGTCTATCTGCGCCTGTCGCTGAACCTGCAGTCCGAGCCGGGCAGTCTTTATCTGCTGGGTCAGACCCTGGCCAAGGCGAACCTCGACACGGCCTCGAGGGCTGCCCTGTCCCAGGTTCCGCGCAGCGACGCGCCCCTCTATGCGGGCGCCCAGGTCGCCATCGGCCTGAGTCTGGCCGAGGAGCAGCGGCTGGACGAGGCTCTTGCCGCCTTCCAGGCCGCACGAGAGGCGAACCCGACCGATCCTGGCATCGCTTTTGTCACCGCCGGGCAGCTGCTGCAGCTGGAGCGGTACGACGAGGCGCTGGCCCTGCTGAACGGCCCGCTGCTGGACATCGGGAACCAGGGCGCCAACGTCCGCTTCATGCGCGGCGCCGCCTATGAATCCCTCGGCCGGATCCCCGAGGCGGAGGCGCAGTTGTGGGCGGCCTTGCAGCAAGAGCCGAACGAGCCGTCCTACCTGAACTACCTCGGCTACCTCTGGGTCGATTCCGGTACGCGGGTGGCGGAGGGCGCCGAGATGATCGCCCGCGCCCATGCCGCCGACCCGGACGACGGGAACATCCAGGACAGCCTCGGCTGGGCCCAGTATCGCCAGGGCCAGTTCGACACCGCCGTCGACACCCTCGAGCAGGCCGTCGCCAAGGAGCCCGCCAACGCCGAGATCAACGACCACCTCGGAGACGCCTACTGGCAGGTCGGGCGTCGGCGCGAGGCGGGCTTCCAGTGGAACCGCGTCCTGACCCTGGACCCCGACGACGAACGTCGCGCCGAGGTGGAGCGCAAGCTGACCGAGGGGCTGGAGCTCTGACCACGCCCTGGCCCGACACGCTGTCGGCGCTCGCTCCGGCAAAGGTCAATCTGTTCCTCCATGTCGCCGCGCCCGGCGCCGACGGCTACCATCCCCTGTCCAGCCTTGTGGCCTTCGCCGACGTCGGCGACCAGGTCTGGGTGACCCACGCGGATCGCCTGTCCCTGACGGTCACCGGTCCGTTCGCGGACGCCCTGGCGGGCGACGACGACAACCTGATCCTGCGGGTCATGCGCGAACTGGGACATGTGGCGGGCATCGGCGAGCCGTCTCTGGCCATCACCCTTGAGAAGACGCTTCCGATCGCAGCAGGTCTGGGCGGCGGGTCGTCGGACGCCGGCAGCGCCTTGAAGCTGGCTGCCAGGGCCCTGGGCCTCGACCTGACCGAGGCCGAGCTGGCGCGCATCTCGCGCATCGTCGGCGCGGATGGTCCCATGTGCCTCAGCGCAAGATCGGCCTGGGCGGAAGACATCGGCGACCGGCTGACCTTCGAGCCCGCGCTTCCGCCGCTGCACGCGGTTCTCGCCAATCCGGGCCGGCCGTCCCCGACCGGTGCGGTCTACCGCGCCTATGACGCCGGAGCGACGAGGTCCGCTGACCGTCCCGCCCCACCGGAGGACTGGTCGCCAGCAGCCGTGATCGACTGGCTGGCCTGTCAGCGGAACGACCTTCAGTCGCCCGCCGTGTCCCTTGAGCCCGAAATCGGCGCGGCCCTGTCGGCCATGGCCGCGACCGGCGCCCGCCTGGCCCGGATGTCGGGATCGGGCGCGACCGTTTTCGGCCTGTTCGACGACGGCGAGAGCGCCACGCGCGCCGCCGCCAACCTGCGCAGCAACCACGGCGATTGGTGGGTCGAGGCGACGGTGTTGGGCGATGATGCGGCGAAACCTGCACAATAAGGCAAAGTAACGGCGTTATAGCAACGGTCTCCCAGAGATGGTCGTGAGATAGCCTGAAGTTTTGCCTTGCCCTAACAAATAGTAACACGATGTGGAACCTGTGTCAGGTGAGAGGCTTTTACTGGCTTAGTAACACTGAGCAACGGGCCGCGAGCGTATTCTCCCCGGCGGCCTCTGCAGCCTTGAAAAGGATACTGTCATGCTTCGCACTCGTCTTCTCACCGCGACCGCCGCCGTGGCCCTGTTCGCCGCCGGTTCCGCCTTCGCCCAGACCGCTCCGACGGCGCCGGTTGGCCCCGCCGCTACCCCGCCCGTCGCCGCTGAAGAGCCGATCGAGGCGCCGGCAGCCGCTGCGGCCCAGGCCGCGACGAGTGCCGCCGCTCCGACGCAAACTGCCGCTGTCGTGGAAAACAATGTCGTGGATGTGCTGCGCGCCAACGGTCAGTTCACGACCCTGCTGGCCGCGCTCGACGCCGCCCAGCTGATCGAGACCCTCAGCACCCAGGCGGCGATCTCGATCTTCGCCCCGACCGACGCGGCTTTCGCCGCCCTGCCTGAAGCCGACCGCACGCGTCTGATGGACCCCGCCAACGTCAACGAGCTGCGCCAGGTGCTGCTGTACCATGTGGTCGTGGCCGACGTGAACTCGAGCCAGATCGAGGGCGCCAGGGGCGGCGTCCAGACCGCCGCCACCACCGAGGTGCAGCTGGACGGCACCGGCGACGCCATCAAGGTCGACAACGCCACGGTCACCACGGCGGACATCGATGCCGGCAACGGGTCGATCTTCATCATCGACCGCGTGCTGAACCCGGCCGACTCCCTGGTCGCCACCGGCGATGCAGAGGCGGCGACGGCGCCGGCTGCCGCTCCCGCCGCTGAGGACGCGGACGCGGCGACCCCGCCGGCTGACGACACCGTCGACGAGGTGACGCCGCCCGCCGCCACGACGACCACGACGCGCCCGGCGACCGGCGTGAACGCGCCGAGCGGCCAGCCGGCCGCGACCACGACGACCGTCGCCTCGCCGACCGTGCCCAACCCGACCGACGGTCAGGTCGATGACGAGGACGCCGACGACGCCCCGGCTCCGACCCCGGCTCCGCGTCCGCAGTCGTAATCTCTTTCCGGGTTGGTTGAGTTGGAAGGCGGCAGACCCTAGGGTCCGCCGCCTTTCTCCTTGCCCAAAAAGACTCCCCCGTGGCCGCACCGACTGAACCGCTCGCCTTCCAGGACCTGATCCTGACCCTGCAGAAATATTGGGGCGATCGCGGATGCGCGATCCTGCAGCCCTATGACGAACAGGTCGGCGCCGGCACCCTGCACCCCGCCACGGTCCTGCGCGCGCTCGGCCCGCGCCCGTGGAAGGCCGCCTATGTCCAGCCCAGCCGCCGCCCCGGCGACGGCCGCTATGGCGAGAACCCCAACCGGCTCCAGCACTATTACCAGTTCCAGGTCATCCTGAAGCCGAACCCCGACGACCTGCAGGACCTCTATCTGGGCTCGCTGCGGGCCATCGGCATTGATCCCAAACTGCACGACATCCGCTTCGTCGAGGACGACTGGGAGAACCCCACCGTGGGCGCCTGGGGGCTGGGCTGGGAGGTCTGGTGCGACGGCATGGAGGTGACGCAGTTCACCTATTTCCAGGGCGTCGGCGGCATCGAGGTCGACATCGTCTCGGGAGAGCTGACCTACGGGCTGGAGCGTCTGGCCATGTACGTCCAGGGCGTCGACAACGTCTATGATCTGAAGTTCACCAAGGAGGGCCTGACCTATGGCGAGGTCTTCCTCGAGAACGAGCGTCAGCAGAGTGAAGCCAACTTCCACGGCTATGACGTCGACGGGTTGAAGCGCCGGTTCGAGGATATGGAGGCGGAATCGACCCGCCTTCTGGCCATGACCGGGCCCCAGGGCCAGCAGCTGGTCCTGCCCGCCTACGACCAGGTCCTGAAGGCCTCACACCTGTTCAACCTGATGGACGCCCGCGGCGCCATCGCCGTCGCCGAACGCCAGAGCTACATCGGCCGCATCCGCGACCTGTGTAAGGCCTGCGCGCTGGCTTACGTCGAACAGGAAAGGGCGCAGGTATGACCCGCTCCCATTTCCGTGCATCCCCGCGAAGGCGGGGACCCATTGCTTTGGGCGATGAGTGCATCCGCCACGGTACTGTAGTTGATCCCACGCACCGTGCCCCACAACAGAACTGGGTCCCCGCCTTCGCGGGGATGCTCGGAATTAGTCTGACCGCCTGATGCCCCAACTCCTCCTCGAACTGTTCTCGGAAGAGATCCCCGCCCGCATGCAGTCGGGCGCCGCGCGCGACCTCGAACGCATGGCGACCGAACGGCTCAAGGCCGCCGGGCTGACGTATGACACCCTGACCACCTACGCCGGCCCGCGCCGGCTGACCCTGGTGGTCGAGGGCCTGCCGGCCGCCACGCCCGAGCGCAGCGAAGAGGTGCGGGGGCCGCGGGCCTCGGCGCCGGAACAGGCGCTGGAGGGCTTCCTGCGCAAGACCGAACTGACCCGCGCCGACCTGACCGAGCGGGACGGCTTCTTCTACGGACTTATCCGTGAGCCGGGCCAGAAGACGACGGATCTTGTCGCCGACATGGTCGAACAGATCGTGCGCGCCTTCCCCTGGCCCAAGTCGATGCGCTGGGGCGACGGCACGCTGCGCTGGGTCCGGCCGCTGAAGCGCATCCTCGCGGTGTTCGACGGCCGGGTGGTTCCGTTCGAGATCGACGCCATGCCGGCCGAAGCCGTCACCGAGGGCCACCGTTTCATGGGGGCGGGCAAGCCGTTCGCGGTCCATGACTTCGCCGACTACCGCGCCAAACTCGAACAGCATTTCGTCCTGCTCGACGTCGCCGACCGCAAGCTGAAGATCCTCGAGGCCGCCCGCGCCGCCTGCCATGCGCGCGGTCTGGAACTGGTCGACGATGACGGCCTGCTGGACGAGGTCGCCGGTCTGGCCGAATGGCCGACGCCGATCCTGGGCGACATGGACCCGCAGTTCCTCGACCTGCCGCCCGAGGTGGTGCGTCTGTCGATGAAGGTGCACCAGAAGTATTTTGCGGTGCGCGACCCGGCGACCGGCAAGCTGGCCCCCAACTTCCTCGTCGTCGCCAATGTCGAGGCCTCCGACGGCGGCGTGGCGCTGGCCGCCGGCAACAGCCGCGTGCTCTCGGCCCGCCTGAACGACGCCCGCTTCTTCTGGGATGAGGATCGCAAGGTCGGCTTCGACGTCTGGATGGAGAAGCTGAAGGGCGTCACCTTCCACGCCAAGCTCGGCACGATGGCCGAACGGACGATGCGCATCGCCGCCCTTGCCCGCGAGATCGCCCCCCTCCTCGGCGCCGACCCGGATCAGGCCGAACGCGCCGCCCGCCTCGCCAAGGCCGATCTCGCGTCCGGCATGGTCGGCGAGTTCCCGGAGCTGCAGGGCGTCATGGGCGGCTACTACGCCCGCGCCTTCGGCGAGCCCGACGCCATCGCCGACGCCATCCGCGACCACTACAAGCCGCAAGGCCCGGCGGACTCGGTCCCGACCGCGCCCCTGACGGTCGCCGTCGCCCTGGCCGACAAGCTCGACACCCTCGTCGGCTTCTTCGCCATCGATGAGAAGCCCACGGGGTCGAAGGACCCGTTCGCGCTGAGGCGGGCGGCGCTGGGGGTGATCCGACTGGTGCTTGAGAATGGCGTTCGGCTGGGATTCAAACCCCTGCTTCTGGGTGCGGTGAACGGTTTTAAGGACGTGCTCATTCGTCTTCATGGTGATGAAGATGATGCCTTGATTGCTTTCCAGTCCGCGATTTTCCACGTCTTGGAGCGGCCGGGGAGCGGCAACCCCGAACTGGTGGGCTTCCTCAACACCGACGAGAAATCGGGCAAAGCTGCGCAAAGCCTTACGCTCCTCGCCTTCTTCGCCGACCGCCTGAAGGTCCTCCTGCGCGACCAGGGCAAGCGCCACGACCTCGTCGACGCCGTGTTCGCCCTCGGCGACGACGACCTCGTGCGTATCGTGCGGCGGGTGGAGGCGCTGGACGCCTTCCTGTCGACTGACGACGGCGCCAACCTGCTGGCCGGCTACAAGCGCGCCTCCAACATCCTCAAGGCCGAGGAGAAGAAGGGCGCCGTCCCGACCGGCATGGTCCAGACCGGCCTGCCCAACCAGCCCGACGCCGAGACGACGCTGGCCATGGCCACGGCCGCCGCCGCGACCGCCGTCGACACGGCCCTGGACGCCGAGGACTTCGCCGCCGCCATGACGGCGCTGGCCGCCCTGCGCAGCCCGGTGGACGCCTTCTTCACTGACGTGATGGTCAACTCCGACGTGGCCGCCGAACGCGACAACCGCCTGAAGCTGCTGGGCCAGGTCCGCGCCGTCATGGGCAAGGTCGCCGACTTCGGCCAGGTGGCGGGCTGATCCGATCCCTCTCCCGTTGGGAGAGGGCTTGAGGCTCGCGGAGCGGAGCGATGCGCCAGCCGAAAGGGTGAGGGGCTGTCGCCAACCGGTGAGGGCGAACCCCTCACCCTTTCGCGCGAGTCCGATCGCCTGACGGCTCCCGGGCGCTCAAGCCCTCTCCCGCCGGGAGAGGGATCAGACGCGGGAACCCAAACAACCCATCACCCTTTGTTACAGCCCGGCCTCGCCTTCGCGTCCGCAGCATTGTAGTCAAGGCCGCACGCGAGCGGGGTCAACCCGCCGGTCACGACACGACTTCAGAGGACTACCGATGACTCAGTGGGTGTACGGCTTCGGCGGCGGGTCCGCCGACGGCGATGCGTCGATGAAGAACCTGCTCGGCGGCAAGGGTGCGAACCTCGCCGAGATGGCCAGGCTGGGCCTGCCGGTGCCGCCGGGCTTCACCATCACGACCGAGGCCTGCGTCCATTATTTCTCGAACGCCAATGCCTATCCCGCCGATCTGGCCGAACAGGTCGCCGCCGGTCTGAAGACCGTAGAATCGGTGGTCGGAAAGACCTTCGGCGATGCCTCGAACCCGCTGCTGGTCTCGGTCCGCTCCGGCGCCCGCGCCTCCATGCCGGGGATGATGGACACGGTCCTGAACCTCGGCCTCAACGACGAGACGGTCGAGGGCCTGGCCAAACTGTCGGGCGACCGCCGCTTCGCCTTCGACTCCTACCGTCGCTTCATCACCATGTATTCCAACGTGGTCCTCGGCCTGTCCCACGACGATTTCGAGGAGGTTCTGGACGACCACAAGGACCGTCTGGGCGTCACTGTCGACACCGACCTGTCGGCCGCCGACTGGGAGAAGGTCGTCGCCGAATACAAGATCGTCGTCGAACGCGAGCTGGGCAAGCCGTTCCCGCAGGACCCGCACGAACAGTTGTGGGGCGCGGTCTCGGCCGTCTTCGCCAGCTGGATGAACGACCGGGCCAAATTCTATCGCCGCATGCACGACATCCCCGAGAGCTGGGGCACGGCCGTCAACATCCAGTCGATGGTGTTCGGCAACATGGGCGAGACCTCGGCCACAGGCGTCGCCTTCACCCGCAACCCCTCGACCGGCGAGGCCCGGCTGTACGGCGAGTTCCTGATCAATGCCCAGGGCGAGGACGTCGTCGCCGGCATCCGCACGCCCCAGTCCCTGACCATCGCCGGCCGCGAGGAGATGGGCGAGACCGCCCCCTCGATGGAAGAGGCCATGCCCGTGGTCTTCGCCCAGTTCGTGGATGTGGTCGGAACCCTGGAGCGCCACTATCGCGACATGCAGGACATCGAGTTCACGGTCGAACAGGGCCGGCTGTGGATGCTGCAGACCCGCAACGGCAAGCGCACCGCCAAGTCGGCGCTGAAGATCGCCGTCGACCTCGCCGCCGAGGGGGTGATTTCCCAGGAAGAGGCCATCAGCCGCGTCGAGCCGTCCGCGCTCGATCAGTTGCTGCACCCGACGCTCGACCCGAACGCGGTCCGCAAGGTCGTGGCCGCCGGTCTGCCCGCCAGCCCGGGGGCCGCCACCGGCAAGGTCTGTTTCGACGCCGACGAGGCCGAACGTCTGAACCAGCTCGGCGACGCCGTGATTCTGGTGCGCGAGGAGACCTCGCCGGAGGACATCCACGGCATGCATGCTGCGCGCGGCATCGTCACGGCGCGCGGCGGCATGACCAGCCACGCGGCTGTGGTCGCTCGCGGCATGGGCCGCCCCTGCGTCTCCGGCGCCGGCGAGATCCACATCGACGAGAAGGCCCAGACCTTCACTGCGCGCGGCCGCGTCTTCAAGGCGGGCGAGATCATCACCATCGACGGCTCCAGGGGCGAGGTTCTGGACGGCGCCGTGGCCATGATCGAACCGGAGCTGACCGGTGATTTCCAGACCCTGATGGCCTGGGCCGACAAGGTCCGTCGCCTGCGGGTGCGCGCCAATGCCGAGACCCCGCTGGACGCCCGCACCGCGCGGGGCTTCGGGGCCGAGGGCATCGGCCTGTGCCGGACCGAACACATGTTCTTCGACGAGGCCCGGATCGCCGCCGTGCGCGAGATGATCCTGGCCGATGACGAGACCGGGCGTCGCACGGCGCTGAACAAGATCGAGCCGTTCCAGAAGTCGGACTTCGTCGAACTGTTCACCATCATGGCCGGCCTGCCGGTCACCGTGCGCCTGCTCGACCCGCCCCTGCACGAGTTCATCCCGCACACGGACGAGGACATCGACGCCCTGGCGGCCACCTCGGGCATCGACGCCGCCAAGCTGAAGCGCCGCGCCCGCGAACTGCACGAGACCAATCCGATGCTCGGCCACCGCGGTTGCCGTCTCGGCGTCGCCTATCCCGAGATCTACGAGATGCAGGTGCGGGCCATCCTCGAGGCCGCGCTCGAGGTCAAGAAAACCGCCGCCGAGGCCCCGATCCCTGAGATCATGCACCCGCTGGTGGCCATGGGTCTGGAGATGAAATATCTCCGCGAGCTGACTGACCGTGTGGCCCGCGATGTGTTCGCCAAGGCCGGCGACAGCGTCGACTACCTGGTCGGCACCATGATCGAACTGCCCCGCGCCGCCCTGCGCGCCGGAGACCTGGCCGAACACGCCGAGTTCTTCAGCTTCGGCACCAATGACCTGACCCAGACCACCTTCGGTATCTCCCGGGACGATTCGGGCCGGTTCCTGCAGGCCTATATGGACAAGGGCATCTTCGAGACCGATCCCTTCGTCCGCCTGGACCAGGAAGGCGTCGGCGACCTGATCCGCATTGCGGCGGAGCGGGGCGGGGCGGTCCGTCCCGACATCAAGATGGGCATCTGCGGCGAGCACGGCGGCGACCCGGCCTCCATCGCCTTCTGCGAGGACGTGGGCCTGGCCTACGTCAGCTGCAGCCCCTATCGCGTGCCGATCGCGCGTCTGGCGGCGGCCCAGGCGGCTCTGGTCGCGCGCGGCGCCGAGGCGCGCGAAAAGGATCGGTAGACGCTTCCTTCTCCCCTTGCGGGAGAAGGTGGCCGAGCGCGGCGAGGTCGGATGAGGGGTCACTCCGACACTGGAGGTCTGAGTTGCCAAATCCCATCCCGACCGTCCGTGTGACCCCTCATCCGTCAGCCTTCGGCTGCCACCTTCTCCCGCAAGGGGAGAAGGAAGCGTGAGAATTGCCGTCGTCGGACCCGGCGCCATCGGCGGCACGGTCGCGGCCTGGCTGTCTCACAGCCCGCTCGTCTCGTCGGTCACCCTGTGCGCCCGCACCCCTCTCGACCGGCTGGTGGTCGAGGCCCCCGACGGGCGGCTGATCGAGGCCAGACCGCGCGTCGTCACCGACCCCGCCGAGATCACCGCCCCCGTCGACTGGGTCCTGGTCGCCACCAAGGCCTATGACGTCGCCGCCGCCTCGACCTGGCTGGCCCCGCTGGTCGGGCCAAAGACCCTCGTCGCCGTGCTCCAGAACGGCGTCGAACACGTCGAGCGCTTCACCTCTTTCATCGCCGCCGACCGCATCGTGCCCGTCGTCGTCGACATCCCGGCCGAACGCAGCGCCCCTGGCCGTATCCAGCACCGCCGCGACGGCACGATCGTCGTCCCGGCCGGGGAGGCGGGCGAGGCCTTCGCCGCCCTGTTCGCCGAAAGCGTCATCGCCGCCTCGACCACCGACGACTGCACCACCGTCGCCTGGACCAAGCTGGCCCTGAACTGCGCCGGGGCGGTCAACGCCCTGACCGGTCTGCCGGGCGAAGTGGTGCGCGAGGCGGGCGTCGCCGACCTCATCCGGGCCATGGTGCGCGAATGCGTCCTGGTCGGTCGGGCGGTCGGCGCGGATCTGGGCGACCACATTCCCGACTGGGTCGTCGAGCGGGCCGAGACCTCCCCGCCGGATTCGGTGAACTCCCTGCTCGGCGACCGTCTGGCGGGTCGACCGATGGAGTGGGACGCCCGCAACGGGGTCATCGCCCGTCTGGGCGCGGCGCATGGCATCCCCGCTCCGTTGAACGCCATGGCCGCGACCCTGCTGTCAGCGATGGAATAGGGCAGCAAAGCGGCCAGTATAACGCCGTCTGTGCTTCGATTCTCACAGTTTCCATCGTGTAATGAACGGGCCTTGGAACGGCCGCGCTCTATACATACTTGAGCTCTCGCTGGATGGGGCCGGGACAACAGTCCCGCATCTCGGAGTTAAAGAAACTATGCGTAACATTCTTCTCGCAACCGCCGCCATTTCACTGTTCGCTGTTCCGGCAATGGCCCAGTCCGTTTCCTCGCCTCAGTGGTCGGGTTCGGTCGGCTACACCGTGCTGGACGGTGACAACGTCAATCTCGGCGCGATCACGGGCCGGGCCACCGCCCGTCTGCACCCGAACTTCGCCGTGGAAGGCGAAGCCTCCATCGGCGTCAAGGACGACGACATCACCGTGGCCGGCGTGAACGGCTCGGTGGAACAGGACTATGACGCCGCCCTCTATGCCGTGGGCGTCGTGCCAGTGAGCCCGAACTTCGAACTGTTCGGCCGGGTCGGCTACGGCACCACCTCGATCAAGGCCGACATCGCGGGCGTCAGCGCCCAGGAAGACGGCGAAAGCGTCAACTACGGCGTCGGCGGCACCTACTATCTGAACGCCCAGAACGGCCTGCGCGCCGACTGGACCCGCCGCGACTTCACCGACGACAACGGCGGCGAAATCGACACCTACGGCGTCAGCTACGTGCGTCGCTTCTAATAAGAGGCCCGTCTCCTCCCTGCGCTGAAGGCGTGGGGAGGTGGCTCGCAGCGAAGCGGAGAGGCGGAGGGGATCTCGCGGCGCGAAGAACCCCTCCGTCAGCTCGCAAGGGGCTCGCTGCCACCTCCCCATCGCTACGCGGCAGGGAGGAGACAATCGGCGTCAGCCGGGTTCCGCGATCAGCGCCCAGCGCATCGACCCGTCGCCGAACGGCCGGGTGAACCATTCCGAGAATTGTTCGAACGCATCCACGATCGCCTGACGCAAATCCTGCGTCACCGGCTCGCCGCGCGTTCGCCTGAGCGCCGCGACACAGTCGATGACCGTGTCCTGGTGCGCGGAACCGCCGAGCGATTTCAGCACCATCGCGACGTCTCGTGCGAGGGCTTCAAGGAAATTGGGTTTGGCGGGCGCTTGGCTCATCGGGGGACTCCGTGCCGCTCGGCGTCTGGTTGCGAATACCTCCCAGACTCCCGCAGCAGGCGCAAGCTATGCCGATGTTCGACGGGTCATCACTTCGTGATCAGCGCTTCCTGACGAACACCGTTCCGGCCGAATAGCCCGCGCCGAAGCTGCAGATCAGGCCCGTCTCCCCCGCCGCGAACCCGTCGTGATGCAGGTGGAAGGCGATGATCGATCCCGCCGAGGAGGTGTTGGCGTATTCATCCAGGATGATGATGTTCTCGTCCTCGGCCGGGTCGCGGCCCAGGACCTTGCGGCCGATCATCTGGTTCATGTTGATGTTGGCCTGGTGCAGCCACATCCGCTTCAGGCCGGTGGGCTCGATGCCCAGGTCTCCCGCGTGGTCGATGATCATCTCCGAGACCATCGGCACCACGTCCTTGAAGACCTTGCGGCCCTGCTGGATGAACAGCTTGTCGTCCTGCTGGCCGGCGACCCGGTCAGACCCCGCAACGGCGCCCGTCTCCAGCGCCCAGCGGTTCAGGAAGCCGAAATTGTTGCGGATGTTGTTTGAGAAGACGGTCTTCAGCCGCGTGCCCAGAACGTCCCAGCCGCCGGGCCCGGCGGTGTCCGAGCTCTCTACGATCACGGCGGTGCAGACATCGCCGAAGATGAAATGGCTGTCGCGGTCGGTGAAGTTCAGGTGCGCCGAACAGACCTCGGGGTTGACCATCAGGACGGCCTTGACCGAGCCGCCGGCGATGAAGTCCGCCGCCGTCTTGATGCCGAAGGTCGCCGAACTGCAGGCCACGTTCATGTCGAAGCCGAAGCCCTCGATGCCCAGGGCCTGCTGGACCTCGACCGCCAGGGCCGGATAGGGGCGGGGCATGTTGGAGGCGGCGCACAGGACCGCGCCGATTTCCGAGACCGGCTTGCCCCAGGCCTCGATCGCCTGACGCGCGGCCTTCACGGCCATCTCGGCCATGATCGACAGTTCTTCGTTGCCGCGCTCCGGGATGCGCGGCGCCATCCGTTCGGGGTCGAGTACGCCGGCCTTGTCGAGGACGAACCGGCTCTTGATCCCGGACGCCTTCTCGATGAACTCGACCGAGGAGGGCGTCAGGGCGGCGACATCGCCCTCGGCAATCTGCAGCGCGTGGTCCCTGTTCCAGCGCTCGGCCCAGGCGTTGTAGGCCTCCACCAGTTCGGCGTTCGAGATCGACTGTTCAGGGGTGAACAGGCCGGTGGCGGCGATGACGGCGTGGGTCACGAGTGGTGCGTTTCCTGTTTCATCCCCCCGTGCACGCCGGCGAAGGCCGGGGTCCAGATCACAGGCTCGAACGGTTGGAGCAGCATTGGAAACACTGACCCTGGAACCGGGAACGCCATCTGGACCCCGGCCTTCGCCGGGGTGCACGGTGAGAAGGGGCCAATGTAGATTGGGCCTCTGCTTGAACCTTCAATAGGCCGGTGGGGGGCGGCGGTCGAGACTGGCGAGGATGCCCTTCCACCAGCGCGCGATCTGGTGCGGCGGCGCCTCGGGCGGAGGGTCGTTTCGGGCGGCGATCAGGGCGGTCACCAGATCCTCGGCCTCGCAGGGCCAGCCCTCCGGCGTGACATAGATCGGGTACTCGATCAGGGCGGCGGTCACGAGCGCGTCCAGGCTCGCCCGGCGCGTCCGGCGCTCGTAGGTCATCCGATCCTGCGTCAGTCCCCAGCCGCCGTAGAAGGGTCGACCATAGGTCGCCACGGTCTTGCCGCGCAGCAGGGCCTCGAACCCCGACAGGGACGTCAGGGTCGCCAGCACGTCGCAGGCTTCCAGACAGTCGATGATGTCGAAGCCGTCCGCCGTCGCGTCCACGGCATGGATCGCGGAGGCGTCCAGCATCCCGGGCCGGTTGCCGCTCATGACGTCGGGATGGTTGCGGTAGATCAGGAAGGCGTCGGGGAAGTCCGCCCGCGCCGCCTCGACCAGGCCGGAGTTGGTGCGGATGTCGCCGCAGCCCTTGAGGATCGACTTGTCGTTCTCGACCTGGCCGACGACCAGCACCTTGCGACGGTCCTTCGGCCAGTCCGGCCGCGCCGCCCCGCCCGCGAGATTGTATTTCGACAGGCCGGCCTGGACGACGCGCCGGCGCAGGGCGGCCGCGCGCGCCTGCAGAACAGGCGACTGCGCGCCGCCCTCGATCAGGCTCTCCAGCCGCGAGGGCCGGCTCGGGTCATAATAGACGCCCTCGCCATCCAGGGCGACGCTGAGCGCCCCGAAGAAGTCCGAGCCCAGCCCGCGCGACCGGATGAAACCATCCTCCATCCGCACAACCGGCGCGGTCGTGGTCGCTGCGACGCCCGCAATCTCCGGCGTCTCCTTGCCCGCCCAGTAGATCAGCCGACCGCCCAGCGCCTCGGCCTTCGCCGCCGCCCGGCTGGCGGAGGCGAAATACTTCATCGTCGTGCGCGGGCCGTTCAGCAGCCGCCGGATCGGCGGGCGTTTGGCGGGCGAGAAACCGACCCCCGCCCAGTATCCCGCCAGCCGCTCGGCCCGGTCCCGCAACGAAATCAGCCGATCCACGGCGGCCTCGGCCTCGCAGCGTCGGCCGGTCACGGGGTCGACGTAGCGGGGGTAGGCGATCAGGGCGGCGGCGGCGACAGTCTGCAGGTCGCGCGCCACCCCGCGTCGTCCGGTCTGAACCTCATCGGTCGTCAGGCCCCAGCCGGAGTAGAAGGGGGCGCCGAAACAGCGGACGGGCAGGCGACGCAACAGGGCCTCGAATCCCAATGCGGAGGTCACGCACCAGACCTCGTCCACCTCGGCCAGAAGCTCAACCGGCCGAACGTCTGTATCCAGCAAGGTCACGCCGGTCAGGTCCGCTTCGCCGATACAGCCCTTCTTCTTTCCCGCCGCCACGGCGGGGTGGCGCTTGACGATCAGCTGGGCGCCGGGCCGTTCCGCTCTGGCCGTTCGCACCATGTCGGCGAAGCTCTGCGGCCCCGCCAGCCCATAGCCGATCGAGGCGTCGCCCGCCGTCTGATCGACGAGAAGGACACGGGGCCCGGGCTTCAGAATCGACCGGTCCAGCGGGCCGCCCATGTTGGTTTTGGACAGGCCCGAGGCCACCACCTTGTCGATCAGCGCCGCCGACCGCGCGCGCATCGCGGCATCGCACCAGTCGGGCGCCGTCTCAATCAGCCGTTCCAGTCGCGAGGGCCGGGTCGCATCGTAATAGACCCCGATGTCGTCGGCGATCAGGCTCAGTGACGCCGCCCCGGTCTCTCCCAGGCCGATGGAGCGCAGGAACCCGTCCTCGAGCGCCAGATAGGGCAGGTTCCGGCTCTCGGCCCGCTTGCGGCCGACGGTCGAGGTCGGCTTCAGGCCCCAGCCGACGATGGCGTCTACGGCCGCGAACGGGCTGGCCTTCAGATCGAGCTCAGGCAGGAAGGTCCGAAGGAATGGAACGTCAAGGATGCCCGGAGAACAGACCCAGGCCCGCCGGGGCGAACCGCCGAGCGCGTCAGTGCTGAGGGGGACAGGGTGTTGCAACCGTTACGCTTTCGCCGAGCTCGGCTATCGCTCTATCGGCTCGCGGCGGCGCGCGCCAGCAGCGCCTGTGCGCGTGCGAGATGAAGGCGCTCGACCATGGCGTCGGCGACGCGGATCGCGCCCGATCCCTCCGCCCCCGGAGCGGCGAAGGCATCGACGATAGCCTGCGCCTGCGTGATCTCGTCCGGGCTTGGAGCAAAGGCGGCATTGGCCGCCTCGATCTGGTTCGGGTGGATCAGGCTCTTGCCGTCGAAACCATACAGCCGGCCCTGAGCGCACTCGGCCGCCAGCCCCTCCGGGTCGCTCAGCCCGTTGAACACCCCGTCGATCGCCGCCAGACCATTGGCCCGCGCCGCCGCCACCGTCGCCGCCAGCCAGGGCTTCAGGGGTTCGCGATCCTGCGAAGGCCCGGACCCCAGCGTCGCCGCGAGGTCGTTGACCCCCAGCATCAGCGCCTTCAATGGCCCTCCGGCCGCCGCGATGTGCGCGAGAGTCAGTAGCGCGCGGGGCGTTTCGATCATGGCGCACAGCCGCACGCCTTCATCCATGCGCGCGTCATAGGCGTCGATCAGGCCCGGCTCCTCGACCTTGGGTGCGATGATCCAGTCCAGGGGGAGCCCGGCCAGAGCCTCCAGATCGGTCTCGCCCCAGTCGGTCCCCAGTGCATTGACCCGCACCCCGACCGCGCCCTTGAAGCCGCCGGCCTTCACGGCGGCGACCGCAGCCGCCCGCGCCTCGGCCTTCATCTCCGGCGCGACCGCATCCTCGAGGTCCAGCACGGCGAGGTCGCAGCCCAGGCCGCGCGCCTTCTCGACGGCGCGCGGATTGGAGGCGGGCAGGAACAGCAGGCTGCGGGGGGCGTCCACGCTCAGACCCGGCCGGTGACGGGCACCAGCGCGCCGGTCATGGCGCGCGAGGCGGGCGAGGCGAGGAACAGCATCACCGCGGCCAGATCGGAGGGTTGAACCCAGTTCGCCGGATCGGCGTCGGGCATGTCCATGCGGTTCTGCGGCGTGTCGAGGATCGAGGGCAGGACGGCGTTGACGGTGACCGAGGTCGACTTCAACTCCTCGGCGAGCGCTTCGGTCAGCCGGTGCACCGCCGACTTCGACGCCCCATAGGCCCCCATCCCCGCTGCCGCCTTGAGCGCGCCGTTGGCCCCGACATTGACGATCCGGCCCTCCGCCGACGCCTTCAGATGGGGCAGGGCGGCGCGCGAAGCGTTCAGCGTGGTGGTGAGGTTCAGGGCGAACATCCTGTCCCAGGCCGGATGGGCGTCGTCGATGGTCTGCCAGACGAAGCCGCCCGCGACGTTGAGCAGGGCGTCGATGCCGCCGAACCGCTCCACGACCTTTGCGATCGCCGTGCCGGTCGCAGCTGCGTCGGTCAGGTCGACCCCGCCGATCTCCAGCGCCCCGTCCGGCGCCTTGCCTGCGGCGTGGTCGAGCAGGGCGACGTTCAGCCCCTGGGCCAACGCCGCCTCGACGACGGCCTTGCCGAGAATTCCGTGGCCGCCGGTGACGACGAGGGTGCGAGTGGTCATGAGTGTCTCCCTGGAGGTGACTTAGCGCGCGCCCTCTCCCACCGGGAGAGGGAAATCAGAGCGCCCACAACCGCGCCGCCCCGCGCACGCCGGATGCATCGCCCCAGACCGCCGGCGCGATCCGCCCGGCCCACTGGTCGGAGAAGGCATGCCGCTCGACCACGGCGGGCAGACGTTCGTACAGCTCGGTCACGTTCGACATCCCCCCGCCCAGCACGAACACATCGGGATCGACGAGGTTGGTGACCATGGCGATCGCCCGGCCCAGCCGATCAACGTAGCGGTCCAGACTCTCCACCGACGCCGCCTCGCCCAAACGTGCGGCCGCCACGATCCCCGGCGCGTCCAGCGCCTGGCCCGTCCGCTCCAGATGATCCCGTTGAAGGCCCGATCCCGACACCCAGGTCTCGAGGCACCCGTGCAGGCCGCACCAGCATTTCGGCCCGGGCGCCTCTTCGGCGCTCGGCCAGGGCAGGCCGATGTGGCCGATCTCGGCCGCGACCCCGCCCACGCCCTCGACCAGCGATCCGTCGACCACCAGCCCGCCGCCGCAACCGGTGCCGATGATGATGGCGAAGGCGACCCTGGCCCCCGCCGCCGCGCCGTCGGTCGCCTCCGACAGGGCCAGGCAGTTGGCGTCGTTGGCCAGACGAACCGGCCGGCCCAGGCGCGCTTCCAGGTCGTCGCCGAACCGCCGCCCGTTCAGATAGATGGAGTTGGAATTCCGCATCAGCCCGGTGCGAGGCGACCTCGAGCCCGGGGTTCCCATGCCGATCGTGCCGATGCGCCCGCTTTCGCTCTCGATGAAGGCGACCAGCCCGGCGACCGCGTCGATGGCGGCGTCATAGGCTCCGGGATTGGGCACGCGTTTCCGGGCCAGGATGGCGCCGTCAGCGCCCAGCCCCACCGCCTCGATCTTGGTTCCGCCGAAGTCGATCCCGATACGCATGGGACTCATCTACCTGAACCCTCTGCCGGAAGGAGAGGGACTGTCAGCCGAACACCTTTCCCAGCAACCGTTCCAGAGCCTCGGCGTCCGTCGCGTCGAACGCCGCCTTGCGCGTCGCATCGACGTCGAACACGGCGATCAGTTCGCCCGAACGGTCGATCACCGGCACCACGATCTCGCTCTCCGACCGCCCGTCGCAGGCGATGTGGCCGGGGAAGGCGTGGACGTCTTCGACCAGCTGGGTCTGGCGCGTCTCTGCCGCCGTCCCGCAGACCCCGCGTCCAAATGCAATCCGCAGACAGCCCAGCGTCCCCTGATACGGCCCGACCACCAGCTCCCGCGCCTTCGTCGGGTCGACAACATAGAATCCGGCCCAGAAATAGTCCTCGAAGGCGTCGGCCAGCATCGACGCCACGGTGGCCATCCGAGCGGTTGTGTTCGGCTCGCCATCCAGCACCGCCAGGATCTCGGCCTCGACCTCGGCATAGCGGGCGGCCTTGTCGGCGGGGCGGTCGTCGCGGGCGACGTGGGACATGCGGGCTCCAGCGGTGCGATGGGCGGGGACGGCATATAGGCCGCGGGGTCCGCGAGCGCGAGGGAGCGTCAGCCAATCAGGCGTAAGCCGATGTTGTCTTTGAACTAACTGTGAGCGCACGGGATTCTGTCCCTGTTGCGGCAACGCTTTGTCGCAAACCGGCGTTAACCATGGTCGGAAGTTCACTGGACCAAACCGATGGTTTCGGAAATGGTTAACGCCAAGCCGCTGTACGGCTGCGTGGGAACGGGGTGAGGGATGCGCGAACGCGACGCCAGAGATGACGACCGCTCGCGAGGCTCCCGCCTGCGGGGGCCGATCATGGCCGTCGCCGTCATCGCCGGCCTAGCCGTGACCGCCGGCGCCGTCGCCAGTTGCAGCGACCCGGGTGTGGCTTTCTGGCGCAAGGATGACAACACGGCCGCCAACGCCTGTCCCCGGCCCCAGTCCGTCACCGGATCCGAGTTCAACGCCCAGGAAGCGGGCCTGCGCCAGCTGCGCCGGGCGGCCTTCCGCGGCGACTTCTTCGCCCAACTGGAGCTCGGCGCCCGCTATGCGGCGTTGCGGGCCACCGACAAGAATATCGAGGACCCGATCGAGAGCGCCGTCTGGACCGGCATGGCCCTGGCCAATGATGAGGGCTACGCCCCGATCAACCGGACGGATCGTGGGGGCTTCTTCGGCGGCCTGCGCAATGTGTCGCGCTACGACGATTGCCGGGCCTGGGAACGCCACGTCGCCTACGAGCGGCTGGACAACCAGTTGTCCCGCATGACGATGGAGGAGCAGTCCGAGGTCCGGAACCGCATCATCTACGTCCTGTCGACCCAGGATGCGGACGGTTTCCGCGCCCTGGCTCGCCTGCACGACGCCCTCTACGGCCCGTTCGGCGAGCCCCAGGACAACGCCCAGGCGCGCGAGGCATGGGGCCGCAATTCGGGAGGCCAGACTGATCGCCGTCGCACGGGCTATTATGCGGCCGTCAGCCTGTTCCCCCGCAACGACGTCGACGCCTATCTCTACAGCTACCTGGCGGTTCAGACGGGCGACGTCGGGGCCTATGTCCTGCTGAAGGATTTCGAACGGTCCTCGCCCGGCCGATCGCGCTACGGCGCCTTCGTCGAGGCCAAGGCGCGCCAGTGGGTGCCGCCCTACGAATTCTATCCGAACCAGGCCCCGGCCTCGGGCGTGCCCTTCTCGGACGAGAGCCGCCCACGCGGCGACGCCTATGAGTATGCGCTCGGCCGGATGACGGAGTTGCCCTTCGTCCACGTCGGGCGGGCCCTGCGCTATCTCGGCGTGACCGAAACCGTGGCGAACGCGCCGAACGACCTGTCGGCGCGCCAGATCCAGACGCTGGAGGCGATGCTCGGCCACAACATGGAATCGCGGCTGTCGTATCTGGAGATGGTGCGCGCCATCCAGTTGGCGGCGGTCAACGGCTCGTCCGAGGCCCAGCTGGTCCTGGCGGTGATGTATTCCGAAGGCATCGGCGTCCCTCCCGACTACGCCCGCGCCTTCCACTGGTATTCCCAGGCCGACAAACAGGGCAGCCCCGAGGCCAAGTTCGCCATCTCGACCTATTTCGCCCTCGGCGTCGCCGGGGTCGCGGATCAGGACAAGGCGGAGGCGGTCGCCGCCCGCATCGATTCTGCGCTGGCCGGCTTCGGCCCGTCCGCCTCTCGCCTGCAGGCGGTCCTCGCCCAGGTTTCCCGTTCGCAGCGCCGCTAAGGAGGGGCTGATCCGATGAACACGCTGACCATCGCCGTTTCCGCCCTGGCCATCGCCGCCGGCCTGACGGTCGCGGCCCCTGACGCACAGGCCCAGACGGCCGCGCGGGTCGAAAGCCAGACCCGCCCGAACTTCGGCCTGCTGCTGGATCCGCCAGCGAGCCAGAGCCGGCGTCAGCACCGGCCGCGCCGCTGGAACTACGACACGCACCGCCCCGACTGGCGGCCCGATCACCAGCCGCCCTACAGCCCGAACCCCGGCGGCGAGGAGATCGTCCTGGTCGACTGCGGCGGTAATCCGGGCACAGGCGGCGTCGAAGCGGCAGTCCAGCGCGTGCGCCCCGGCGGCACCCTGGTCATCCGCGCGCGCGGCGGCGCCTGCGTCGGCTGGCTGAACGTCGACAAGCCCATGACCATTATCGGGGAGGGCGGCTTCGATCCGCGCCGCTGGAACGAAGGCTCGGCCATCACCCTTCAGGCCCCGGACGGCCTGCCCTGCATCACCGTGGCGTCCGGCGTGCGGCTGGAACTGCGCGATGTCGTCCTGGCCTCGCCGCGCGGCGGGGACGCGGCCTGTATCGTCAGCTACGGCGGCCAGATCGTCGCCAACCGTCTCGGCATCCGTCATGCGGGCGACGAGGCGGCCATCTATGCCGACGGCGGCGCGGTCGAACTGCGCGACACCATCATCGACGCCCAGACCATCGCTCCGGCCATCGTCGCCGACGGGGCGACCCTGAACCTGTGGGAGACGGTGATCTCCGGCTCCCAGTCCGGCATCGAGATCGTGCCCGGCAACGCCGATCCGTCGCGCATCGATTCGGTGACCCTGAGCGGCGCCGAGACGCCCAACAATTTCGGCCCGCGCTCCATCGGCCTGGCGGTCCGGTCGCGTCGTGACTACGGCCGGGTGGAGGTCGTCAACACCAGGATCTGCGGCTTCTCCGAGGGCGTGGCGGTCGAGGGGGCCTCGGTCACGGTCTCGGGCTCCAAGATCTGCCGGGCCGACAAGGGCGCGGTCCTCTACAACGGCGAACTGACCCTGACCGACAGCCGCGTCCGCGCCGGTTCGGTCGGCGTGGCGGTCCAGTCCGGCCGGGCGATCGTCACCAACAACACCTTCGTCGGTATGCGCAAGGTCTTCGATCGCGAGTATCGCGCCACACTGGACGCCTCGGGCAACCGCGTCTGGTCCGACGAACTGTGCCGGCCGCGCTGGGAGGCGCGCTACCAAGACCGCTATGCGCCCCAGTGGTACCAGAGCCCGGATCAGGGCTACGACTGCCAGTTCACCGCCTATCCACGCGACTGGTGGGACGAAATGGACGGCGCCTACGGCGATCCCTACGAGTCCTATTCCTACATGCCGGACAACTACGGCCGCTTCCAGCAGGGCGACGGCTGGTACGATTCCGACGGTCGCTACGTCGACGGCGGCCGGGTCCGGGGCGAGGATCGCTGGCGCAGATAGGCGAGGGTGGTAGGCGCGGAGGGACTCGAACCCCCAACCAGACCGTTATGAGCGGTCGGCTCTAACCATTGAGCTACGCGCCCCCGAACCGCACGACCTCGGGCGGGCGACCGGCCTAGCAGGGCCAGCCACGCCGGGAAAGAGCCCGGACCCTGTCGGCGATGTCATCCCGATGAACGGTTTCTGCCGATGCGACCACCGCGCCGTTCAGGCGTTCAAGGCCAAGGTTCCGCCACGGCCTCCGCAGAGAACGGGGCCGTCCCAGGTTTCGTTCTCGATGAGGAGTTTTCCATGACCCGCACGCTCAAGGCCCTGATGGCCGCCACGGCTCTGACCGCTTTCGCCGCGCCCGCCGCCTTCGCCCAATCTTCGTCGGGAGGGGCCAGTCCGATGCAGGTGCACGCCATGGCTGCTCAACCCGCCCTCAACCTGTCCGCCTATGGCGAGGTCCGGGTCGCGCCCGACATGGCCACCATCACCTTCGGCGTCACGACGGAGGGGACGACCGCCCAGGCGGCCATGGCTGACAACGCGCGCCGCATGCAGGAGGTCTTCGCCGCCCTGAGCCGCGCCGGCATCGCCGACCGCGATATCCAGACCTCGGGCCTGAACCTGGCGGCCCAGTACGACTACGTCGAGAACGAGCCGCCCCGCCTGCGCGGCTACCAGGCTTCCAACCAGGTCACGGTGGTCATCAACGACCTGACGAAGGTCGGTACCACGGCCGACGCCGTGGTCTCCGCCGGCGTCAACCAGATCAACGGCATCGCCTTCGGTCTGAAGGATCCCAAGGTCGCCGAGGACCAGGCCCGTGTCCTGGCCGTCCGCGCCCTGCAGGACAAGGCGCGCCTCTATGCCCAGGCCCTGGGCGTCGAACTGGGCGCCATCCGCTCCCTGAACGAAGGCGGCGGCTACACGCCCCAGCCGCCGATGCCGATGTACGCCGCCCGTCTGCAGATGGCCGATAGCGCCTCGACCCCGGTCGCGGCCGGCGAGATGACCGTGCGGATCGACATCACCGGGACGTATGATCTGGGTCGGTAATCCTGAACCCTCTCCCGTCGGGAGAGGGCTTGAGGCTCGCAGAGCGCAGCGATGCGCGAAGCCGAAAGGGTGAGGGTCGTGCGTTCCCGGCGACTCACGCCCCTCACCCGACCGCGCCAGGACGGCGGCTATCGCCGCCGTGCGCGCTCTCCCTCTCCCACCGGGAGAGGGAGACATCTTTTCTGATACTACAACAGTTGCAGTTCCCTCCCGGGTCCCTATGTTACCGTCCAAGCAACAGCGCTGCGGGACGTCCTGCGGCCGGAGAGACTTCGATGATCGAGCGCAGACCGTTCGAGAGCCTGGGCGGCGCCAACCATGGCTGGCTCAACGCCAAACACCATTTCTCCTTCGCCAACTACTACGACCCTGCGCGTATGAGCTGGGGCAATCTGCGTGTCTGGAACGACGACGAGATCGCCGCCGGCTCGGGCTTTCCGCCCCACCCGCACTCGGACATGGAGATCATCACCTATGTCCGCGAAGGGGCCATCACCCATGAGGACAGCCTGGGCAACAAGGGCCGCACCGAGGCCGGCGATGTCCAGGTGATGAGCGCCGGCACCGGCATACGCCACGCGGAATACAACGCCGAAGCCACCCTGACGCGGATCTTCCAGATCTGGATCGAGCCGACCAGGCGCGGCGAGGCCCCGGCCTGGGGCGCCAAACCCTTCCCCAGGGGGGACCGGGCCGGCCAGTTCGTGGTCCTGGCCTCCGGTTTCGACGGCGACGTCAGCGAAGAGGGAGGGGGCGCCCTGCCGATCCGCACCGACGCCCGCATCGTCGGCGCGACCCTGAAGGCCGGCGAGAGCGCCACCTATCCCCTGGGCGCATCGCGCCGCGGCTATCTGGTTCCGGCCATCGGCGAGGTCGAGGTCAACGGCGTTCGCCTGAACGCCCGCGACGGCGCGGCCATTTCGGACGAGGCCACGATCACGGTCACCGCCGTCAATGACGCTGAGATCGTCCTGGTCGACGCCGCCTGACACCAGGGGCTGACTTGCCTGGCGGCCCGTTTGGCGTAGCGTCGCTATACGGGCCGCACGCTTTAACGCGATCCTTCACAGACAGGGATGAGACACATGAACCTCTTCAACGGCGCTTCGCGTTGGCAATCCGAGGCCCTGGCGATCCTGCGCATCGTCACCGGCCTGACCTTCATGGCCCACGGCGTCATCAAGCTGTTCGGCTTCCCCGAAGGCTCCATGCCCGGTCAGCAGGAGATCGTCTCCCTGATGGGCCTGGCCGGCATTTTGGAGACCGTGGGCGGGGCCCTGATCATCGTGGGCCTGTTCACCCGCCCGACCGCCTTCATCCTGTCGGGCATGATGGCCGTCGCCTATTTCATGGGCCACTTCCCGCAGAGCCCGTACCCCGCCGTCAACGGCGGCGACGCGGCCATCCTGTTCTGCTTCGTCTTCCTGTATCTCGTCACCTCCGGCCCCGGCGCCTGGAGCCTGGACGGCGCGAAGAAGCGCTGATCCGTCGCACAGTCTCCTCCCCATGCGCGCAGCGAATGGGGAGGTTGCTCGGAGCGGAGTGGAGGAAGGGTAGCATGCGACCCGACGACGGGAAGGGTTCTTTTTTCGTGCACGAAGAACCTCTCCGTCTGCTCGCAAGGGCTCGCATCCACCTCCCCATTCGCCAGGCGGCGAACAGGGAGGAGACGCTTCTTCAGATCACAGCACCCCGATCATGCTCGCGACCAGCGGGTGACGGACGATGTCGCCCTCGGCCAGCCTCACTACCGCGATCTCCGGCACCGCCTCCAGACGCTGGGCGATGTCCCCCAGGCCCGACAGCGAGGGCAGCAGGTCGGTCTGGCCGGGATCGCCCGTGACCACCATCGTCGAATGCCAGCCCAGCCGGGTCAGCAGCATCTTGAGCTGCACATAGGTGCAGTTCTGGGCCTCGTCGATGACGATGAAGGCGTTGTTCAGGGTGCGGCCGCGCATGTAACCGACCGGCGCGATCTCGATCAGCCCCTCGGCCATCAGCGCCCCGACCCGTTTCATGGTCAGGCGATCGGACAGGGCATCGTACAGGGGGCGCAGATAGGGAGCCAGCTTGTCCTCCATGGCCCCGGGAAGGAAGCCGATCGATTCGCCGGCCTCTACGGCGGGGCGTGACAGGACAATCCTGCCGATCTTGCCCGCTTCCAGCGCCTCGACCGCCTTGGCGACCGCCAGATAGGTCTTGCCCGTGCCTGCCGGGCCCAGCGCCACGGTCAGGTTGTGGGTGTCGATGGCGTTCAGCAGTTCGGCCTGTCCCTCGGACCTGGGCTTCAGCGTCTTCAGATAGGCCTGGTCCCTGTCATCGTTGGACGGATGTGGCGACCATGCGCTCCGCGTGTGCGGAGTCGGCAGGCGGCGGACTTTCGCATCCTGGCCATAGTCGGGGCCGTCGAAGGCTCCGCCGTCGCGGGATTGACGCTTCAGGGCTGCACGCTTGGTCATCAGTGCCTCCAGGGCATGAAAAAAGGCGATGCTGCGAAAGCATCGCCTCGAACGAGGGTGGGGAGGAGAGGGGAGGCGCAGAAGCGGCATCCGGGGTCGGAGATGTATCCCACATCCAGCGGGAGAACCCGCCGCATACCCGAACGCGTCACGCACGCCCCCAAGGCTCTGACCGGACCGGGATTGATCCGGCTTCGGACTCGGGGCCGAAATGGCGACCTCGAATCGCATCATCAGAATGATGCTATCGTGGTTAGCGAAGGGTTAAAGCCCTCATTTGCTTAAGAATAAGGTGATACTTCCATGACGATCTATTCGCTGGCGGACAAGAAACCGCAGCTTCCGCCAGAGGGCGAATACTGGATCGCGGACAATGCTGTCGTCGCAGGAGACGTGATTCTGAGGTCCGGCGCCAGCGTCTGGTTCGGGGTGACTGTCCGCGGCGACAATGAGCCGATCACCATTGGCGAGAACACCAACATCCAGGACGGCAGCGTGCTGCATTCTGACCCCGGTTCGCCCCTGACCATCGGCCGTGACGTGACCGTGGGGCACAAGGTCATGCTCCACGGGTGCACGGTCGGCGACAACAGTCTGATCGGCATCGGCGCCGTAATCCTGAACCGGGCTGTGATCGGAAGGGACTGCCTGATCGGCGCCAACGCCCTGATCCCGGAGGGCAAGGTGATCCCCGACGGCTCCCTCGTCATGGGCCAGCCGGGGAGGGTCATCCGCGAACTGGACGCAGGCCAGATCGCCGCCCTGACGGCCTCGGCGCAGCACTATGTGCAGAACTGGAAGCGGTATGCCCAAAGCCTCCTCCTCGTCGCGTAGCGACGGGGAGGAGGCGAATTAAGCGATCCTCCGCCCATCCAGCGCCGCCAGCGTCAGCGGCGCGCGGCTCTGCGTCCCCACACCGATTGACAGTCGCGCCGTCAGGGGGCCGACGGCCTCGCGGCGGCGCTCCTGTTCGGCCACCGGCTGATAAAGGCCGATAAGACGATCCGCCGTCCCGTCGGGCCGGCGCATCGGGGCGATGACGATCTCCAGCACGCCCCTCAGCCGCGCGGCCTCGGCGACCATGACCACCGGCCGGGCCTCCCGGAAGGTCTGGACGACGGCGCTGGCCACCAGCGGCCGGCTTTCCGGGGCCCACAGCTCCAGCCATGAAACCCCGCGCATCGGGCGGGCGTGCACGGTTTCAATCCAGGCGCCGGCGAGCCGGAAGGTCGCGCCTTCCAGAGCGCGGTCGGCGCTGAACAACTGCGGGACCAGCCGTCCCAGCCGCATCGGATCGAATGCGGTGCGCTCAGGGATCCGCCCGGCCTCGGGCAGGGCCGCCCAGTGGTCGATCAGATTTTGCGTGCCGGGATGGAACATCGCTCTCGCCTTCGAGAGGCCTCGCGCAAAGGCCGGACCATCGCCTTGGCAACGGAAACGAAAGACCTTTGCCGCCAGATGTCAGGCTGAACCGGCCCGCGCCCCGCGCGACGCCGTCGAACTGTTGCAGGAGCCCAGCCCATGCGGGTGCGGATAAAGACCTGGCTGCCGGCCCTTGCCGGCGCCGTCGGCCTCTGGAGCCTGGCCAGCGCCGCGGGCTCGACCCAGTGCACTGCCGGCTGTCCGCCGCCGCCTCCGCCGCCCTGTGACACGGGCTGCAACCCGCCTCCGCCGCCACCCCCTCCGCCGCCTCCGCCGGATTGCTGCACCCACCCCGGGCCGCCCGACTACCCGCCGCCGGGCGACATCAACATCAACGTCAATGTGAACGCCAACGCGAATGCCTCAGCGTCTTCGCGCGCGGGAATCAACGCCCGCGTCGGCGGTTACGGCAACCTGCGCGGCGGTGGCGGGGGCTCTGCCTATTTCAATGTCGATCAGCCCTATCCCACGGTCATCCAGAACCTGAACGTCGAGGCCGGGGCCGTCGCCCAGATCATCCGCGTGCCCTACGAAGCGCGTCGTCGCTGGGAAAAGCGCGTCGTCATCCAGGCCTTCTGCATCGATGATCGCGACATCCCGCATCCCGCCTCCCAGGTGACGCCAGACCGCGACATTTCCGACAGCTACGAAGGCGAGCTCTACCGCTGCATCGCCGGCACCCACCTGCAGGTCACCTGGTCGGAATGGTCGGGCCAGGTCGGCATCGGCGGCCAGGGCGGCGAAACCTTCGCCTGCGAGAAGGGCAACGCCCTGTGGCGCGACCGTTCGGGTGAGATCATCTGCCGGGTCCAGCGTCAGGAACGCGACTGCAACGAGCGTTCGCTGCTGCGCCGCTACGGCGCGGGCGTGAAGGTGGTCACCTGGATCCGCGAGGAAATCTACACCGAATACCGCGAGGAAACCGTGATGGCGCAGGGCGCCTCGATCGTCGGCGCGACCATGATGCTGGACGGCGGGGTCGGCGGGCGGGTCTTCTAGAGACCGACCGCGTCTCCTGAACGGCGGACAACGCGCCGTTCAGGCTGGGCGCATCCGCCTGGGCCTAGTGTTCGATCGTCGGTTCATCGCCGGCGATCCTGAGTTAAGACCTGGCCCCGGAGCGAAAGCTCCGGGGCCTTTTTTGTCCTACTGGGCCGGCACGTTCGACGAGATTACCGACGCGCGCCAGGCCTTGGCGTCGATCAGCCAGCGCCGGGCGGCGGCCTGGATGTCGGCGGGGGTGAAGCCCTCGATGTCCGAGATGTGGGTCGTGATCTGGGTCACGGTGTCCGCATCGCTCGCCACATCGTTGAGCTGGCCCAGCCAGTAGTCGTTGCCCGCCTGGCTGCGGCGCAGGGCCTCGACCTGGGGCGCGCGAGCCCGGGTCAGCTCATCCTCGGTGATCGGCGTGTCGCGGAGCGAGGCGGCGATGACGTCGACAGCCTCGAACAGTTTGGCCTGGTTCTCCGGCGTCGTCTGGGCGGTGACCGAGATGGAGCCGTAACCCGCATAGACATCCGAAGACGAGGCGCCGACGCCCGGCGAATAGGCCAGGGCCTGCTTTTCGCGGATTTCGTCGAGAACGCGCAGTTCCATGACCGCTGCCAGCAGATTGGCGAGGCGGGCCTCGGTGCGATCGGCGACCGCGTCGATCGTGGGCCAGGCGACATAGCCCAGCGCCTGTTCCGCCGGCCCGGTGTGAGTCAGCACGACCGGCGTGGCCGTCCCGGCCGGGAAGCGCAGCACATCGGCGCCGGCGGCCGGGGTCGGCAGGGCCGGACGCGCGGGCAGGGCGGCGATCGTCGAGCCGACCGCTGCAATGGCGTCGTCCACGGTGACATCGCCGACCATGACGACATCGACCGGACCCTGTCCGAGGCCCGCGGTCAGGCCGGACTTGAGCTGGTCCATGGTCCAGCCGCCGATGTCCTGAGCGGTCGGGAAGGTCTGGCGCGCGTCGCCCGACGCCAGGAGGCCCGAGGACTGGATGCCAAAGGCTCCGGCCGGTGTGGCCATCTGCTGGGCGATGATCTGCGGGAACAGGGCCTTGATCTGCTCGAACGGGGCGGGACGCAGGCCCGGGTCGGTCAGATAGGCGGTCAGAACCTGCATCTCGAGCGCCAGATCCTGGGGCCGGGTGGCGCCTGACAGCTGGTAGGCGTCGCCGTCCACCGAGAAGTTGGCGCCATAGATCCGGCCGCTCAGCACCCGGGTCAGCTCATCCGCTGTAAGCTTGCCAAGGCCGCCGGGGGCGAACACGAACGACGCGAGCGTCTGGGGGTCCTGGCGGTCGGTGGGCAGACCCCGTTCGCCGAGCCCGGTGCGCACGCTGACCAGGATCTGCTCGTCGCGGAAGGTGGTCGGCTTGACCGTCAGGGTCGTGCCGTTGGCGAAGGTAACGACGGTGGCGCCGACCTCGGCGATCTCACGGCGGGCTGTGGGTTGGGCCGCTGCGCCGAACTCGGCATAGGGCCATTCCAGAGCGGCCTGGACCGCACGGGCGGTGACCGGCGTGGCCTGGGAGGCCTCAAGCAGGGCGGTGACCCCGGCCTCGCCGCCCTCGATCGGCTCCGGCGTGACCACCAGGGCCAGCGGGCCCTGGCCTTCGAAGGTTGCCTTGACCGCAGAATCGACGGCTGCGGGCGTCAGGCCTTCGACGGTGGCGTTAAAGATGTCGAGATTGGTCTGGGGCGAGGAGAAGACGCGGTCGTCATTGGTCGCGAACAGCAGTCCGTTGACCAGGGCAGGCGTCGTACGGGTCGCGGCGGCGGCGACGGCATTCTCCAGGCTGGTGCGATTGTCGGTGATCTCGCGCTGCAGCTCGGCTTCGGTCACGCCGAATTCCTGCAGGCGGCGGGTTTCCTGTTCGATAGTCTGAAGCGCCCGCGGCAGGCCGCCCGGGTTGAAGCTGGCCTGAACCCCGCCGATGTCGACGCTGTCGAACAGGGTGGAGCTCGACGCGCCTGCGCCCACGAACGGCGGGTTGTCCGCGCGCGCCAATTCGCCCAGGCGGCGGTTCAGCACGGACAGGCCGAGGCTGCGCACGATGCGCGACTGGCGCTCGGCGACGGTGTCGGGATCGAGGTCAGGGCCGCGCGTCCAGTTCAGCTGGATCGACGACTGGACACCCGGTTCGACCAGGATGCGGGTCTCGGGTCCACGCGGAGCCACGGCGCCCAGTTCGGGCTCGGGACCGTCAGCCGCCTTTGGCTGCCAGCTCTCGAATGCGCCGCGGATCTTGGCCTCCATCTGATCCACATCGAAGTCGCCCACGGCCAGCATCGTGGCGCGCGAGGGCCTGTAGTATGCGTTGTAGAACTCGACGAAACGATCGCGCGGCGCGGTGCGGATGATGTCCAGGTCGCCGATCGGGAACCGCTGCGAGATCCGCTGACCGGGGGCGAGCAGGGCGAACTGGGCCTTGGCCGAGCGCAGGCCGGGCGTGTTCCGTGTCCGCTCCTCGCCGACGATGACGTTCCGCTCGTCGTCGACGGCATCGGCGTCCATCAGGGCTTCGGACACCTGCTCGCGCATGATCCGCAGGGCCGTATCGACGGTCTCGTCGTTCGTCCGGGGCAGTTCCAGCTGGTAGAAGGTCTGGTCGAAGCTGGTGGCGGCGTTGGTGTCGGCGCCGAAGGCCAGACCCAGGCGCTCCAGGATGCGCAGCAGGTCATTCTCCGGGATGTTGGTCGTCCCGTTGAAGGCCATATGTTCCATGAAGTGGGCCAGACCCTGCTGGTCGTCGTTTTCCATCAGCGAGCCGGCGGCGATGCGCAGGCGCAGGCTCGCCTGGCCCGGAGGCGTGGCGTTGCGCAGGATCGCGTAGCGCATGCCGTTGGGCAGGACGCCGAAGCGAACGTTCGAATCGGCGGGAATGTCGCTGGCCGCCTGGGCCCACGGGGCAGAGGGCTGGGCCGTCTGGGCGACGGCGGGCATGGCGCTGAGAAGCGCCAGCCCGGAGGCGGCGAGGAGAAGAAGGCGACGGGCGTTAGACATGCGGGCTCCGGTGGAACGGTCGCCGAGCCGGGGCAGGCGCGGCCGAACAGAGATGACGATATGAACCCGACGGCCCCCGCCGGTTGTCGTCACCTTCGCTCCGAACCGGTGCGGGTGTAAAATGAACTTTACGTCAGGTTCCCAAAGGAGGGCGTCTCAGGTGCAGTTTGGGGAGCGTGAAGTGGGGTCACCAAAGCGGAATGGAGACTGCGACACCGATCACCCGTTCCTGGTGTTGACATGTCTACGTTGTCGTTCAGGTTGTTATGCGCAGCTTTCTGCAATCACGGGAGGACAACATGAAATCATCGATCTTTGCGGCTTTGGCCCTGTTCACGGCCGCCGCCTCGCCGAGCAACGCGTTCACCTGCAACGAGTTCGAGAAGCTCGAATGCGTCGATGCGTGCCAAGACGCCTATCCGACGGATAACGCGGGCTTTGCTGCGTGTCTGACGGGCTGCCGGGCCATGTGCGACATCAAGAACCAAGGCTAGGGCTCAAAGGGCGTGAGGATCTGCAAGATATGTTTGGCAGGCCTGTTTGTCGTCGGCGCATGCCAGGCTGAGGTCCCTCAGTCGCCCGAAAAAGTCGGTTCGCCGGGGGTTGGCTTCCAGTACGTCGAATGTAGTGGGGCCAACCCTTTCGAATCGCCGATCTCAGTAGGGACCGAACTCTCGGGACGGGCAGTGACCGGCGACGGCGACGCTCTCGATATGACTAGCCGCATCACCCGGGTTGAGGGCGACCTGATCCAGACAGTCACCGAGTTAAGATCGATAACAGGTGACGAGGCTTCCAGCGGGACCAGAACGCTCTCTACCTATCGCAACATGTTCGCCGTCGATGCTGGCGATCGGACGTTTCAATACGACGAGGATCCGATCGCTGTGATCGGGGCGATGTCACCTGACGAAATCAAGACCTTGTCAGTGAGGGAAACGAGATCGGGCGGGGACCGACCCGGCACAACGAACGTCCATTACGTCGTGAAATTCCTTGGCTGCGGCCGAATGGATATTCTGGGCAAACCCAGAAACATCCATCTGTTTCACACGTCGTTTGAGCAGAGGAAATTCGACGGGACCGTCGGGGTCGCCGAATCTTTGGTATACGTCTCGGACGAGACCGGACTGCCCGTTCGCAAGGACCCAGCGCGGGGCGGATTTGAAGAGATTGCGCCGCGGACGCGGCGCTAGGTTCCCGGACGCGAAACGTAGAAGGTCGCCGTATTGCCTACGGCGTTGGCCCCGGTGGCGACCGAACGGCCGCTTCCGCGGATCGTCGTCGTGGCCGTAGCCGAGACGTTTCCGGAGTTCGTCTGGGCGTTGGTGACGTCCATATACCCGTCGCACTGGGAGCAGGCGTAGCCGGTGACGGAGTTGCCGACGGCCTCCGCAGCGACACGGGCGTCGTAGCCGTTCGTGCCTTCGAAGGTCGAGAAGACCTCGACGCCGCCGGAGTTCACCTGGGAATTGTCGATCTCCAGATAGCGATCGTTGTTGCCGATCGAGACCTCGTTGCCTGTTCCGTAGGCGTTCGAGGTCGCCGCGCCGAAGTCGTAGCTGGTGACCCGGCTGGCGGTCTGGATCCGGGACAGGTTCGACTGGTCGGTTGTCACCACGGCCGAGCCGCCCTGATTGTAGAGAACCGCCTGGTTGCCTGTGGCCCGCGCCCGGCCGGCCAGATCCCAGGCATTGCCCGAGTTGGCGCTGGTGGAGGCGGTGACCTGGTCGCCGGCCTGACGCTGGCGGAGGGTCAGGTCCTGGCTGGAGGCGAGGCCGGAGTTCACCAGCACCGAGTTGCCGATCGACTGGCTGATGAACTCACCCGTCTCGGGGATGTACTGGGTGCCCGCGAAGTTCTCGGCGCGAACCCCGGCCGAGGAGTTCTGGATCACCGTGCCCTGCACATGGGCACCGCTCGCGCCGATGGCCGTGGTGTTGGCGATGGCCGTGACCCCGATCGAGGCCCCGCCGATCAGGCGGGCGTTCGATCCGGTAAGGGTCGAAGAGGCGGTGACCTCCGACGGTTCGACGCTCTGGGAGGATTCGATTGTCAGGTCGCCGCCGTAGGCCCCGGCCGCCAGATAGTTGCCGCGCGCCTGGGTCGTCGCATTGACCGGCCCCTCGGTGTCGCCGGTCAGGGTCAGGGTGGTGGTCGCGCGGGTATTGCCGCGCATCGTCTGGGTCGAGGTCAGGTCCAGGGCGTCGTTTTCGACCGAGCCCGACAGGCTGTTGCCCTGGGCGGCGTTGTTCACGCCCACCTCTCCGGTGGCGTCCTCAACGTTCAGGGTCTGGCCCGCGATGACGTCGCCGAGCTGAAGCTGCTGATTCAGGACGATCGAACGGTCCTGAGCAAAGGCCTCAGTAGCGGCTGCGACGCACATCGCCGTCGCGGCGATCGTGCCAGCGAGACGGTTCGGCGCGAGTCTGGCCATTGTTCGTTCCCGTGTTGTCGTAGGCGGCGTAGTAGCCGCCGGTCGCGCCCACCGTGTTCAGAGGGTCGTTGGCGGCGTCGAGGCAGACTTCTGGCCCCGGCGCGCCGTACAGATTCGCCATCATCTCCAGCGTCGCCCGTTCGATCAGGGCGCGAACCGCCAGCTGGACCGGCTCCATACCGCCCGTGCCGGCCGAGACGTCGATGACATTGCCGTTGAGGAAGTCGAACACCCCGGCGGAGATTTCGCGGCCGATGATCTGCTTCTGGTAGGAGATGACATCGACGACTTCCTGTGTCGTCGTCTGGACGAGCCGGAGGTCGATCGCGATGTTCATCACATAGACCTTGCCCTGGATGATGCCCGAGCCGGGGACGTCGGTGTCGGTCTCACCCACGGCGGCGTCGAAGCCTGCCGAGCGGATATTGTAGTTCACCTCGGTGATGCCGCCGGCGATGTAGAAGTCCGAGCCCGGCACCTGACCGGCCAGAATCCGGCGATAGTTCGGCTCCTCCGCCGTGCCGCCCTGGTCGCCGATCAGGCGGTTGTTGGCGTAGCGGAGTTCCATCTCCGAGATCGAGGTGTCGTAGCGTTCGACGATCTGGGCGCCCGACTTCGCCAGCGCCGACATCGCCATCAGGGACGCGCCTTGGGTAATCTGGCGGCCGCCGTCGGCCGAGACAGTCCCTGTGTAGTCGGCGATCCGACCCACCGCCATGCGCGGCGAGGGCAGGTTGTAGCGCCGGGCATAGTCGGCCAGGCAATACAGCGCCGTCGAATAGGGCGTCGGGTTCGACGTCACCGGCGCATTGCCGATCGGCGTGGCGTAGAGACCGCTCGGCCCCGCCACGGGACTGACGCAGGCGGACAGCAGTGCGGCGACTGCGACGGCGACGACGCCGCTCCTCAGCCGGGGACCAAACATGGGCGCGATCATTCGAAGCCTGTCAGGGTGCCGGTCAGATCCGTTCGGGCGCTGACATTGCCCGTGTTGGTCTGGCGCGAGTTGACGATGACCGTGTTGTGGCTGCCCTGGACCACCACGTTCAGATTGTTGCCGATGGCGGTCGAGCCCGCGATCGTCGTGCCCTGCGAGTTACCGACGCCGCCGGAGTAGGTGTTCGACACGCCGCCGGACTGGCGGGAATAGGCCGAGGCGCCCGCCTGGATGATTCCATCGACGATCAGGCGATTGCCGTTCTGGTCGCGGGTCGATCCGGTCTGGGCCGACGTTACCGACTGCCGCGCGCCGCCGTAGCCGCTCTGGAATGTCGACAGGCCCGCCGAGCCGCTCGATTGCGCCAGGGCTGCGCCCGGCGTCGCCAGAGCGACGGTCAGCAGGGCGATGGACGTCCTCTTGAAGCGCATTTGGCCAATCCCACGCGAACACGGTTAACGGCCGCCGGGCGCGGTCCGCGTCCCAAAATGAGATATGGTTATTAAGAAGCGCTTGAGATCGCTGACGCCTTTCCGCATTTGAGCGGAATGGAGCCGATGCCCGACCGATTCGCCGGTCCGCCCCCGAGGGAACGCATCTTCAATGCGCCGCTGCTGGCGGTGCTGCTGGCCGCCTCGATGCCGGCGCTCTACGTCCTTCAGGAGCGGTCGCGCGACAATTGGCTCGGGCTCGCCTTCGCTCCGGTCGATCTCGGCGAGGGGCGCTACGGCGGACTGTTCACCTCCATGCTGGTGCACGGCGGCTGGGTGCATGCCCTGATGAATGCGGTCGCCGCCCTGACGTTCGGCGCGCCGGTCGCGAGACTGTTCCGCGGACCGGCCGGCGCAGGGGTGTTTCTCGCACTTTATATATGCGCCGGAATTTTTGCGACGCTGGGCTATGGCCTCGTCCACCTCGGCAGCCCGGATCCGCTGGTCGGGGCATCGGGCGCGGTGTTCGGTCTGATCGGGGCCGCGACTCGCCTGCTGGGCGGGGGAGGGCGGGTCCTGCCCCTGACCAACCGCAGCGTCATCACCACCTCCATCGCCTGGATGGGCATCAACGCCGTCGTCGGCCTGATCGGGTTCGCGCCCGGCGCCGAGGGCGCAACAATCGCCTGGGAGGCCCACGCCTTCGGCTTCCTGTTCGGCATTCTGGCCATCGGCCCCCTGGCGCGTCTGTTCGCGCGGCCCGACGAAAGGTTTGATTCGTCGGGCGGTCTGGGCGATCCTCTCGGCTGAAGCGGCTTCGGTCCTTCGGCCGACGGCCGTTCCCAAGAACATAAGGGAAGGAGCCGCACTGTGCTGGTCGCAGAAATCCTCAAGAGCAAGGGAGGCGACGTGTTCAGCGTCGCGCCCGACATCACCCTCTCCGACGCCTGCGCCGAGCTGGACAGCCGGCGGGTCGGCGCCCTGATCGTCTGCGACGGCGACCGCGTCGTCGGCGTCATCTCGGAGAGAGATGTCGTCAAGGCTGTCGCCGCTGACGGAGCCGCCGGCCTCGCCAGGCCCGTGTCCGCCTATATGACCAGAGACGTTGTCTTCGCCGAGCCGGGCGAGACGGTCGCGATTCTGATGGGGCGGATGACCGATCGACGGATCCGCCATCTGCCGGTGTTGAAGGACAACCGGTTGAGCGGCGTCATCTCTATCGGTGACGTGGTGAAGTGCCAGATCGCCGAGGCCACCCATGAGGCCGAGAGCCTGCGGACCTATATAGCGGCGGGTTGAGCCGCTGAGCGACAAGGCTCGCTGAACCGGACTCGGTGTGAATCTTCGGGCGCCACAACAATGCCGCTTGCGGACGAAGATGCCCCTACGTATATCGCCACCTCGCTCGGAGACGGGCTGGCCACCGGGGCCCCGGGGACGCAAGTCGCCAGGGACCCGGAGGAAAAAGGGGACTAAAAACCCTTGCTTCCACGGCCGGTTCCACATAGTCTGCTTGCTCCAATCGAATCGCCTCGGTAACGAAACGGGGAAGCCAGTGTGGCTTTCCCGGGTGGTATTTTGCGGACTGAAGGCTTCGGTTTTCGTCTCTGCGGAATGGCTGAAAAGCCCGGTTGACACGGGGTTCGGCCTTCTTTAGGAAGCCGCCTCCGCCGCCCTCAAGGGGGCCGGAAACGCCGACAGAAGTTCTTTTAAAAGAACAACTTGACGCAGAAATCGGAGGCGACTACATCGCCGCCTCCGCCGACCTCCGGGTCGGTTCGACCTCAGGAACCTCT